>JAGLEB010000184.1 GCA_023145275.1 Flavobacteriales bacterium | reverse complement strand
TTCAGCAGAAAACGACGAAATATTGCTTTCTTCGCTTATCTCTTGAACAACTTCTGCAACTACGTCCTCTTCTTGAATCTCCTCTATATTACTGCTTTCAAAAATAGAGTTTTCCTCTCTTTCTTCTTCAAGCTCAGCGGCAGATTCAAAAAGGTTAGGATGATGTTTTTTAGATTCTTCTACTTTAGATTCTACAAAAGGTATTTCTTCCTGTTCTTCAGATAACTCCTCTACTAATTCCTTCTCAACAAAATCTTCAGTTATAGGTAATTCAGATGTAGTTTCACTATTAGCATCATCATTTACTAGATCATCCTTTTTCTCTACAAAAATCTCCTCCTTAACTAGCTCTTTTATTCCTCTTTCTAAGAACTCTAATACAACAAGTTTGTCATAAAGTTTTGCTACTTTTTCTCTCAAAACTGTAGCATTCAAACTATCTGATTTTTCAATCTCTGAAGCTACCTCCCTAATTTCTAAAATTATCTTGTGTTTCATTCTACTATTTTCCAATTATTTCACTCGCCAAGTCTATTTCTCTATAATACAGAAACTTAAACGAATATATTATTTATAAATTAATAAAAACACAGCTAATATATGTTGAAAACTTTGGTTTTTAGTGCTGATGTTTTAGTCAAAAATTCATTCTATTTATTACTTTTGCACCCACAAATTCTATTTTATAGAAAGCTAGTATAAAAGCTTTTCAATATATAAAAATAATTCCCGCGGCGCGGCTAGAAAAGTACGAAATGTTTCTCGAAAATACGGTAAATCATATAGAACAAAAAGGTTGGATTGAAGTTATAACTGGATCGATGTTTTCGGGTAAGACTGAAGAGTTGATACGCAGGTTGAAACGAGCCAAGATAGCCAAGCAAAAAGTTGAGATTTTCAAGCCAGCGATAGATACTCGCTACGATGTGGAAAAGGTAGTTTCCCATGATTCAAACGAAATTCACTCAACTCCGGTACCTGCAGCTGCAAACATTCCACTTTTGGCCGACAATGTTGATGTAGTAGGTATTGATGAAGCACAATTTTTCGACAGCGAAATAGTTGAAGTTTGCAATCAACTTGCCAATAGAGGTATCAGAGTTATTGTTGCAGGTTTAGATATGGATTTCAAAGGAAAACCTTTTGGACCTATGCCTTACCTTATGGCTACTGCAGAATACGTTACTAAAGTGCACGCTATTTGTTCTAAAACAGGGAATCTAGCTCATTACAGCCACCGAACTGATGTTAGTGAAGAACTAGTTCTATTAGGCGAGATAAACGAATATGAGCCTTTGAGCAGAGCAGCATATTTTAAAGCTATGCAGGATGAAGTAGAAATTAAATCTGAGAAGATTGTAGAATAACCTAGCTTAGAATCATTCTAAGAATTTTAGAGCTTTATCAAAAATCAGAACGATTATGATAAAGCTCTTTTTTTTGCTCTAAAAAATATACTTACTTTTGACTGTACACAATAAAATGTTCAATGGCAAACAAACAATATTTTTTGAGAGAAGTAGCACAGGTTCTGAATGCCGATCTCAAGGGTGAAAATGAAGAAATTGTAGATAATATATCTATTGATAGTCGCATTTCTGGGAACAACTCTAAAACACTGTTCTTTGCTTTAATAACCGAGAACAACGATGGCCATAAATATATATCTGATGCTATAAAAAAGGGAGTAAGATCATTTATTGTAAATCATTTCCCAAATGATATGCCAGAATACTGTAGCTTTATTATTGTTGATGACACTCTAAAAGCATTACAAAAACTCGCTACTTGGCGAAGAGATAATTCAAAACTAAAGACTATAGCTATAACAGGAAGCAATGGAAAAACCATTGTAAAAGAATGGTTGTATCAGTTGCTAAACAAAGATTTCAATATAGTTCGCAGTCCGAAAAGCTATAATTCGCAGATTGGAGTAGCACTATCGGTTTTAGAAATTAAGGAGGAGAATAATATTGGAATATTCGAAGCTGGAATTTCAAAAACAGACGAAATGGATATCCTCGAAAATATTATTCAGCCACAACTAGGCATATTCACTAATATTGGCAGAGCACACTCAGAGAATTTTTCATCTGAAGAACAGAAAATAAAAGAAAAAATTAAGCTCTTTAAAAACTGTGAGCAGATATTTTTTAAAGATGATGATAAAATAGGAGAACTAATCAAATCATCTCCCCTACTCCACAATGTTGAGAAAATATCGTGGGCAACAAGTAAGAAAGCAGACTTACAGGTACTCGGAATAATGAAACACAAAAATAGTTCTATTATTACTGGACTATATAAGGGTGAGCTATCGACTATAGAAATACCTTTTTCTGATGATGCATCAATTGAAAATGCAATTATCACGTGGTTGATAATGCTTTCTTTCGCTTATAAAAAAGAAGAGATAAAAAAGCGGTTTTCAAAGCTTATCCCTATTGAAATGCGTCTTCAACAAATAGAAGGCAACAATAACTGCACAATAATAAACGATGGATACAACTTAGATATCGATTCGTTAAAGATTGCGTTGAATTTTCTTGACACACAGTTTCAGCATAAAAAAAGGGCTATTATAATCAGCACCATAAAGCAACACAGTGATAAGGCAGATTCTATATATACAGAAATAGCACGATTAATAGAGCAACACAACATCGATAAACTTGTGCTATTAGGAGACGAAATAAATAAGTTTAAAGAAAAGTTTACAGCTAATACAATTTTCTCATTCGAAAATACCAACCAATTAATAAGCGGCTTGTCTAGTATTAATTTCAACGATGAGATTGTTTTATTGAAAGGTGCTAGATCTTTCAGATTAGAGAGAGTTGTAAAGCACCTCTCAAAAAAATCTCATGATACTGTTTTAGAAATTAACTTATCGAGCATAGTTAGAAACCTCAACTTTTTCAGAAGCCAATTAAATCCAGAAACCAAGTTGATGGTGATGGTTAAAGCTTTTTCTTATGGAGGTGGATCGTATGAAATTGCAAATATATTACAGTATCACAATGTTGATTATCTTGCTGTGGCCTATGCTGACGAAGGAAAATTGCTTAGAGAAGCAGGGATAAAAACACCTATATTAGTTTTAAATCCAGAAATATCAAGCTACGAGACTTTAATAGAGTATAGTTTGGAGCCAGAAATTTACAGCATCAGAGTGTTAAATGAATTTTTGAAAGTTTTGGGCGATAGAAAATTTTCTATCCATATAAAAATAGACACTGGAATGCACCGTTTGGGATTTTCAGAACACGATATTCATTTATTATCCGACATTCTTAATGAAAATATAAATATAGAAGTGAAATCTATTTTCTCACATCTATCTTCGGCTGATGATCTATTAGAAGAAGAGTTTACAAAATCCCAGGCAGAACAATTGTTGAGGCTATCTAAACTCCTTAGCCTTAATATTAATAAAACCCCAATAATTCACTTACTCAACAGTATTGGAATAATCAATTACCCCCAATATCAATTTGATATGGTGCGTATTGGTTTAGGCCTACATGGCATAACAAACAATAAAGAAACGCAACATTTTCTAGAGCCTGTAACAAAATTAAAAACCGTAATTTCTCAAATCAGAAATATAGAAAAAGGAGAAAGCGTTGGCTATAATAGAGCTTTTATTGCTGATAAAAAGTCAATTATTGCCACAATTCCAATAGGATATGCTGATGGAATTGACAGAAGATGGGGAAAAGAAGTTGGATACATTATTATAAACAACAACAAAGCAAAAATTATCGGTATTATTGCAATGGATATGATGATGGTAGATATCAGCGGCATTGACTGTGAGGAAGGTGATGAGGTAGAAATTTTCGGGAATGTGATTACTGTAAATGAAATTGCAGATAAGATAAATACTATACCTTATGAAATACTTACAAAGATATCGCCTAGAGTTAAACGAATATACTTTCAGGAATAACTATGTACAATGTTTTAATTAGATCTAATAATTTAATCCAAATACGATGACAAAAATACAGAAAGCTACAATTACTGCAATTACACTATATATTTTATGGGAAATTAGCATTTGGTTTTGGGCCAAAGATGCTGAAGGAGCAATTATCAGGGTTGACCTTCTGATTGTTTATCCAATTTTAATAATCCTGATAGGTATTTCAACTTGGCAGAAATTCAGAAAATAGATGGTGCTATACATTGGCCATAAAAAAGCACTCATTAGTGTCTTTTAGATAAGCAATACTATTAGGGTGCATAAGAAACGGTAAGGCAAAAAATGAATGAAAATTTAGTACTCAAGAGTATTATTTTACCTGCCTTTATGTGAGATAAATAAATTACTAAGCAGCAAAAAAGCCCTAAGTATAAACTTA
>JAGLEB010000183.1 GCA_023145275.1 Flavobacteriales bacterium | reverse complement strand
ACAATGTAGATTAGAACTCAGCCTTTTGTAGTAACCTAAAGGAATTAAAAAATGTATCAAATAGAACTAGCTTTTTTAATGATTTCGTCCTTTAGGGCAATGCCATATAGAAAAGGAGGGTTTGAAAATCATAAATCAAAAATCTTCATTCCTTGTTCATTATTCTTTTGAATGCAGGACACCTATTAATGAATAATTATTATAGCTTACATATTTTACTCATATAAGTCAGTATTTAGGTTTGTACGAAGAGGTAGAATCTACCCTGCCAGAAAATGTACACCTAGCTTATGACGGTTTGAAGGTGAAGTTTTAATATGCACTGCATCTCTTATTTGTGAAGAGTAATTGTGCTTAAAAGCATATAAAAAAAGGCTGTATCTAAAATCCACTTTTAGATACAGCCTTTTTATTAATACAAATGTTTTTGTTCTAAAAAGTGTTGAATTTTAGATTAACGAAACTCATAATTTCTTCTACATCTAGAGAAACTTTCTCTAAAATTTCAGAAGCTTCAGAACCAAATAATTTCCCCATAATACCACCATTCGCAGTAGAAATATATACCTGCCCATTTGATTTTTCGTAAACAGCAAATGACTTTGGCATCATTACTCCAATCTTTTTTCTACTATCATCTATAAGCATATCAGAAGAAAATTCGGCACTACAATATTTTATTATCTTAAATTTTCCAATTGGGGCAGCACCACCATCAATAACAGATTTGTTTTGATCTACAACATTGGTTACTATCCAGCCATCTTTGTTGTTTATTCTATTTGAAATAACCTCAACAGTTTTATCAAATTCGTATGGACTTTTAATCTCCATAAGCATCATCTTTTCAGAAGATATATTAAAAACTAAGCCTGTGAAAAAAGCTCCAAATACTAGTCCTCCCAGGACAGAAACAATTACTAAAATCTTTTTTTCCATAATATATACTACTTGTTATTTTTTAAAATTTGGTTTATGTTTAATTCTTTGTGATATTAATATTTTTTATTACTCTTCTTCTACGCAAAGTTCTTCATTCTTTATTGCTACTAATGTTTTGTATGATACTATTGCAAAAGTTACTAAAGCACTTAACATAAAGAACCAAGCAATATATTTGTAAATAGCAGCACCTGTTAATTGAAACGCAACTACCGATGCTATTGTCGTAGATGCAAGAGGGAATAGAAAAGCCCACCATGAAACAAAAAACTCTAAACCTTTAAAACTTTTATATAACATCAATAGAAGTGCTGCAAAGAAATAAGCTATAAATAGCATGAAAAATGCAAAAGAGTCTAAACTCTGTATTATTCTTACATAAGCTATAAAGCCAATCGCTGGAGGAGCTAATAGAATAAAAAATGTTGGCATAAATTTTTTGGGCATCTGGTCGTGAAAAATAACCCTATTCATAAAAATAGTTAGCAGTACTATCCAAAATATAAAGCCGATAGAGAAGTATACCCATGCTAATTCTCTAGGTATAAAATCTACACCAATAACTGGTACTAGAATATTTCCTACTACTGGAATGAACCAAGCAGGATTAAATGTTTTTATTTCAAAGTTGTGTTGTATCCAAAATTTAATAGTGTGGAGCATAATATAAGTATGCCCAATAAACCCAATCCACCAAAGCGGTAGAGCTACAAATGGCCAAATACCATATATAGAAATGGATAATAATAAGAATGAAATAGTAATTGTAGAAAAGAAGTTGATTCTTATTCTGTGTCTGAAATCATCATTAATATCTTGATAAAAAAGATATGCTTTTCGCGAGTACATTAAGCTAATAAGCACAAATGCTATAAATGATATTGCCATCGTAACTAAATAGGGCCATTCGGGAAACCATTGCATATGATAAAATTTGTTAAGTGCAATCGATACACCCGCAATTCCCATTACACTCGAAAAAGAGGCAATAGGGAAATGCTTTATTTTAGAATTCTCCATGTTGTTGATTTGGATTGATTTATTTTTAATTATTGTTTTTATTCTTAATTATATTTAATAACTCTTCACCCGTAAATTCTGATTGTTCGGCAAGTATTATTAATTGTACTTTGTTTTTCTCAGCAATTTTCTGAACATTAAAACCTATTTCGCAAGCGCAGAAAATGTTTACCTTTTGTGAAATAAGAAATTTAGAAATAGTTTTTCCTGACTGTATTTTGTCATCTATAAATTCATTCTTGATAAATTGTATGTTGTGATTTCGAGTATTAAAAATTAAATAAAAAGGGCTTCTAGCAAATAGTCTAGAAATTTTAAAATCTAATGATTGCCCCATTAGTGGTATTGCAAATATCCTATCTTCGTTCATTACAGTTAACTATCTATTTGTTCAACCTTTGTATCTCCACACAGAGGACATTTTGTTGGATTTTCCTTGTTGTTCATCGAATTAAACTTACTGCCACAACTAGAGCATAAATACCATTCTTCAAGGTAAATAACATTTCCTCCTTGAATTAGTATTTGCTTTCCTTCGCAGAGTGCTTCTGCAATTTTCTTTCGAGCTTTGTCGTAAATTCGTGTTAGAGTAGGCCTTGATATCCCCATATGCTCAGAAGACTCTAATTGCGACAAAAACATATAATCTTTCAAACGTATGCTCTCATATTCTTCAACCGTAAGATATATTGTATCTAAATCTGACGAATAAAAGCCCATAGGAATAAAACCTTTTACTTTTGGTCGTGAAAAAACTCTTCTCGGATTTATAGGTCGTGCCATATGTGATAATTTTCGACAAATGTATTATGAACATATGTTCATAACTATTTTCTTAAGCATAGTTTTTTATGATTTTTATCATGTAGGTGATTCGTGAAATAATCTCTTTTTGAAAACTATTTTTAGACAAGTGCTTTTATAAAATATCTTTTTATATTTTTACACTATCACGGACCAATATTCTAAGTTTATTAACTTGACATTTTGTAATTGAACTTTGTCTAGATTCAAAAAAAAATAAATGAATACTATATTAAAAATTGCATGGCGAAATATTTGGCGTAATAAACGTAGAACGTTTATAACAATTGCCTCAATAATGTTCGCTTTATTTTTTTCGACCATAATGCGTGGATTTCAACTTGGATCATATGCTAATATGAAAAGGAATGCAGTAGAGGCATATTCGGGCTATGTTCAAATTCATAAAAAAGGATATTGGGATGATAAAAATATTAATAACATCTTTTCTATCGATGAAAAATTAGTTTCAAAGTTAGAGAATGACAGTAGAGTAAAGGTCATTATTCCTAGGATAGAATCTTTTGCTTTAGCGTCGTCGGGCGAGTCATCAAAAGGTGTTTTAGTTATGGGAGTATCTCCTGACAAAGAAGATAAGATGACTCAGATAAAATCTTATTTAGAAGAAGGTGAGTTTATTTCGGAAAATGACAAATCAATTCTTGTAGCTCAGGATCTAGCGAAATTCTTAAAAGTTGGTGTAAACGATTCTCTTGTTTTATTCTCTTCGGGATATCACGGAGCTACAGCAGCCGGCCTATATGCAATAAAAGGTATTGTAAAACTTCCAACTCCCGAGATGAATCGTGGAACAATTTATTTGCCAATTGAGGAGGCTAAGTCATTTCTGTCAACCGAGGGAAAAATGTCCGCTCTAGTTTTCGATTTACATGATCTTGAAGATGCAGATGGAGTTTTAGAAACTGTAAGTGCAAATATCGACCATGAAAAATATGAGGTTCTAGGATGGAAGCTTATGAATAAAGAGCTTATACAGATGATTGAAAGCGATAATGCTGGTGGAATTGTAATGATCTCGATTCTTTATTTGGTTATTGCATTTGGTATTTTCGGAACAGTATTAATGATGACAAACGAAAGGACTAGAGAGTTTTCTGTGATGGTTTCTTTGGGAATGCAGAAAACAAAGCTAGCTATGGTTGTATTATTAGAGTTGTTTTTTATGACTTTACTCGGTGTCGTAGCTGGTATAGCTATAAGTCTGCCAATAATGATATATTACTACTACAATCCCATAGTATTTACAGGGGAAAGTGTAGAAGCAATGAAAGAATTTAATTTTGAACCGATAATGCCAATGAGTTTAGATCCGCAAATATTCTTGACTCAGGCAATTGCTATTTCTATAATTAGCCTGATAGCAATGTCTTATCCAACGATTAAAATTATGACAATGAATGTGATTAACGGTTTAAGATCTTAAGGTATGATGTTGTTAAAAATAGCCTGGCGAAATATTTGGAGAAGTAAATTGAGAAGCTCCGTTGTATTGTTAGCAATAGCTTCGGGAATGGTTGGTGGTCTTTTCTCCTCGGCATGGATGAATGGAATGGCCAATCAAAGAGTAAGAAATGATTTTGATATTGAAACAGCTCATATTCAATTTCATAATCCTCAATTTGCAGATAATTTTGATGTGCGAAAAACCATTTCAAACACCGATAGTAAGTTAAGGGAATTAAAGAATATTGAAGGTGTAGAATACGTCACTAGCAGAATAAAAAGTCAAGCGATGGCTGCTACCGCAAATAAAAATAGTGGAGTAACAATTGTAGGTGTAAATCCAAAAACTGAAAAAGAAGTTTTTAAACTTTATACTAAAATCAACGAGGGTGATGGTGATTTCTTTGAAACAAAAAAGCGCAATTCTATTGTTATATCAAAGGCTTTAGCTAAAGACCTTAAAGTAAAGCTTAAATCTAAAATAATTTTGACATTTCAAGATTATAACGGCGAAATTACTGGTGCAGCATTTAAGGTAATCGGAATATTCAAGACTCAAAATAGTCAGTGGGACAAGACAACTGTATTTGTTAAAGATGCTGATTTGCGTAAAGTTTTAGATCTTCCGACTGACCTTTCTCACGAGATAGATATTGTTATTACTGATTTTAATATAGCAGGCGAAACGTCAAAAATATTACAAGATAAATTCCCAGATATTCTAAGCGAAGATTGGACAGAAATTAAGCCATATTTAAGTTTTATATCGGAATATATGGATATAATGATGGGTGTTTTTATGCTGATAATATTGTTGGCCTTAGGATTTGGAATAGTGAATACTATGCTGATGGTGATCTTAGAACGTACTAGAGAGTTAGGTATGTTGATGGCAATCGGAATGAGTAAGTCGAGAATTTTTAAGATGATAATGTTAGAAACTGTATTACTTTCTTTGTTGGGAGCTATAATTGGTGAGATTATTAGTATGCTGCTGATTAACTATTATGGCAGTGTAGGAATTAATATTGCATCAATGTCCGAGGGACTTGAGTCTGTTGGATATGCTGCAACGAGTTACCCTGCACTTGAGTTTTATAAGTATATAGAAATAACAGGTCTAGTATTGATAACCGGGGTTCTTGCTTCTATATACCCTTCGTTTAAGGCATTGCAATTGAACCCAGTAGAGGCAATAAGAACTATTTAGAAAATTGAGTTTTATATAATGAAAAAGCTAATAAAAGTTTGCGGAATGCGTGAGTCTCATAATATTGAGAAGCTATTAAAACTTGATATTGATATGATGGGGATGATTTTTTACGATAAATCGCCTAGATATATTGTTGAAGTTCCACAGCTTAGTTTTAACGAAAATATAAATAAAGTAGGTGTTTTTGTAAATTCTTCTTTCGAGGATATCATGGAAATAGCTAGAAAATTTAAACTAAATAATATTCAACTCCACGGTAATGAGAGTGTAGAACTTTGTGAAAGGTTAAAGAAAGAAAAATTAATAGTAATGAAAGCTTTTGGAATTGATGATGATTTTGATTTTTCACAGATAAAGAAGTTTGAAAATACTTGCTCTCTTTTTGTATTTGATACTAAAACAAAGGCTTACGGTGGATCTGGCAGGAAGTTTAATTGGAACAAATTAAAAGAGTATCAAGGTGATACTCCATTTTTGTTGAGTGGAGGTATTAGCCTTGAGAACTCTAGTGAATTAGTAGATTTTAAGCATTATAAATATGCAGGAGTAGATTTAAATAGTGGATTTGAGATAAAACCTGCTTTAAAAGATATTGGTAAGTTGAAGAGTTTTATCGATGAATTTCATCAATGAATTTAGTCTGTAGTAATAGATAATTAGGCTGGGCAATGGCGTATAGTTTTGAGAATTTAAAGTAAAAATAAAGAAGATGAGCATAATTAAAGTAAAGAATCTAACAAAAACATATCACGATACCGAAGTTCCTGTACACGCTGTGAATGGTGTTAATCTAGAATTTAAAAAGGGAGAATTTTCCGCAATTGTTGGTCCTTCAGGCTCAGGAAAAACAACTTTATTAAATATGATAGGAGGTTTAGAACATCCTAGTTCTGGAATGGTAGAGGTTAATGGTACTGATATGTTTGAATTATCTTCAAGCGCTTTGATAGAATTTAGATTGATGAATATTGGTTTTGTATTTCAGGCTTATAACCTTATACCTGTATTGACAGCAAAAGAGAATGTTGAGTTCATTATGCAGCTACAAAATAAAGATAAAAAGCAAATGAACGAGCGAACAATATCTCTACTTGAATCTGTAGGGCTCGGAGATAGACTTAATAGCCGTCCTAATCAGCTTTCTGGCGGGCAACAACAGAGAGTAGCCGTGGCTAGAGCTTTAGCTTCTAAGCCTATGTTTGTCTTGGCCGATGAACCTACTGCTAATCTAGACTCTAAGGCTACGATGCAATTGTTAGAAATAATGGAGGTGCTAAATCGCGAAGAAAATATTACTTTCATATTTGCAACACACGATCAAAGAGTTGTAGATAAGGCTCATAGGGTAATTACAATTGACGATGGCAAGATTATTTCGGATGAGAGTGTTAGTAAATAATAGAATTAAAAAGTCAGTTTAGCGAGTAGCCAATTGGATAATTTTCAATTATTGAGGAAAAATTATCTAGATATTTATTTGTCTGAAAAAAAAAGACAATAAAGCTATATTATAGATTTATGAAAAAAATATATATACTCATATTATTTATTGTAGTGGCAAATTTTTCCTATGCCCAAAATAATTGGATGCTGAAAGGTTATGTAAAAGGTATGTCGGCCATGCAGAGTTATGGTGATGGAGAAATGATTATTGAAAATACCTTACACAATAGGCTTGACTTCAATTGGTATATGAATGATAATTTCACGTTTACCCTAGGAATGAGAAACAGAATAATTGCAGGTAACAATGTTTCAGTAATACCAGATTATGTTGATTATATTTCTCGCGATCTGGGTTGGGCAGATATGTCGTTGGTGTGGGCCGATAATCAATCGTGGATAGGTGTTTCTCAATTAGATAGATTTACAATAGATTATACTATAAACAATTTACAAATAACAATTGGTAGACAAAGGATTAACTGGGGGCAGACTTTTGTATGGAATCCTAACGATCTATTTAATTCGTATTCATATTTCGATTTTGATTATGAAGAAAAACCTGGTAGTGATGCTGTACGTCTACAATATTATATTGGCGATTCTGGTAAAATAGAATCATCGACATCAATAAATAGTGACAATAAAGTTACATCTGCACTTTTATATAAATTCAATACTCATGGCTATGATATTCAATTTTTAGGAGGAGTTTTCACTGAAACTGATTACGTAGTAGGAGGTGGGTGGTCAGGAAGTATAGGAGGAGGTGGTTTTAGCGCAGAATTAACATATTATCACCCGATCGAAAATTTTGCAGATAGTACTGGAGCAGTTACATCATCTATACATTATGACTATACTTTCAAAAACTCATTGAACCTTCAATTCGAAGCTCTTTACAATGGTTTTGGTGCTGACGATATGGAGAATGGCTTAGGTGGTATTGTTTTTATGGATTTGAGTCCAAAAAATCTTTTTCCAACCAAGTTCGCAGTTTTCGGGAGTGGAGCTTATGATGTTACACCACTTTTTAGAGTTATGCTTGCGGGTATGTACGGACCGAATGGTAATTTCATGTATATAGGCCCTACATTAACTTACTCAATGAGCGACACTATAGAACTTGCAGCTATAGGTCAGTATTTCTCAATGGATGAAGTAGAAGGATCTTTAGCTAATGCTGGAAGTTCATTGTTTGCAAGACTAAAATGGTCATTTTAATGTCGTTAGAAAATGTAGTTGTATAATAATTTCATAATATTATATTATTCAGAATAAAGAAAAGTAGACCTAATATTATAAAGTATATGAACAAAGATACATTCCTGATTTTACTAGTTTCATCAACAGGTTTATAAGTTAAGGACTGAGCCTTTGTTATATTACCTTAAATCCGCAAATGTATTTCTATTACAAAGCTGTACCGCACGCCATAATTGG
>JAGLEB010000182.1 GCA_023145275.1 Flavobacteriales bacterium | reverse complement strand
CATATTACTATTCATGCTTTGCTCTAGAAATTGTATTCTTTATTGTTTTGATGAAATTGTATTTTGGGGGTATATATGCAATGTAGATTAGAACTCAGCCCTCACAAGTTATAATATATTTTGGAGTTCGTGAATCTATGATTTCGTAGTTTAGGCTATGCAACAAATTTATTACTCCCATAAAGAAAAAATACTTTGATTATATTTAAGCGTCATTTCATAAGGCAATTGGTATAATTATGATTTTTTGATACAGGGTACTTGAGTATTCAGTTCTGCAGCAGGCACAAGTTATATAGTACTTAGTCACAATTAACTAAATTCTAACATTTGAAAATACATATTCTAATATCATATTTTGTATTTTCGCCATAACTTTATATAAACTTTGCATTAATGAACTTATATATAAACGACGAGACTTCTCGTTTAAAAAAAGTAATATTAGGTATAGGGAATAGTTTTGGGGGTACGCCAGCCTTAGAAGATACTTACGATCCTAAATCTAAGGAATACATTCTTAAGGGAAAGTTTCCTATTGAAAAAGACATAGTTTCAGAGATGGAAGCCTTTGCAGCTGTATTAGTAAAACATGGTGTAGAAGTAATAAGACCAGATGTAATAGAAAACTACAATCAAGTTTTTGCTAGAGATATTTCTTTTGTTATAGACGATAAGTTCATAAAAACCAATATGATCGAAGATAGAGCTAGAGAAATTGAGGCAATACACAGTGTTACCGATCAATTAAAACCAGAACAGATATTAATCCCACCAATAGATGCAAAAATAGAAGGTGGTGACGTAATGCCCTGGAAAGAGTTTTTGATAGTTGGATATTCTAAAGAGCCTGATTTTAGCAATTACACAGTTTCTAGAACCAATGAAGCTGGTGTTGAATTTCTCAGAAAATCTTTTCCGCATAAAAAAATTAGAGCCTTCGAGCTGAACAAATCTGATGTCGAACCTAGAGATAATGCACTTCATCTAGATTGTTGCTTTCAACCAGTAAACAAACATAAAGCTATACTCTACAAAGGTGGTTTTAAAAACATCGAAGACTACGAAAGAATAGTAAACTATTTTGGCGAAGAAAATATCTTTGAAATAACACGTGAAGAAATGTACAACATGAATTCAAATGTTTTCTCTATAAGCCCTGATGTGGTAGTATCTGAAAAAAACTTTGTAAGGTTAAACAATCACATGCGCAACAAATGGGGAATGACAGTTGAGGAAGTTCCTTATGCTGAAATTTCTAAAATGGAAGGCCTTTTGAGGTGCTCAACTATGCCTTTGGAGAGAGAAACTAAATAAGGCTTATCGCTTCGCTGGTGATTGATGCCTTTGGCATCTGTTTGTGGGGCTTTGCACCTACTGTTTAGAATTATCAGACTCTAGCATAAATATAGTTGTCGACAAAACATATTTCGTAACAAGCGAAACAATAATTGCGTAAGCAACTAAAACCAGAAAGCGAAGCTTTCATAAACAGATTGCATAAACATGAAACAGTACACAGACACTTTGATGATGGTACAGCCTGTAAATTTCAGGTACAATGCCGAAACTGCATGTAACAATTACTATCAAAAAGTAATTGAAGGATTAACTGATGAGAAAGCTCAAATAAGTGCCTTAGAGGAATTCAACAATCTTGTAAATAAGCTTAGAGCAAATGGTATTAGTATTATTGTTGTTGAAGACACAAAACAGGCTGACACACCAGATTCTATTTTCCCTAATAATTGGATTTCTTTTCACTCATCTGGCGATGTGGGTATCTATCCAATGTTTGCAGAAAACCGCAGGCTAGAGCGTAGAGAAGATATATTAGAGACTATCGAAGAAAAAGGTTTCATCATAAATAATGTAATTGACTATTCTGAAGCCGAACAAGATGATTTATTTTTGGAGGGAACAGGTAGCATGGTTTTAGATAGAGTAAATGAAAAAGTTTACGCTTCACTATCAAAACGTACCGACGAAGATTTACTAATAGAGTTTTGTGATGATTTTGAATATACTCCTGTTATTTTCACATCTTACCAAACAGTAAACGGTACTAGAGAGCCAATCTACCATACAAATGTTATGATGGCTATTGCTGATGACTATGCGGTAGTTTGTTTAGACTCTATAGATGATAAAAAAGAAAAGAAAGCTTTTGTCAAATCATTGAAAGAAGATGGTAAAGAAATTATCCCGATTAGTGAAGATCAAGTAAACAGGTTTGCTGGAAACATGTTGCAAGTTTGCTCTAGCGACGATAATAAATTTTTAGTGATGTCAGATTCAGCATTCGAAAGTCTTCACCCTGAACAAATTAAAGCTATAGAAAGATACAACCCAATCATTCACAGTTCTATAGACACTATTGAAGCTTGTGGTGGAGGAAGCGCTAGATGTATGATGGCCGAAGTATTTTTACCAAAAGCCATGTCGATTGTTTAGAGAAATTAGATTTGTGAATTATGGTTTCACAGCGTTAAAGTTTGTCTAGATTTCGCTATTTCAATATCTCACTAAAAATAACTACTTTTGCAGCTTCA
>JAGLEB010000181.1 GCA_023145275.1 Flavobacteriales bacterium | reverse complement strand
AAGCACCCATTTCTATTTTGGTACCAGCATCTACTTGCGAACATCCGTATTGTAGAACTTCTTTTCTTATTTCTTGAGGTTCGCGAGCAGTAAGAATCAGCCCAGTGTAAGGCACTGCTAATCTTAAAATCGCAACTAATTTTGTGAACTCATCATCGCTTACAATAAACTCTTCGGAAACATTACTATCCAAAGCGTCGGTAATTCTTGGGAAAGAAATTGTGTGAGGACCAACATTGTAACAAGCCTCTAGGTGATTTGTATGCCTAACCAATCCTAGCACTTCGAAACGCCAATCATACAATCCGAATAAAGCTCCAATACCAACATCATCCAACCCTGCTTCTTGAGCTCTGTCTAACGATGTAAGTCTGTTTTCGAAATTAGATTTCTGTCCTTTGGTGTGATACTTTTTGTAAGCATCAGTATTATAAGTTTCTTGGAATACTTGGTAAGTTCCAATACCTGCTTCTTTCACAGTTCGGAAACCTTCGATATCCATAGGAGCCGCGTTAATATTTACTCGACGTATTTCTCCATTGCCTTTTTTTACTTTGTAAACAGTTTTTACACTTTCGGCAATAAATTCTGGCGTATATTTTTTGTGCTCTCCATAAACCAAAATCAAACGTTTGTGACCATTATCTTCTAATGCCTCAACGTTTTCTATTAATTGTTTTTCGTCGAGAGTTACTCTTTTTGCAGTTGTGTTTGATGCTTTAAATCCACAGTACTCACAGTTGTTTGCACATAAGTTACCAACATACAAAGGGGCAAACAAAACTATTCGATTTCCGTAAACCTTGCGTTTAAGCTCTCTTGCTCCTTCTTTAATTTCCTCAATTAAAATAGGATCGGTAGTTTGTACCAAACTTGCCACTTCAGCAAGATCTAATCTTTCTTTAGCAATTGATTTTGCAATAATTGATCTAACGTGATCTGTATCTGTGTTCGCATTATTTATGAAGTCCCATATTTCATCTTTATCGATGAAGTTTTTCATAGGTTCATCTTTAACCTTGTACTCTTGTGGTATGAATTTCATTCTTCTATTGTTTGAAAATTATTATGAAACCGAGTTTTGTAGATGGGATTTGCTGTGTTATCCGTCGATAAACAGGTAATCAAATCCCAACCTTCAAACAAACTGATTTTAGCTGAAAAGTATTTATTTCGTCATATTGAGCGAAATGGAGCTTTTGCGGAATGCAGTCGAAATATCTATTATGAAATAGACCCATTCGACTCCGCAAGCTCCGCTCAGGGTGACGTTATAGCTTACTCCTCTTTTTTATACTCCTTAAGTATCTTCTTCACCTTGTTTGGCGAAACATGACCGTAAGTTTTATCGCCAACCATTACAACTGGTGCTAAACCACATGCTCCTACACAACGCAGTGTACTAATTGAAAATTTCCCATCGTCAGTTGTCTGACCGATATCAATTCCTAATTCACGCTGAAACTCATCAACCAATTTATCGGCACCTCTAACGTAGCAAGCTGTACCTGTACAAATTGAAATAGGGAATCTACCTTTTGGTTTCATCGTAAAGAAAGAATAGAAAGTAACTACTCCGAATACTTTTGAAACTGGCATATCAATCTGCTGGGCAATTTCTTCTTGCACCTCAGCTGGTAGGTAACCAAAATACCCTTGACAAGCGTGTAAAATATTTATCAACTCAGAATGTTTTCCATCAAAACTCTGACAGATCTCTTTGATTCTTAATTGATGTTGTTTCTGTAATTTATCTTTTTCACAAACTATTGACATAATTGTATGTTTTTATGAAAAGGGGTTAAGAGGTGATAAGGTTAAGTGGTTATGAGTTAATCATTTTCTCACCCTACTCTTTCTATCCTTTTAATTCTATTCTCATTTTTCTCGAAAAGGGTTAAGGATGATAAGACGAAATGACTACTAGTTAATTCTCTTTTAACCTTTTCACCTTACAACCCTTTAACCTTCTCAGTTTTAATCTTCAACTATTTGAGGTCCACTTTTCTTTTTACCGAAATAACTAGTGTGCAACAAATGGTGAGCTTTCTCGCTCATTGGTGCTCCTAAAAACTCTTCGTAAACCTTAATTACTGCAGGACTTTCATGAGATTTTCTTTTAGTTTTACCTGCATCCTCTCGGTAAAGAGCAGCTGCTCTTTTCTTAAGAATACTAGAATCTCCATGGTGATATGGTTGTCCTCCACCACCAATACATCCGCCTGGGCAAGCCATAACTTCAATAGCGTGGAATTCTGATTTTCCATCTCTAATATCCTCTAGTAACTTACGAGCATTTCCTAGTCCGTGAGCAATACCAATTTTTATATCTAGTCCGTCAAAATCAACAGTTGCTTCACGAATTCCTTCGAATCCTCTAAGTTGTTTAAATTCAACATCTACTAATTCCTTTTTAGTGTGCATTTCGTAAGCAGTACGTGTAGCAGCCTCGATAACTCCTCCTGTTGTTCCGAAAATAACTCCAGCTCCAGTTGACTCTCCCATTGGTTCATCGAACTCTTCTTCTGGTAAGTTTACTAAGTTTAAGTTCGCTTGTTTCATTAAGTGAGCTAACTCACGTGTAGTAATTGAAATATCTACATCAGGGTTACCATCAACTTTAAACTCATCGCGCTGAGCTTCATATTTTTTAGCTAAACATGGCATTACAGAAACTACAACCATATCCTCTCTCTTAATCTTAAGAATATCAGCAAAATAAGTTTTAGCTAATGATCCGAAAATTTGTTGTGGAGAACGTGCTGTAGATGGAATATCTAACATGTCAGGAAACTGAGACTCAAAGAAGTTAACCCATCCTGGACAACATGAAGTAAGTATTGGTAGTTTCACATCTTTATCTCCAGCAAGGTGTTTACCTAATCTATTAAGTAACTCTGTACCTTCTTCCATAATTGTAACATCGGCACCAAAATCAGTATCGAAAACATAATCGAAACCTAATGATCTTAATCCAGATACCATCTGACCTGTAACTAAATTACCTGGCTCCATACCAAAATCTTCTCCTAGAGCAGCACGTACTGCAGGCGCAGTTTGTACAACAACAGTTTTTGTAGGATCGGCAATAGCTCTAATTACTTTATTTGTATGATTAACTTCTGTTAATGCAGCTGTTGGACAAACCGCAACACACTGTCCACAATAAGTACAAGTTGTATCTTCTAGATCCATGTGGAAAGGAGTACTAACTACGGCTTCAAATCCACGACCAACTGCGTGTAAAGCACCTACTGTTTGTACATCGTTACACATAGTTTCGCACTTACGACACATAATACACTTATCCATGTTTCGTACAATGGACGGCGATGTATCTAATCTGTAAGTTGACATCTCGCAATTCTCTTGATTAGGAATCTCTCTAACTCCTAAACGAGCTGCCATGTCTTGCAGATCACATTCCATATTTTTAGGACAAATTAAACAGTCCTTTGGGTGATCTGATAAAATAAACTCCATCACAGTTCTACGAGCATTAACTACTCTCATTGTGTTAGATTTTACTTTCAGTCCTTCGTAACAATCAGTAGCACATGAAGGAGCAAGGTTTCTTCTTCCTTCTACTTCTACAACACAAAGTCTACATCCTGCTGGTTTATT
>JAGLEB010000180.1 GCA_023145275.1 Flavobacteriales bacterium | reverse complement strand
TAATAGTTACAAACACTCTACTATCTCAGAATACTGTTGAATTTACAGTAAATGGAGCATGTGGGATGTGTAAAACTAGAATAGAAAATACTACTTCAAATTTTGAAAATGTAAAGGGTGCAAGCTGGGATAAGGACAGTCAGAAACTCAGTATTATTTTTAAAGAAAACACTAAAAACTTAGATATTAAAGTTAATGAGATTAAGAAAGCAATAGCTAAATCAGGACATGATACTGACAGATATAAGGCGACAAAAGAAGATTACTATAATTTGCCAATGTGCTGCCAATATAGAGAAGATGAAGATGAAGACCAAGGCGATTATGAAATACTAAACAAGAATGGTCATGAAAGGCACGGACATTCTCACGAGGTATATGGTTCGTTATGGCATGTAAATCTAGAGGGGAAGAAGGTTCCTTTAGTTGGAGCAAATATTTATTGGAAAGAAAGTAAAAATGGTGGTACGACATCAAACAAAAGTGGGTCATTTATTATTCATAATCACGATAATTATCACACTCTGGTTATTAGTTATATTGGCTATCCTGATAAAGAAATTAATATCGGAACAAAAGACATGTTAGAAGCTACTCTAACAGGAAACAATTTATTGGATGAGATAATAATTACAACTCGAAAGAAAAGCACAATTACTTCTTTTTTAAAAGCGCAGAAAATTCAAGTGATTTCTGAAAATGAATTACATAAGACTGCTTGTTGCAATATATCTGAGAGCTTTGAAACTAACCCATCTGTAGATGTTAGTTCTACTGATGCAGTTACAGGAACTCGACAGATTGAAATGCTTGGATTATCAGGTTCATATGTTCAAATTACACGCGAAAACATGCCTGATACTCGTGGATTATCATCAATCTATGGTCTTACATATACTCCTGGTACTTGGGTAGAAAGTATTCAATTAAATACTGGCACAGGATCAGTGGTTAATGGATATGAGAGTATCACTGGACAGATAAATGTAGAACTTAAAAAACCTGAAAACTCTGAGAAGGTATATTTAAATGCTTACGCAAATGCAATGGGTAGGCTTGAAGGGAATGCAAATTTCAGTTTCAAAATAAATGAGAATGTTAGCACTAGCCTATTACTACACGCTAATACACGACAAATTGAGTGGGACAAAAACAACGATGGCTTTTTAGATATTCTTACAGGAGATCAGTTAATTGCAATGAACCGTTGGAAAATTAAGTATGGCAATGGTTGGGAAGGACAAATTGGATTAAAAGCTACTTATGTTGATAATCAAGGAGGTGAGATTAACTCTACAGAAAGCTCTTGGAAATCTAAGCTAAAAACTAATAGATATGAAGCATGGACAAAACTTGGAAAAGTAATTAATGACAAGTCTAGTTTTGGTGTACAACTATCTGCATCTACTCATCAGCAAGAATCTAATTTTGGAAATCGTATTTATGATGCTTCTCAAAATTCCTTTTACCTAAATACAATCTATCAATATGCTTTAAACTCTAGGAATGAAATAAAAACTGGAGTGAGTTTTATGTATGATGATTTTGATGAAACAATTGATGCTGATAATTATTTGCGAGAAGAAAAAGTTGTTGGAGCTTTTGCTGAGTACACATACAAACCAAGCGAAAAAATATCTGCAATAATTGGACTAAGAATAGATAATCACAATATTTTTGGGACTTTCGTTACTCCTCGTTTTCACCTTAGATATGCTCCTTTAGAAAAAACAGTATTTCGAGCATCAGCAGGAAGAGGTCAAAAGACTTCGAGTATTTTCGCCGAGAATATTGGAGCATTTGCATCAAATAGAACTTTTGTGATTTCTATGGAAAATGATAAAAATCCTTATGGATTAAACCCTGAAGTTGCATGGAGTTATGGCTTTAGTTTCTCACAAGGTTTCATTGTTAATAGCAGAGATGTAATATTGAATATTGATTATTTCTATACCGATTTCGAAAACCAAGTAGTGGTTGATTATGACATAAATCCTCAAGAATTACATTTTTACAATTTAGATGGCAGATCATTTTCAAACTCTCTACAATTCCAGTTAGATTGGGAGTTTATAGAGAGGTTTGATTTGAGAGTTGCATATAGGTACAACGATGTAAAATCAAACTATAACAACAAACTTCAAAATAAACCATTAGTAGCAAAGCACCGAGCATTTGCAAATTTCGCATACGAAACTCTCAATAAATGGAAGTTTGATTTAACGGTGAATTGGCAAGGAAAAAAGCGTTTACCTGATACATCTAGCAATCCTGATCAATATAAAACTTTGGAATATTCTCCAGATTATTGGACAACAAATATGCAAGTTAGCAAGGGCTGGGAAATTCCAAATTTAGAGATATATTTAGGCGTTGAAAACCTCTTTGACTATAAGCAAGATAAACCAATTATTTCAGCAGAAAACCCACAATCAAAATACTTTGATGCATCAATGATTTGGGGACCAGTTTTTGGAAGAAATATTTATGCAGGCTTAAGATATAAAATATAGAAAAGTGTATTCGGTATTACTCCTAATACTTTGTTCTAAAATCAAAAATCGCTAATCGACATTCGTTACTCTTCTCGAACTAGAGTGTGAGGAATATTAGATATATGAACTTGTTACTACATATGCTCTGTTCTAAGATCAAAAATCGTTAATCGATATTCGTTATTCTTCTTGAACTAAAATGTGAGGAATATTAGATATATGAACTTATTACACCTCA
>JAGLEB010000018.1 GCA_023145275.1 Flavobacteriales bacterium | reverse complement strand
GTTATTAGCAAATGAATATCATGTGTACCTTCGTATGTAACTACTGATTCTAGATTCATCATGTGTCTCATAATTGAATATTCTCCTGATATACCCATTGCTCCTAGTATCTGACGTGATTCTCTAGCAATTTCTAAAGCCATATTCACATTGTTTCTTTTCGCCATAGATATTTGAGCACTTGTTGCTTTATCTTCGTTTTTTAACGTGCCAAGACGCCAAGTTAGAAGTTGAGCTTTAGTAATTTCGGTTATCATCTCAGCTAGTTTTTTTTGCTGTAGTTGAAATGAAGCAATTGGCTTAGAAAATTGAGTTCTTTCTTTCGAATATCTTAAAGCGGTGTCATAGCAGTCCATCGCCGCACCTATTGCTCCCCAAGCTATTCCGAACCTCGCAGAATCTAAGCATTTTAATGGAGCCCCTAATCCATCTTTTCCCGTTAGGAGATTTTCTTTTGGCACTTTCACATCCGAGAAGATCAACTCTCCAGTAGCTGAAGCTCTTAACGACCATTTGTTGTGGGTTTCGGGAGTTGTAAAACCCTCCATACCACGCTCCACAATCAGACCTTTTATTCTTCCAATCTCATTTTTTGCCCATACAACTGCTATATCGGCAAAAGGTGCGTTCGAAATCCACATTTTTGCTCCATTCAAAAGATAGTGATCTCCCTTGTCTTCGAAATGTGTAGTAAGTGCACCAGGATTAGATCCATGGTTTGGTTCTGTAAGTCCAAAACACCCCATCAATTCGCCAGTAGCTAATTTTGGTAGATATTTTAGTTTTTGTGCTTCTGTTCCAAAAGCCCAAATAGGATACATCACGAGAGATGATTGTACTGATGCAGTTGAGCGTATTCCCGAGTCGCCCCTTTCTACCTCTTGCATTATCAAGCCATATGAAATGTAATCTAGGCCAGATCCTCCATATTTTTCTGGGATATATGGCCCGAATGCTCCAATCTCACCAAGACCCTTTATCATGTGACTTGGAAATTCAGCCTTTTGAGCGTATTCGTCAATTTGAGGGCTCACTACTCTTTTAACCCATTCACGCGCTGAATCTCGTATTAATTTATGTTCGTCACTCAGCAAATCATCTAATTGGTAGTAGTCTGGTGCAGTATATAAATCTTTAGCCATTTGGAGTTGTTTTTGCTTGTGAAAAAGTTTCGAGTTCAACGAAAAAAATGATGTTTTATAAAAGCCACCATAAATAGTAAAATTGTTAGAATGGATAAGTCTTTGCTCTTCCAAGGTCATCGTCGAACATTACAAATGCATTAGCACTTGGAGCATCATATGGAGCCTTTTTTAGTAATGAAGGATTGTCAGGATATGTTCCGTTTGCATAGGATAGCTCCTTAAACACACCATTGTCTTTAACAAGTAGTATTGACCACTTATTTACTTTTGTTCTTTCAACAAATATTGGTGCTCTAGTTACAGAAAATCGTGTAATTAATTTCAGTTGATAATCGAGTAAAAGGAAAGTGCAGCCCCCTGTCCCACAAAAATATGGAGACATAAAACGCACAAAAATCTCATCCTTTCCATCATCATTTAAGTCTATTTTGAAAAATTGAAATTTTCTATCTAATTGTGCCATCGAAGAAATATCATCTTTAAGAATATCGTTTAATAGATAGTTAGATATGTTTTTAGCCAATTCATCGTCAATAGATTGCTTAGCGTAGTTAATTTTACTTGCGTCTAACTTTTTTAATTTAACTTTTTCGTTTAGTTCAATATTTGGCTTCGTTTTGCTAGAGTTTTTGCTTTCGTTATTACATGATGCAAAGAACATTAATAGAGCGAATGAAATTATTATATTTTTCATAACTAGGGTTGTAAATGTCTACGCCACCTAGTTTTTTTAAAAGAAATGGCGTAGAGCTTTCTGTAAATTTTATTTAGACTCTAATGCAACAAAGTGTTTAAAAAACATTGGTATTGTCTCTATTCCTTTGTAATAGTTAAATAATCCGAAATGTTCGTTTGGCGAGTGTATTGCGTCACTGTTAAGACCAAAGCCGATAAGAATAGATTTACTGTTTAGCTCTTTCTCGAACAATGCAACAATAGGGATGCTTCCTCCAGATCTAGTTGGAATAGATTCTACTCCAAAAGTGTCTTTTAGGGCCATAGCAGCAGCTAAGTATCCATTATTGTCAATAGGCGTAACGTATGCATCACCACCACGATTCTCCTTAACTTCTACTTTTACAGACTTTGGAGCAAGGTTTCTTAAGTGCTCTGCCAGTTGCTTTGTCGCTTTCGAAGGACTTTGTCCGGGCACAAGCCTCATCGAAATTTTAGCATAAGCTTTTGAGGCAATCACAGTTTTTGTTCCTTCGCCGGTATATCCGCCCCACATTCCGTTTACATCTAACGATGGTCTTATTGTCGCGCGTTCAACTGTGGAATAGCCTTTCTCTCCGTGAACATCATTCATATCAAGAGCTTGCTTGTACGCTTCTAAAGAAAAGGGTGCTTTTGCCATTTCTGCTCTTTCATCTGCACTCAATTCTATTACATCGTCATAAAAACCGGGTATTGTAATTACATTATCCTCATCGCTTAACCCAGATATCATTTTTGATAAAATATTAATAGGGTTTGCAACTGCTCCCCCATATAGGCCAGAGTGTAAATCGCGATTTGGGCCTGTAACCTCTACCTCAATATGGCTTAAACCTCTTAATCCTGTTGTGATTGATGGTTGATCATTAGAAATCATTCCTGTATCGGAAATCAGAATTATATCATTTTTTAATTTTTCTTGATTTCTCTCTACAAACCATCCTATACTTGTTGATCCAACTTCTTCTTCACCCTCAATCATGAATTTTATATTGCAAGGAAGAGAGTTTGTGTTTGTCATGATTTCTAGAGCTTTCACATGCATGTACATCTGACCTTTGTCATCACTCGAGCCACGACCAAAAATAGCACCGTCGGGGTGTAGATCTGTTTTCTTTACAATAGGATCGAATGGGTCTGATGTCCATAACTCTATTGGATCAACAGGCTGAACATCATAATGCCCATATATTAAAACAGTTGGAAGTTTATCGTCGATAATTTTTTCTCCATATACAATTGGATATCCTGGCGTTTCGCATATTTCAACGTTTTCAGCTCCTGCTTCTTCTAGTCTTTTTTTAACGCTTTCAGCAGTTAATTTCATATCCTCAGCATGAGCTGGATCAGCACTGATAGAAGGGATTTTTATAAGGTCAAACAGTTCGTCTAAAAATCTTTTTTTATTTTTCTCAATATAATCTTTAACTTGGTTCATTGATTCTTGTATTTAATAGTACAAATTCAGTTTGTATATCTACAAATGTAGCTATTTTTATTTCAATCTTTAATGTAAAATATATGAAGACTAGGTGTGATTGGGTGACAAAAGATCAAATATATATTGATTATCATGATAAGGAGTGGGGTAGGGCAGTTCACGATGATAATAAATTATTCGAATTTCTTATTTTGGAGACTTTTCAAGCTGGATTAAGTTGGATAACAATATTGAAAAAGAGGGAGAATTTCCGTGAAGCTTTTGATAATTTCGATTTTGAAAAAGTTGCGAAATACGGAGAGAGTAAGTTCGACGAATTGATAGTAAATGCGGGGATTATAAGGAATAAACTGAAAATAAGGTCTGCAATTAGTAATGCACAAGCTTATATAAAGGTTAGAGAAGAGTTTGGTACATTCGATAAATATATTTGGAGCTTCGTAAATTATGAACCAATAGTAAATCATTGGAGAAGTATAGATGATGTGCCTGCAAATACAGAACTTTCAGATAAGTTATCGAAAGATTTAAAAAAACGCGGATTCAAATTTGTTGGGACTACAGTTGTTTATGCCCACATGCAAGCTACCGGAATGGTAAATGACCATACGATAGATTGCGATTTTAGGTTTTGAAATCCCAAGGATCTAAATCGCGGTTATTGTAGAGCTCTGTTAAAAACTGTTCTCGGCTAATTTCTTCAGCACCTAAACTCTCTAAGTGTTCATTGTAAACTTGGCAGTCAACCATATTGTAGTCATTTTTTTCTAATTCTCTTACTAGATAGATAAATGCTAGCTTCGACGTGTTGCTTTGTTTGGAGAACATTGATTCGCCACAAAACACCTTGCCAATATTTACTCCATAAAGTCCGCCTACTAGCTCTTCGCCGTTCCATACTTCAACTGATTGTGCTGTGCCTTCATAGTGTAGCTTAATGTAGGCTAGCCTCATTTCATCAGTAATCCAAGTATCGCCTTGGTCTGGCCGAAATATTTTTTTGCAATTATTAATTACACCTTCAAAATTTTCGTTGATGGAAATTCTGAATTTCTTGTCGCGAATAATTTTACGCATACTTTTAGAAACCCTAAGCTTGTGGGGATATAGAACCATCCTCGGGTTTGGACTCCACCAAATAATTGGTTCACCATCACTGAACCAAGGAAAGATACCGTTTCTATAGGCTAACAATAATCGTTTAGTCTTTAAATCTCCGCCAATTGCTAGAATCCCATCTTCGTTGGCATCTTCAGGATTTGGAAATATCAGTTCTGTATTTAGTAAGAGCATAATTAATCTTATTATAGAATGTAGATTCAATGTAGGTATTTATATTTCTATACCAAAAAAAATGTTATCCTATTGATGCTCTTATTCTTAAATTAAGATGATGCCTTTGTCTAAATATTATCGCTTTTATTCGGTTTTTGTACAGAGGAAGGTTTTTTTAATATTTTTGATAAGCATAATTTCATGGACCTAGTTTGATATCCTTTGTATAAGTATTTGAGGTTAGGTACGTTATTTGAAGTGTGTATACTAAAGATAAATAATGAAACAAACGATTGTTTTTTTTGCAAAACAAAATTATTTTTTCCATCTTTGTATTTCCCGAAAGGGAGTTGTAGTTTTTTCATTGTAATTTTAGGGTTAATTAAAAGGAGCTGTTGTAGGCTCCTTTTTTCATTTTATTTTATTACTTTGCTTCAAATAAATACTGCGGCATGACCTTTAAACAAATCTTAATATTTCTTAGTTTATTTTTGTACTTGAATAGTTATGCTCAAGATATAGCTGTATCAATAAGTACTGAGAAAAACCAAACTCAAATAATTGATGTACAGTCTTATGATCTTAATTTGCAGGTAATTCCTGAAAGTAAGCTGCTTAGGGGAACTGCGAAACTTAATATTTTCGCGAAGGAAAGACTAGAAAGCATTTCTTTAGATTTTCATAACTCATTTAAGATAAGTTCAGTAAAAATTAATGATACTATTGTTAGTTTTCAATTAATTGGAGACCATGAATTTAAAATTATTCCTAATAGAAGAATTCATAGTAGTGAGTTTTTTGATGTAGAGGTGAAATATTATAATACTAGTGCCATCAACAAACTTTGGGATGAGACTGTTGTTAATGGGAGTTTCTATTTTTCGGGTATAGAGAACTATTTGTTATACCCTTGTAATTATACCGAAGGAGATAGAGCTAGGTATAAAGTAGCTCTTATCTTGCCTGATAACACGCAGGTAGTGGCATTCTCATTGCCTAGCGAAGGTGTAAGCTTACCTCGTACTGTTGTTGAGAGTAATGCTTCATTGTCGCCAAGTAATTTTACAATTAATATTTTGAAGAATTATTCGAAATTTGATGTTAGTTTCAAAAGAGGCTTTGGCGTGTTAACAAGTGATGTTAAAATACAACAATTTACACCAATTGACTCTACGGTTATATTTCACGATCTTTTAAAATTTGTTCCTGAGCAAATTTCGTTTCTAGATTCATTAATAGGAAATTATCCATTTAATAGTTTTAGTGTATTAATTACTAAAGACACAGAGGAGAGAAGGGTCTACCACAGTAGAGAATGCCTTGCTATCCCTTATGAGTTTACCTTAGATAATACAGAAGCAAGCTCTAGAATGATTAATGGTTTAATGCATCAGTGGTTTGGAGATAAAATTAGTGTAAAAGAAGAAAATGACAGATGGATTACCGAAGGTTTATCTGTGTACTTTGAGTGGTTGTGGATAGAAAGGCACCATGGGAAGAAGGAATTTGATAAGATGTTAAGTTCTAAATTAGTTGAAGCACGAAAATATATGGGCTTGATTAATTGGAAAAATTTGAATCCATACCCTATGTATCTTTTCGATCTTCATTATGCTTTTTATGATTTTGGAGAGCTTTCAAAGCATGAAATAATACCTAGCAAAGAAATGTCCTTTCTATATAAAGTAATATCTCTAGACACTGCAAATGTTTCTCCTGTTGTGAAGAAGAGCTTTAGACAGAGGTTTGGACATGAGATTTATGAAATGTGTAAAGAAGGTCATTCGTATTATGATTTTATGCAATGGGCAAAATTGCAAGATCCTGGGACTTTCTATATTTCGTCTGATGGTTTTCACACCCTAAAGTCTATACCAGATGAGTCTTTTAAAACTTATAAGTTTAAGCTTGCGGAATCCGGAGATTATATTGATCATTTTTCAGTTGGTGTGAGAGGAGCATTATTCATTCAGTATTTGAGATACTTTTATGGAGATGAAGTATTCTTTAGAAATATGAGAGCTTTTATTAATAGATATTCTGGAAGAGCGATTTCAACAAATGATTTAGTGAAGTATTTTGAAGCAGAGCTAGGAGAAGAAATTAATAAAGTTATCGATAAATGGCTTTTCTCTGATGATAGCCTTCCATCTTTTCCTACTCATCATAAATAACGTTTAGGCTAGTAGTTTGTAGAAAATACATTTGGGTCTATGTCGTTTTTAGTGCTTGTAAGAAATGAGGTGTTCTCATTTTATAAAACTCACAAAATTAGTACATCGTCACCTTGAGGCGTAAGTTTTTTTCTAAAAACTCCAATGAGCTAATGACGATTTGAATCTCGCAAAGTCGCTAAGTAAAATACGCATTGCGGCTCTGCTACTTTGAGAGATAAACAC
>JAGLEB010000179.1 GCA_023145275.1 Flavobacteriales bacterium | reverse complement strand
AGATGGTTTCCATAGGTCTATTTGGCTGTTAATTAATGACAGTAAAGATGTGTTTTTCTTCTTTTTCATTTTAAATTGTAGTTTAAATTACTTGTCGTGATCTAATAATATGTCTTCTTGTGTTGAATCATTATGTGCTAAGAATGTAGAATGATAGATTGGATTGAGATTGTGAGTAAATGGTTCACCTGTACCAGGGTTTAGTTTTAGAGAACCTTTTATACCTTCTTTCTCAAATTCACTAATATTTGTTGCTTCTATAGTTAAAAGTTTATAGTGTAAGTCATCATATTTATTTATATCATCTCCTACTTTTACATTATTAGCTTCCATATAATATGGATCAACTGTTATATATGTTGATTTCCCTTTCTTATAAACTCGATTTGGATAGTTCCTAACCAACGCTTTGATGTGATTAAATTTCTCTTTCGTAGTTAAACTTCGCCTAATTTTTAGTGTTGTTTGTATATGAAAGTCTGGCTCTGTAATTGTTTCTACAATTAATATTTCTTTTTTCATTATAATTCTAATTCAATTGTTTCATAAGTAATAACTTCATCATTTAGGAGTAATACTTCCACTTTGTCTATCTTGTGATGTAGCATCTGAGCAGTCCTTTGTCTTAATCGGCCCATACTTAAACTAGATACCCATAATTCTATGTATACATCAGTAGTTATATGTAGCAATTCATATTTTAACTTCTTTTGTTTCATATTGGTAAAAGAATAAACTGGTACTCCTCTGTAGTAGAAGAGTATCAGTTGAGGTTCTTGTTCCATTATTTCAGAAATATTATTTAAAAACTTTTGCTTAGCTGTTATCATATTAAAGATTTACAGTATGTAGGAAATCTATCCACATATCAGTTCTTGTTGATCTACCAAATTCTGCAATTGCTCGTGTAAATGATAATTTCCTACCTATTGCTTTACAGTATATATCGTGAGGATGTTTCCTTGATGTACCTGTTGCTATTACGTCGTCTGTGTCAGGATCAATTATTAAACAGATTGTTCCTTTTTGCATATTATGTTTAAATTTAACTTTGTATTTACCTATTCTCATAATGTTTAGTATTTAGTATTATTTAGCAAATAAAAAAGCCCCACACTATTTCTAGCATGAGGCTTCTGTTTATTAATTATTTATTTCCACAAGGTTTATATTCTGCACCTCGCTTTTCTCCTATGGCTCCAATTTCTTCATAGCCACATTCATACATATTATGCCACACATGAAATGAGCCATTATATTTTGTCTTTCTCTTAGCTCCACAATGTGGACATACTGATTCCTTCATGTTAACTGTTTTTGTTTAATTTTTATGGGTCAACTCTAACAAGTACTAACTGTACCCATTCTGGTTTAAGATCTTGTGTATAAGGTCTTAACGCTACAACTGACCAGTCTCCTGTTCTAGGTGTATAACCAGCACTTGCAGCTAATACTGCATTCGCTTGAGCAATAGTACCGTGATCTTGAACAAAGTTAGCACCTAGTGCTTGATTGATCTTGTCAACAACTGTTACATCATCACTATGAATCAATATCCAGATAAGAGCTTGAACTTCTTTTCCTTCAGTTACAGTTTCTGCGATTAATGCATCTTCATTAGCTAACCAATTTAATGCTTCCCAAGGATAGTTCTGCATTGATGGGTGTATTGCTAAATCTTCTGGTTGACCATTAGGTTGCACGTTAGGCATTTCCCAAGGTTTTAATGAAGAATATACGAATGTATTATAAGTACCAGGTACTTCAATCGCTGTATATAAATCACCACACCATCCACCTAGAATGTTTCCTTCAAATAACTCATCAGGATATAATACATTATTCCAAGTAGGTCCAAGTAATGTTACATCAAAATAATCATAAGGGTGTAATCCTCCAAAGTTAGCTTCCGTTACTTTGATAACTCCTTCTGATGGTAGATATAATACTGCAGGTAATATAAGCTCAATATCAGCAGATGGGTGAGTACAATCACCTACTTGCCATGTAAATACACCATCACCACCAATAATTGCTCCAGTATCATCAGTTATCCAACCGAATGGATTTGGTTTAGCATCTGTAAATTCACCAGCATATTCCATAGTTTTAGTACCATCTGGCCAGTATATCCATAATTCAAATGGATAAACTTCTCCGTCAACTTCTAAATCATCTAAATACTCAACACATACAGGTCCCATTGCATCAACATCATTGAAATCCCAACCTAAGTTAGTAGATGTAGTTACTGCACCTTGAATTAGGTTTCCTGCTTCATCTACTCTATCAGGGTTTTGAACTACTACTTCAAATATACCATACATATCATAGTGCTCAGGCCATCCATAATAAGGATTGTCTTTACTTCTATATTCTCCGAAATCATCCCAGAATTTAGTACAAATATCTCCGAAGAAACATTTCTCTCTAACTTCAAATGGGTGATAATCCCAGTGTTTAAATCCAAACTCTTCATATTCAGCTGGAGTATAACATAAAACATCTATGTTATTCTTCTCCTTTTCAAATGGTAGTAGCTCGAAATCTTGAGATACATTGAATGTGAAGTTAAATAGATTATCATAATAGCTTCCCTCATACGGAGATGCATATAATACCACATCATCATCATAATCCATACCATCTGGTGCTGGATATGTAGCTTGAGGTGCATCAGCAGGGTAGAAACCATCCATATCTCCATCCTCGTCAGAGAATACATAGAAATCAGTAACTGTATAGTCACCAGCTGGTATCTTTATTGCTTCAGTAATAGTACCATCACCTAAACCTAATAGATCTAGTGTGTACCATTTAGGCGCAACTATTGGATTTGTACCTTCCAACAGTAATGTAACATAGTCTGCTTCCTCGTCTCGGCATTCAGGTGTACTACCGTCCTTAGGACTTACATCTGAATTTTTACCAAAGGTTTGGCCGGGTAGTGTAAAACTGAAGCTTATTTCAGCTGGATCAGAAGATGCATCTATTGTATCTTTTGACTTTTCACAACTCGCAGTTAAAAGCATAGCTCCAATTAGAGCTATACTTGCTGTCCAAAATTTTATTTTCATACTTATAAACATTTATTATTAATTGTTATATCTCATAGTGAGAAAATATACATTCACGCAGTTTATCGTCATACGAGGGACTAATTTTAGTTAAATACATAGGAATCTGTTTAGATATTACTATAATATGCTTGATTGCGTTATTTTTCATTTGTTAGATTAGTTTAAAATTATAGTGTAGTATCAGATGCTAATATTTTAGTTGCTAAATCAGCACCAATTAGATCACCTAACATACTACTTTCTCTTGTGTCTTCAGTTGATCCACTAGCAAAGAATACTTTAGGTAGTATTAATTTAGATAAAGCTTGTATCTTAGCTACATCTGCATTCAATCTCATTTTAAGTTCTACTTCTGGTGTAATACCTGCAACAACTTTCTTTGAAATTGCATAAGCATCAGCATCAGCAGCTACCTTTTTAGTTTCAGCATCGATTCTTGCAGTCTTCAACTTAACTTCAGCTAACTGTCGTTTAGTCTCTTCTTGTGTTAATTTAGTCTTCTCAGCTACTAAAATAGATATCGCTTGAGTTTCTTTATTAACTTTCTCTGCAGCTTTCTTAGATTCACCTTCAGCAATAATACGCTGTTGTGTAGTCTTAGCAGTCTTAACCTTCTGTTCTTCTAATTGTCTCTTAGCTGATTCATCTCTCTGAGCTTCTAGACGCTTTTTAAAGGACTTATTTAAGTCTACCTTATCTAATATCACTTGAGATACAATGATGTTGTTAGCAGTGATCTCTGTTTGAATACGGACAGGTATACCATTCTTTAATACCTTCTCTACTTTGTATGATGTCTTAATGTTAGCAATTTCACCTAGATCAGTACGAACTGTATCTAATATTGTGATCTTTTTAACTTTATAAGCACCATCTTTAAGCATTTCTTCAAATGTTTGTCTGAAGTTTTGTGCTTCACCACTAATGTAGTCTTGTGCACTAAACATATAACCTGTGTTTAAGAGCTGTTCTTTAACTGTAGGTATTAATGTATTGTTTACAAGATTCGTTACACTACGGTACTTAATAGCCATCTGTATGAAGCTCTCAGCGTCGTTTGGTAGTTGAAATCTAACAGCAGGATAAGCACTTGCAGTTACTTGATCAACAAATCTAATACCTACTGGAGACATTACACCTTCAAGTTCTGCTAATGCGTCTTCATCCATACTCTCTGATGCAACTCTTACATCAATAAACTTGTCCCATTCAGTTACTTTACTAAATGGCATGACAAATTTAATACCTTCGCTCATAATTGCAGTCTTCTGTCCTGTAGGTGCAACAACAAAATATTGTTTACCTGCATCTGCGAAGAATAGTAATGAGTTAACAAATAATAATGCTGCTATTGCACCTGCGCCCCATAGGCCGTATTTTATTCCTTTGTTTATCATAATGATTTTAATTTCTAATTATTTAAAATGTTATTATTTTAAAGTTGTATTCTAGTTAGTATATTATTTTTATAAATATTATGGTTTATCTATATATTCTGAAGAACCATATATTCTCTCACCATTAACAAGTTTAAAGTATGCTCGTACTCTTCTTACTCCAATATAATATAAATCACCACTTATTGTACGAGTGAATTCACTTAAGAATATATCTCCGAAGTCCATTGGATCGTCTTTTATAAGATCAGAGAGTAGTTCGGGACTCATACTTATCGCGTCTGACATATCAATTACAGATATGGTAAGATTAAGTACACCATCACCACCTTCTACGTAAGTATTAGGTAGTTCATTTTGAACCATGATATTTAAAAGTTTGATTGTAGATTGAGATTGAGCATAACCTATTGATGTTATACTAAATATTATTATGAATATTGCTATTATCTTTTTCATATAGTGTAGTTGTAGTTTAAAATTTTAAGTATATTATTAGTATAAAAGTGAGGCTATTAACCCCACCTGTTATTTATATAATGTGCTGTTTGTTTATTTTAGAATTATATCTTCTTTCTTCACGTTCATAATATTTTGATTTTTCATGTTGAATCCTAGTGTTTAGTATTGTTATAGTTTTATTATCTATATCAATATCTGTTGATTTCTCAATCCATCTAAGGTAGTTTAAAAATACATTAAATATAGAGTTATCTGATTCTAGTAATTGTTTAGTGTTCATTCCTTTGAACTTACCAAAACTTATTATCTTGTTGTATTTAATATTTATCATTTGATATTGATTATAGTTATAATAATTTGTTAAAAAGATAGAACTCAGGTTTCCCCAAGTTCTATATTTATTTAATAATTAGTCAATTGTTAAATCCTCATTGTCCTCGTTTAAAGGAGTATAAGTAATACTTAATGGCTGATTATCTACGAAAAATGCAGTTTCGTTAATAACAACATTAGTCCATAAAGATACACCTGCTTTTACAGTAACATCAAGATTATCAGTTCTTAATACTT
>JAGLEB010000178.1 GCA_023145275.1 Flavobacteriales bacterium | reverse complement strand
ATTCAAGCATCGGAAGAAGAGGGAATAAATATTAGAGGTCAGAAACCAATATTACTAATTGACGGAGTAGAATCATCAGCAGACGAATTTAATAGTTTATCGCCAAGTATAATTTCGTCCATAGAAGTACAAACAAATGCTTCAGCTAAATATTCGGGTTCTAAGGTTATTAATGTTGTCCTTAATTCGAAATCGTATCAGAAACAAATGTATAGAGGACAGGTGTTTTATGGCACCGACGACTATTTTAAAGGTCAGTTTAATGGTGTTTACAGAAAAGACAAGTGGAGCTTTTCGGGAGGAGGGTATTATCAGAACAAAAACTTTTATAAAACACAATCATTACAAAGAGAGTTTGACACAAAAGACCAAATACTTCATCAAGAAAAAAGAGATAGCATTAATGCACAACGAATTAGGCTTTTTGCAAATATTTCGTATAAACTGAACAATAGAAATAGATTTAATTTTAGGTCTAGTTTTATAAGTACAAACGACAATCCTCTAAATTATTTAGATAACAAATACGAAAATCCCGGCAATAGAGGCAACCTCCGATTAAATATTAACGATAACACCAAACAGAGCTACAATTTACTGGGAATGTGGCAACACAAGTTAGATGATGGTGCCGAATTTGAGCTCAGTGCAAAATGGCAGAAACAACCGTCATATCGTGTAAATAATGCCTCAACAAATTATCCTAATACTACGATCAATACTAAGTTAGATAGATACATTTTCGATGAGGATAAAGAATTTGCTTACTTGAAAATTGATTATGTGAAATCAATAAATTCAGACTTTACGATAGAAACTGGAGCAGAGACTAGGTTAACTCATAACAATATGTATTCTGAAGTATCGAGGTTCGATTATATAAATAATGAGTGGGTAGATGATACTGATAAGAGTTATAACTATGTATATGAAGAACAGAAGTACACAGGGTACTTTTCTGCTTTATATAATGTAAATAATTGGGAATTTAATGTAGGATTAAGAGCCGAATACATTCATTGGGATTCAATGATTCCGGATCTGGACTCTACATTCTCGAAAGATATATTTGTACCATCGCCAATAATCGGAGTAAATTATAACCTAACAGAGAAACAGAGTATTGGGTTTAGCTTGTCGCGAAGAGTTACAATGCCTAGATATACCGATTTAAATCCTCACACCGATGCATCTAATCCTGATGTGTTACGCTCGGGAAACCCCGATTTAAACCCACCAATATCATGGAATTTTGAACTGAATCACAGTTACAATTCCCGTAAATTTTCAAATAGCATTTCATTGTTTTATAGAAATGAGCAGGACAAAATATCTAGAGTATTTACCCCAACAATAAACGATAATGTGTTCTTGAGCAGACCCGAAAATATATCAGAGGCTATTTCTTATGGGTTTGATATTTCGCAAAAGATAAAGATTTTAAAGAACTGGAATGCATCAACATATTTTGCTATTTATCAATATAAATTAAATGGAGATAATTTAGATGAAAGAGCTGAAACAGAGGGGTTAATGGGCTCGTTTAAAATTAATACTTCTCTTAAATTGCCTTACAATTTTCGCATAGGTGGCACCTATAATTATATTGGACAAAAGCTAGTTGTGAATGGACGAGTATCTCCAACGTCATATTTAAACTTGAATCTATTTAAGTCTATGTTCGATAAGAGACTACAATTATCTCTTAAAGCAAATGATATTCTACAAACAAGAAAGACTTCTCATGTTATGTATGTAAATGGATCTTACAGCGAGTTTGACAGATCGTTTAATTCGAGAATGATAATAATTGGCGCATCTTATAAGTTTGATAAGTAATGAACGAATATTAGAAGATAATGAACTTATTTCAAACCTATTAAATCGTTTTTCAAGAGCCGTTTTATTTAGTTATTAATATTTTTGGGGTGATAAATATAAAACGTTATATGATGATTAAGAATATTTTAATACTCGCATTAACTCTACAATTTTCTGTACAGATTAATGCTCAAGAAAACAAACAACAGAAAAGGCCTAACATCATTCTACTAACAATGGATGATTTAAAACCCATGCTTGGTGCTTATGGCGATAATTATATAAAAACTCCGAACATTGACAAACTTGCATCAGAATCATTAGTTTTCGACAATGCTTATGTGCAACAAGCTGTTTGTGCTGTATCAAGAGTAAGTGTTTTTAGTGGTGAACGACCAGACAGAACAAAGGTATGGGATTTGAAAACAGATGCTAGAACTGTAAATCCTGATGCATATACGATGTTTCAATTCTTTAAAGATAACGGATATGAAACAGTTGGTCTAGGGAAGCTACTCCATGGATTTGCACACGAAGACCCTATTGGATGGTCAATACCTTACACAGAGAAAGATGATATGATTTATGCTGATGGGTTCGAATATCCAGCAAATGGTCGTTACCAAAGTCCAAAAGTTCAGAAAGAATATAAAGATGCTAAGTCTCTGAAAATGGGTTGGCAAAAAACCAACAAATATTTAAAGTCTAAAGGTGCTTTACCTCCTACTGAAAATTTAGATATTCCTGACAATGCTTACGTTGATGGCGCAACTGCCGATGGAGGAATAAAGCTTTTAGATAAATTAACTAAGTCTGATAAGCCATTCTTTTTAGCTTTAGGATTTAGCAAACCTCATCTTCCTTTTGTAGCTCCAACAAAGTATTGGAATATGTACAATAGAGAAGATATAAAGGTAGCTCCTTATCAAGAGCATTCTGAAGATTCGCCAAGTTATGCTTACCATTCTTGGGGAGAGTTGCGTGCTTATTCTGGTATACCACAGAAAGGGCCGGTTCCTTATGAGCAACAAAAAGAATTAATTCACGGCTACCACGCATCTGTAAGTTATGTTGACGCACAAGTTGGTAGAGTTTTAGATAAAATAAAAGAATTAGGAATAGAGGATAATACAATAATTGTTCTTTGGGGAGATCACGGTTGGCATCTTGGCGATCATGGTTTATGGTCAAAGCACTCAAATTTTGAGCAGGCTACTAAAATACCTTTTATAATTTACGCACCAGATGCAGTAAAAGGGGTTCGTACTCCTACTATGGTGGAAGCAGTGGATATCTATCCTACTTTGGTTGATTATGCAGGTTTCGATATTCCTAAAAAATTAGAAGGAAAGAGTTTAGTACCTGTACTTAAAGATCCTAAAGTAGAAATAAAAGACTATGCTTTAAGTCAGTTCGCTAGAGGAACAAATGTAATGGGATACTCAATACGTGCTGATAGATATAGACTTACACTTTGGCTAAAAGGTGAATTCCATAAAAAAGCTAGTTTTGTAAACCCTGAAATTGTTGGAGAAGAATTATACGATTACGAAATTGATCCTCTAGAAAAAACTTCATTCGCTCACGATAAGTCTTATGCTGAAGTTGAGAAACAATTAAAAGATAAGCTTTTGTCTTTATTGAGAGAGCAGAAAAAAGAATACGGGTACTAATTTAATTGATAAATAGTGAAATATCTTCCTAGAATCTTGTTAATATTTGTAGTTATTATTACTTCGTCTTGTAAAGAAGATAAAGTTGAACATGCAAAAGATAAACCAATGAACATCCTGTTCCTATCAATGGATGATTTAAAACCAATGTTAGGTGCGTATGGTGATGATTTTGTAATATCTCCGAATATTGACAAGCTAGCTAGCGAAGGTGTAACTTTCGATAATGCTTATGCACAACAAGCAGTTTGTGCTGTTTCTAGAGTAAGTTTGTTTTGTGGACAAAGTCCTGATAGAACAAAAGTGTGGGATTTAAAAACTCAGATGAGGGATGTAAAACCCAATGCTCTTACAATTCCACAATATTTCAAACAGAATGGATATATAACTGTAGGTAGAGGAAAACTGCTACACGGACAAGTAGATAGCGATCAAATATCTTGGACAATTCCATATATATATCCTGATAGGATGAAGTATGCTAAAGGTTTTTTAGCTCCAGTTCAAGATAGATATCAAAATCCAGAGATACATAAGCTTTACAAAGAGGCTAAAGCAAAAAAACTAAATTGGGGAGAAATTAATAGATACTTCAAATCAAAAAACTTAGCACTATCTACCGAAAACTTAGATATTCCCGATAACGCTTATGTTGATGGAGCAACTGCAGATGCCGGAATTGTATTTTTGGATTCATTATCAAAATTAGATAAACCATTCTTCTTGGCTTTAGGTTTCAAAAA
>JAGLEB010000177.1 GCA_023145275.1 Flavobacteriales bacterium | reverse complement strand
TTTCGTTAAAAAATTTAGGCCTACCTATGACGATGTACTAATTTTGTGAGTTTTATAAAATGAGAACGCTTCATTTCTTACAAGCACTAAAATAACAGTAGTCCCATAAGTTTTAATTCTTTATAGAAAATACTCTTCCTTCTTCTGACAACTCAACATTATCAAATACTTCTAAGGCTTCGTCTAAAAATAAAGTTCTATTTTTATATCTAGCAGAAAAATGTCCTAAAATTAATTTTCCAACTTTGGCATTTTTAGCCACAGCCGCAGCCTGTTTTGCCGTAGAATGTCCGGTCTTTTTAGCCAAGGTAATTTTATCGTCTAAAAAGGTACTTTCGTGGTAGAGCAAATCTATATGCTTTACCCACTCGAATAGTTTAGGTTCAAAAGCTGTGTCAGAGCAATATGCATAACTCAGAGCTTTAGGAGGATCAAATGTAAGATCCGAATTATCAATAAGCTGGCCACTATCAGTGAGATAGTCCTTTCCCAGCTTTATATTTCTATAATCACAAATCTCAACTTTGTATTTCTCAAGTTGTTCTACATTAAGTTTTCGTTCTTTGAGCTTTTCTTGAAATAAATATCCATATGTTTCAATCCTGTGTTTCAACGGAATAGCTTTTACAACTAGTTTTTTATCATCTACTATTACTTGTGGTTCAGAAGTAGACAATTCGTGGAAATGAATATAATATGACAAATAAGTATTTGTAATCCTAAATTGGGTAATTATGGCTTCTTTTAGTCCTTTTGGTGAATAAATATGAATATCTTTCTTTCTATCGAGAAGATGAAATGAAGACAAAAGCCCCACAAGGCCAAAAAAATGATCGCCATGAAGGTGAGAAATGAAAATATGATTAATTTTTGAGAAACGAATATTGTGTTTTCTTAGCTGTACTTGTGTTCCTTCACCGCAGTCGATCAGAAAAAATCGTTCCTCCATGTTTAAAACTTGAGCGCTAGGAAAAGCCCATGTAGTAGGTGTTGCAGAGCTACAACCCAATATTTTCAAAGAAAATGACAATGGCTTTTTATTTAATAATTAGTCTTTTAGCTAAAAGCTGATCTTCAGTTTTTATACTATATAAGTATAAACCATTCTTTAGATCATCTTGACTAAAAGATACTTTATTACTTCCTACTTTTGCAGTGAAAGTCTTTTTATATTTAAGATTACCTATTGCATCTCTAACTTCAAATTCGACTAATTGCAATTTACTAGACCAAAACCTTACTTCTGTTTTATTTGACACATGGTTAGGGTAGGATTCCAATCCTTTTAAACCAATTTTATCTGAATAAGTTTCCATGTGTGAATTTCTAGCTTTACGAAGAGTAACGTTATTAATCTCAAATGTTCTCACCAAGCTCTTTCCAGAATCAACTGTAAACGTGATCCCTACTTTTATTTTAATATTTGCAGTTGTAATACTTGCTACCCTACCATAAACTTTCAATTGCAAGCGAAAGAAACTTTCATCGGCATTATCAATTATTGTAGGAGAATACGAAAGTCCATTTGGGATATTTTGCACACTAATCAACTTCAGCTTTTTCAGCTTAACCCTTCTAATAGAGCCACTAATAGATGTAATAGTATCCCTTGGCACTCTTATTTCAACACCATTAGTGTAATATTCGCCAATTTTTATGTCTGGCATATTGTAGAAAGGTACAGTATTCAGCCAGTAGACATTTACTTCATTATTATCTTGTTTTATACCACCAATATTCTGCCCAATCAAAAATGATGAGTAAAAACTAAAAAGTAATATAAAAATGAGTAACCTTTTAACCATATAATTTTCTAAAAACCTAGTTCTCTTTCTAAATCTTCCATCGAAACAACATCTATTGCTTCTTGTAATGTTGGAGCTACAGACAAAGCTTCATCTACTTCATCAACAGAGATATTTGAAACTACAACAGCAAATGACATGCCACCTTTCTTATAAACACTAGACAAGACACTGAGTTCTTCAATTTGACTATTAGAAAGGTTAAGAGCTGAAAGATCAACCACCACGCTATCTGACACTTCTAACAAAGAAAATTCATCTCTAAAATTCTCAAATGATAGATCTTCTTTTATTAATATATAATTATCGTGTTTCTCTATTTTCATAACTTAAAAACTTACCTTTTTATTTTAGATGCTAACAAGTACAATACTGCCATTCTTATTGCTACACCATTTTCTACTTGATTAAGAATAATTGATTTATCAGAATCCGCAACTTCACTAGTAATTTCAACTCCCCTATTTATTGGACCAGGATGCATAATTACAACATCTTTATCTAAAGAATTCAACATCTCCATATTCACTCCGTACATCTGAGTATATTCTCTTATCGAGGGAAAGTACTTCAAATCTTGTCGTTCGTGCTGAACCCTTAGCATATTTGCAACATCAGCCCACTCTAAAGCTTTTCTAAGGTCTGTTTCAACCTTTACACCTAGAGTATGAATATACTTTGGCAGCAAAGTTGAAGGACCGCAAACCATAACCTCAGCGCCTAAAAGATTAAGCGCATATATATTAGAAATCGCAACACGCGAATGCAATATATCTCCAACAATAACAACTTTCTTGCCCTCAACGTTTCCTAATTTTTCTCTAATAGAATATGTATCTAGTAAAGCTTGTGTTGGATGTTCATGAGAACCATCGCCAGCATTTACTATCCTTGCATCAATATGTTTCGACAAAAACACACCAGCTCCAGGGTTTGGATGACGCATCACCACCATATCCACTTTCATGGAAAGAATATTCTTTACAGTATCTATTAATGTTTCGCCCTTTGAAACAGACGATGACGAAGCAGAAAAATTAACAACATCTGCAGAAAGTCTCTTTTCAGCAATTTCAAATGACAACCTCGTACGAGTACTATTCTCAAAAAACAAATTGGCAATAGTTAAATCTCTTAAAGAAGGAACCTTTTTTATAGGTCTATTAATTACCTCTTTAAAGTGATCGGCTGTAGAGAAAATCAACTCTATATCCTCTCTTTTCAACCCTTTAATTCCTAAAAGGTGGTCTACACTTAATTGACTCATATAAATCAGTCGTTTTTTAGTTCAAAATATACTCCATCAATATCATCGTATTCACGCCACTTCAGAACAACCTTTTCCTCTAAATAAGCATCAACCTTTCTTCCACTATAATCAGGTTGAATTGGTAAGCTACGACTAAACCTTCTATCTACCAAAACTAACAATTCAACATTCTCAGGTCTACCAAATGATTGTATTGCCGTAAGTGCAGCTCTAACAGTACGCCCAGAAAAAAGAACATCATCAATAAAAACAACATTCTTTCCTTCTACTAGAAAATCGATCATTGTTTTATTTGCTTCAATTGGATCCTCTCTCCTTCTGAAATCATCTCTAAAGAATGTAATATCTAGGTATCCTAGTTCAACATCCGATAACCCATAAGACTCCGAAAGTATAGCCTTTATCCTATCTGCTACAATTGTACCTCTAGGCTGAATACCTATAAGTACAGTGTTCTTAAAATCACCATGATTCTCAACCAACTGACATGCGAGGCGCTCTAAAGTAACTTTTATATCTTTCTCTCCTAATAATATTCTCTGAATCATTATCTAAGTTTTAGAATATGCTAAAGTTTAACATCGACATAGAGTAATTGTAAAAAACTTTAACGAGGTAAAAGTAATCACTAAATAGTTAACTCCAAAAAAAAATCCCTTAACAATTGTTAAGGGATTCTAATTTTATAAATAAAGGGCAATATTATTTACCACCTTCCATTTTCTTTTTCAACTCAGCCAATACATCAAGATCTCCTAATGTAGACTTATCGTTCTGTGCAGCAGCAGCAGATTTCTTTTTGTTCTCTTTAATATTCTTAGTTTCAATTTCTTTGAAAATATTTGTATGAGAAAGAACAATACGCTTGAATTCTTTATTAAATTCAATTACTTTGAAATCAGCAGCTTCACCTTTAGTAAGGCTACCACCTTCTTCTTTAACAAGGTGACGAGATGGAATAAATCCTTCAACACCTTCTTCTAACATTACAGTAGCACCTTTATCATTTGCATCTTTAATAGTAGCATTTACGATAGTATTAAGAGTGTATTTCTCTTCATACTTATCCCAAGGATTATCCTGTGTATGTTTGTGACCTAAGCTCAAACGACGAGAATTTACGTCTAACTCAAGAACTTTAACGTCTAATTTCTGTCCAATTTCACAGAATTCAGATGGGTGCTTGATTTTTTGAGTCCAAGAAAGATCAGAAATATAGATCAATCCGTCAATTCCTTCCTCTAACTCAACAAATACTCCGAAGTTAGTAAAGTTACGAACGATACCTTGGTGCATAGAACCAACAGGGTATTTAGAAGTAATATCAGTCCAAGGATCTTGTGACAATTGCTTGATACCAAGAGACATTTTTCTATCATCTCTATCAAGAGTCAAGATCTGTGCTTCTATTTGATCACCAACTTTTACAAAATCTTGAGCAGAACGCAAGTGAGTTGACCATGACATCTCTGAAACGTGAATTAATCCTTCAACGCCTGGAGCTATCTCGATAAATGCACCATAATCAGCAAGAACAACTACTTTTCCTTTAATGTTGTCTCCAACTTTAAGGTCAGCAGACAAAGCATCCCAAGGATGAGCTTGTAATTGTTTCAATCCAAGTTGAATACGAGTCTTAGCCTCATCAAAGTCTAAGATTACAACATTAAGTTTCTGATCTAGTTCAACTATCTCTGATGGGTGGTTAATTCTTGACCAAGAAAGGTCAGTAATGTGAATTAATCCATCAACACCACCTAAATCGATAAATACACCGTAAGAAGTAATATTCTTAACAGTACCTTCAAGAACTTGTCCTTTTTCAAGTTTAGAGATAATCTCTTTCTTCTGAATTTCAAGGTCAGCCTCGATAAGCGCTTTGTGAGAAACAACAACGTTTTTGAATTCGTGGTTAATCTTAACAACTTTGAATTCCATTGTTTTCTCTACGTACTGATCGTAATCGCGGATAGGTTTAACATCAATTTGAGAACCTGGTAAGAATGCTTCGATTCCGAATACGTCAACGATCATACCACCTTTTGTTCTACATTTTACGAAACCATTAACAATAGTTCCATCATCGAATGCTTTATTAACATTCTCCCAAGCTTTGATTGCTCTAGCCTTACGGTGAGAAAGAACCAACTGTCCAGACTTATCTTCTCTTTGGTCGATAAGTACTTCTACTTTATCCCCAACAGCTAAGTTTGGATTGTAACGAAATTCGTTTAATGAAATTACTCCTTCAGACTTAGAGTTGATATCAATAATAGCCTCACGATCGTTCATACGAACAACAGTTCCTTCTACTACTTCACTTTCTAATACGTCTCCAAGAGAATCAGCGTATAACGCTTCCATTTCTTTTCTTACCTCAGGATTAGTATCTTCAATCCCTGCTTCAAATGCTTCCCAATCAAAATTTGCAAATTGGTCTTGCTCTTCGATGTTTTTATTTTCCTCTGACATGTTGGAAAATTAGTTTTTGTATCTCAGTAATTTCATAGGACTTATGTAAACTCGTCTGAGAGTGTTTAAATAATTTAGTTTCAACCCTTTCTATCCTATTTACTACTCAAAAGGCGTGCAAAAGTACGAAAATATTTTCATATCAACAAATAGGCTTTGCAGATAGAAAAATTTGCATTTATAAACACATATAAGCTCTAGTAATCAACAAGTTTCATTAAAAAAAGTACAGAAGTATGATTTCTTGTATCGGATAATAAAATAACTACACTCCCATTTATACAGCAGGATAGAACACAAAAAAGCCTGCATAAATCATATACAGGCTTGAACTATCAATAAATTACCTCATTAATCCTTTGGTGGTGGTGGAAGAAGAACTGCATCAATAACATGCACATAACCATTTGAAGCTTTTACTGAAGCTAAAACTTTTGCCCCATTAACATAAGTTACACCATCCTTTATTTCCACTACAACTTTTTCGCCAGTAGCCTGACCAATTCCCATGACTCTTTTGATATGCTCTCCATCGTAGTTTCCGGGAGCTGCATGGTATTTAATAATTGCAGCCAACTTTTCCTTATTTTCCGGCTTTAATAAATCGTCTAACACTCCATCAGGCAATTTATCGAAAGCGGCATTTGTTGGAGCAAAAACCGTTAGAGGTCCAGCATTTGCAAGTACATCATTTAGTCCAGCAGCATTAATACCTGCCACTAAAGTTGAAAGATCATCAGTAGCTCTTGCTAACTGGATAATATTCTTCGCAGAAACACCATCATCAACAGAACCCTGACCTTGCTCTAAGGAGACTTCCTTCGGAGTTTCACTTTTTTTAGACTCAGTTTTAGTTTCATCATTAGCACAACTAGTCGCAAACACAAGTGCAAATGAAAAAACTACATAATTAATAAACTTCATAGTATTGTATTGATTTTAAGTTAAAAAATAAACTTAGTATCAAATGTAACTTTTAAAATGAATACAACAAAATTAAAAGATGCTTTTGTCTTTAAATGTAGAAGAACTCTACATTAAACTTTATTCTTGGGAATTTTAACTGAACTATTCTCAGCAATAACTACATCTGCTTCTGCATTGAAGAGTAAATCTAATAGAATATCATTATTCAACTTACTACCATTAATCATATTTGTAAGTACAATAATAGTTTTGTCATCTTCTATAGATCTCACAAAGTAACTGCGAAACCCTCTCCACCATCCGTGGTGATAAATTATTTTCTTACCATTATATTCGTCCAATCTCCAACCTAAACCATAAGGTTTTCTATAGGATTTTGATCTATTAGTATAGGCTTCAGCAATAGTAGAATCTGACAATAATTTTCCATCTCTCAAAGCTCTATCTAGCTTAAACAAATCGCCAACAGACGAATACAAGCCCTTGTCGCCATGTACACCGTCTAAGAAAAAAGGTGAATATGGTCGTCTTTTAGTTTTATACCCCGTAGCGGCATCATTTTCTTCGAAGCTTTTTTTCGTATATAAGAAGGTATGATCCATATCGAGAGGTTTAAAAATATTGTCTTCTAAAAACTTGCCAAAACTCTCTCCCGAAACTCTCTCTATTATCGAAGCTAACAACTCGTAGTTAGTATTATTATACGAATATCGTTGATTCGGTCTGTAATACATACTAGGCACATGCTCAGCCATCAACATCAAAACATCGTTATTACTCATCAACGAATCATGATTTCCCCAATATTCTCCAGTCCAATACACATAATTCCCAAGTCCACTCCTATGCGACAATAATTGTTCTATGGTAATCCCTTTATATGGAAAATCTGGAATGAATTTCTGAACAGAATCCGACAATGAAAGTTTACCCTCTTCCTTAAGTATTAGTGTAGCAATGGCAGTAACAGGTTTCGACACTGATGCTAGCTGAAAACTAGTTTCGATGTTCAGTGAATCTTTATTGCGGAAATTAGAATAGCCATAAGCTTTTTCGAAAACCTTATCTCCATCAGCAAAAAGAATTACACCATTAAAACGGCCAATCTTATTTCTGTACGAAAAAAAGTGATCAATCTTACTTACCACGTTAGGCGCAAATTCTTCTTTTGGTTTCTCAACTTCAATTTCTAGAGGTTGAATAAGCTCATCCCCAAGTTCAACCTTTGCTTCTTGATTTTGATCACAAGAAGAAAGAAGCCCTAAAAATATAACAATAAATAATTGGTAACTTTTCAAATCTGTAAATTATTAATTATTTCGCGCAAAAATAAGATATTAGTCGGTTCTAGACTGTTAAAATCTTATTTTTTAGTTTTAAGCACGAATAATACTTCAATTCCTCATCATCTTAAGACTAAAATACTGTTCTAAGAACAAGTTAATTTCCATTAAGAGAACCCTAGTTTATATATTACCTTAAATCCGCAAATGGATTTGAGGTATTATAACTGAAGATTAAAGAAAAGAATATTCTGATTTTGTAAAATCTCAATATAATATCAGTCTATTTTCGAAAAATGTTTACTTTTGCCGCCGTAAAAGAAATTTTAAAGCACCTCAACTATCACGGGTGGCATACTTTAGAATTTTAATTTTTAGACTTTGAACTTTTAACGAAAATATATGTTATCAAAAATTATTAGAATAGGTTTATCTGTGTTACTATTCGCATTTGGTATTTACCTTATTGTAGACAGAGAAATTGGTAATGGTATAATGGTGATCCTTTTAGGTGGAATTATACTTTTTACATATTTCAGAAACGAAATGATACTTTTGGCTTTTTGGTACTTAAGAAAACAAGATTTTGTTAAAACTGAAAAATTTCTTGGATACATAAAAAATCCTGATGCTAGCTTAATAAAATCACAGCGAGCGTACTACGCTTATTTAATGGGCTTGATAAACTCTCAGAAACAGACTGGGAAAGCTATGAACGAAGCTGAAAAAAACTTCAAAAAGGCTCTAGACATAGGATTAAATATGGATCATGATAAGGCTATGGCTAATTTGCAATTGGCAGCTTTATTGATGGCAAAAGGAAGAAAGCAAGAAGCTCAAAAACTCTTAACAGCAGCTAAGAAGTTAGATAAAACAAAAATGCTAACTGACCAGATTAAGATGCTTCAAGGGCAAATGAAAATGCCTGTTCAAAAAAACATGGACCACTTTAGAATGGGTGGAGGAAAAGGACGTAGAAGATAAACAACAATAAAAAGTAATACAAAAATGTGGCTATTTTTAAATAAATATGCCACTTTTTTCTTTTAACAAAAAAATTAATGGATCAAACACTAATATATTTAATAGCTTCTTTCTCGGGTTTATTTGCTATAATGAACCCTATTGCTATGACTCCATTTTTTATTACCCTTACAAAGGATGCTGATGACAATACAAAAAAAGCTGTTGCATTTAAAGCTACATTAATAGCATTTATTATTGTTTCGGTGTTTGTAATTTCTGGATCTTACCTTTTTAAATTTTTCGGAATAACAATTCCAAGCTTTAAAATATTTGGCGGTTTTATTATAAGCATTGTTGCTGTAGATATGATTCAGTCTAAAAAACCTTCTACAAAAAATACAAAAATTGCTCTAAAAGATTTTGATATCGGACAAGCAATTTCTCCATTAGCTACTCCTATTTTGGCTGGGCCAGGTACAATTGTTACGGCTATGAATTATGTTCATCCCGATAATCCAATTACTATTATTACTACAATTACATCTTTTGCTATAGTGATACTTATGACTTATGCTGCTTTCCGCTCTAGTGAGTTTCTTACGGATAAACTTGGTAGCAACGTGATTCAAGTAATCTCTAAAATAATGGGATTAATTATTGGAGTAATAGGGGTAGACATGATTATCTCGGGAATAAAACTCGCTTTTAATCTTTAGTAAATATCTTCTTCATTAGCCAACATCTTTATAAAATTATTTAAACTTGGGTTCTGATTGTTTGGATTTCTCACAACTCTCAACGATGTGCGTTGCTTAATGTTTTTCAACTCTATAAACTTAACGTCCATATCGTAGCCTAACTTTAATGGCGTAGGAATTATTGACACTCCAAAATTTTTCTCAACTAATCTGAAAATTGAATTTGCATTTACGGAATTGTGAGAAACCTTTGGTTTGAAATCATATTCGCCAAATATGCTCATAATTATTTCGTAATACGATACACTGTAAGATTCGTCAAAAAGAATAAATGGCTCATCTTTGAACTGCTTTAAACTTTTAAAGTTACTTTCGTTTATACTGTGATCTTTTGGTAAAACTAAAGAAAATGTATCCTCGTATTTTGTTACTTCCTCTAAACCTACAGGTATATTTCGATACCTCACAAACCCCAAATCAATACTGTGGTTTAATAAAGCTATCAACTGCTTATTGTTATCCATCTCGTCTAAGTTGAAAGTTACATTCGGATATTTATCACTAAACACCAACATCGTATTTGGTATAATTTCGTGCATTGCCGAACCAACATAGCCAAATCTTAAATTACCCTCTACTCCATCATCTAATAGCTTAGCTCTCCTAAATATATTTTCTAGATTTTTAAGATTTATAGTAAGTTCTGCCTTCAAAAATTCGCCTGCCTTTGTGAGTACGACCTTCCTATTGTGCCTCTCGAAAAGAGTAATGCCCAACTCTCCCTCCATTTGTTTTATTTGCTTGCTCAAACCAGGTTGAGAAACAAAAAGCTTTTCTGCTGCCTTGCGGAAATGTAATTCCTCGGCCACAGCAAGAAAATATTTTATATGACGAACCTCTATTTGATTACTCATAGTTATCAATTACTGTAAAATATAATATTGTTAGATATCAAATCTAAAGATTAAATTTGTAGCAACCAAAAAAATAAAAAACATGTTTAAGTACGGTATAGATCAACTTTCTGTTGACAAAGTTATAGCTATTGCACACGGAGAGTTAAAAGCAGTTTTAACAGACGAAGCAATTACAAAAGTTAATGAGTGTAGACGCAAAGTTGATGTAATGTCAAACGGCTTCAATGCAGTTTACGGCATCAATACTGGTTTCGGGCCTTTATGCGATGTACAAATTTCTCCTGAGGAAACTAGTAAGCTTCAAGAAAATCTTTTGATAACTCACGCCGTAGGTGTTGGCAACTCTATTGATAAGAAATTATCGAAAATCATGATGATAACTAAAGTTCACGCTTTATGTCAGGGTTTTTCAGGAGTTAGAGTTTCGTTAATCGAACGCATTATATATTTTATTGAAAATGATTTATTACCTGTAGTTCCTGAGCAAGGGTCTGTGGGTGCATCTGGAGATTTAGCTCCTTTATCGCACTTATTCTTACCTCTTTTAGGCGAAGGCGATTTCTGGATTGGTGATAAAGTTGTTGATGCTAAAACAATTTTGGCAGATCATAAACTTGAGCCAATAAAACTTGCTGCAAAAGAAGGTTTAGGTTTAATTAATGGTACTCAATTTATTTTAGCACATACAATCATTGGGTTAAATAAAATGGAATACTTACTAGATCTAGCTGACCTTTCTGGAGCGATGAGCCTAGAAGGGTACAAAGGAAGTGAATCTCCTTTCAAAGCAGAGCTTCATTCTATTCGACCTTTCAAAGGGACTCAACATGTTGCTGAGCGAATGAGAATGTTGGTAGATGGATCTGAAAATATCGCATCACATTTAACTTGTGAGAGAGTTCAAGATCCATATTCATTACGATGTATACCTCAGGTACACGGAGCATCTAGAAACGCATTCTATCACCTATTAGAATTAGCTACTATTGAGATGAATTCTGTTACTGATAATCCTATTGTATTAAGCGAAACTGAAGCAATATCAGGTGGTAATTTCCACGGTCAACCACTTGCTATGGCCATTGACTATGGTGCTTTAGCTGCTTCCGAATTAGGAAACATTTCAGACAGAAGGTGCTATTTACTATTAGAAGGCAAATACGGATTACCTCGTTTACTTACAGCTAGTGGTGGATTAAATTCAGGTTTTATGATTCCTCAATACACAACTGCTGCTTTAGTAACTGAAAACAAATCTTTATGTTTTCCACCATCTGCCGATAGTGTACCTACATCATTAGGACAGGAAGACCACGTATCAATGGGAAGCATTTCAGGACGTAAATTCAATCAGATACTTGGAAACATCGAAAAGATTTTGGCAATAGAACTAATGTATGCTGCACAAGCTTTAGAGTTCCGTAGACCAGCTAATTTCTCAGCAATAGTAGAAGAAACTTACGCCGTGATTCGTAAAAAAGTTGACAAACTTGAAGATGATAGAATACTTAAAGATGATATTAATAACATGATAAACATGGTGAAAAATCAAGCTTTTAGAGTGAGATAGGTACTGGTTACTCGTTACTGGTTACTCGTTCCTGGTTGCTGGTTACTCGTTACTCGTTACTGGTTGCTGGTTGCTGGTTGCTGGTTTCTGGTTACTGGTTACTCGTTACTGGTTACTCGTTACTGGTTGCTGGTTGACAATTACAGACATCTATTGAAACAATTAATCAAATCAACGATTAAACATTAAAATAAAATGACATTCAAAGAAGAAATATTACAGGGAATACCATCAGAGCTTCCCGCTCCACATGTTTACCCTAAAGACATAAATAGAGCTCCAAAAAGAAAAGACATTCTATCAATTGACGAAAAACAACTTGCTATTCGCAATGCTCTTCGTTATTTCCCAAAAGAATGGCACGAAGAATTATCTAGCGAATTTGCCCAAGAATTGAAAGATTTCGGTAGAATTTACATGTACCGTTTCAAGCCATCGTACAAAATTTACGCTAGGGACATTGTAGAATATCCTGGAGTTTCTCTACAGGCTAGATCTATAATGGTAATGATGCAAAACAATCTAGATCCTGCCGTGGCACAACACCCTGAAGAACTAATCACCTATGGAGGAAATGGAGCTGTTTTTCAGAATTGGGCACAATACCTTCTTACGTTACAGTATTTAGCAACGATGACTAATGAGCAAACTCTTCATTTATACTCTGGACACCCAATGGGGATTTTCCCATCATCAAAAGAGGCTCCTAGAGTTATTGTCACTAATGGAATGATGATTCCTAACTACTCTAAACCTGATGATTGGGAAAAATACAATGCTCTTGGAGTAACTCAATACGGACAGATGACTGCAGGATCATTCATGTATATCGGTCCACAAGGAATTGTTCACGGAACTACAATTACAGTAATGAATGCATTCAGGAAGATCCTCCCAAAAGGAGACAATCCTTCTGGTAAAATATTCTTAACAGCGGGCTTAGGTGGTATGAGTGGAGCTCAGCCAAAAGCCGGAAATATTGCTGGTTGTATTACTGTTGCTGCGGAGGTAAACCCAATGGCTGCCACAAAACGTCACGAGCAAGGATGGGTTGATGTATTGGTAGACAACATGGACGATTTACTCACTAGAGTACTTAAGGCACAAGCAAACAACGAAGTAATATCAATAGCTTACATTGGAAACATTGTTGATGTTTGGGAGCGTTTCGATGAAGAAGATATCTTTATACATGTTGGTTCTGATCAAACTTCTCTACACATCCCATGGACTGGAGGATACTACCCTGTTGGAATTTCTTACGAAGAATCAAACAGGTTGATTCGCGAAGAACCAGATTTATTCAAAGAGAAAGTTCAGGAAACATTACGCCGTCATGCTGCAGCTGTCAACAATCACACTGCAAAAGGAACTTATTTTTTCGATTACGGAAATGCCTTTTTACTTGAAGCTTCTAGAGCAGGAGCTGATGTAATGGCAGAAAACAACATCGACTTCAAATACAAATCTTATGTTCAAGATATACTTGGGCCGATGTGTTTCGACTATGGTTTCGGGCCTTTCCGTTGGGTTTGTGCTTCAGGGAAACCCGAAGATTTAGATATTACAGATGAAATTGCTATGAATGTTCTACAAGAGATTATGGAGCATTCTCCTGAAGAAATTCAGCTTCAAATGCAAGACAATATCACTTGGATTAAAGATGCCAAGAAAAATAAAATGGTTGTTGGATCTCAAGCACGTATTCTTTACGCTGATGCTGAGGGTAGAGCCAAAATAGCCGAAGCGTTTAATAAAGCAATTGCCCAAGGAAAAATTGGCCCCGTTGTATTAGGTAGAGATCACCACGATGTTAGTGGTACAGATTCTCCATATCGCGAAACTTCAAACATATACGACGGTTCTAAATTCACTGCTGATATGGCTATCCACAATGTAATTGGCGATAGTTTCCGTGGAGCTACATGGGTATCAATCCATAACGGAGGTGGAGTTGGCTGGGGAGAAGTAACAAATGGTGGTTTCGGAATGCTTTTAGATGGTACTAATGAAGCTGATACTAGACTTAAAAAAATGCTTTTCTTTGATGTAAACAACGGTGTTGCACGTAGGAGCTGGGCTAGAAATAAAGAAGCAATATTTGCTATAAAAAGAGAAATGGACAGATCGCCGAATCTAAAAGTTACTCTACCAAATTTAGTTGAAGATAAACTACTAGAAAAATTATTCTAATGATTAAATTGTTCATAAATATCAAAGAATTGGTTCAGGTACGTCCTGAACCAATTTCGTTTGTTGCTGGTGAGGAAATGAAAATTCTTCCAACAATAAAAAATGCGTTCCTACTAAGTATTAATGGCGAAATAGCTGAATACGGGAGTATGGATGATGCCCCTGAGATGATGGGGTTTGAAGCTATAGACTGTACTGGTAGAATAGTGATGCCTAGCTATGCCGATTCGCACACACATATTGTTTATGCCGGAAATCGCGAAGGAGAGTTTGTTGATAAAATAAACGGATTGTCTTACGAAGAAATTGCAAATCGTGGAGGAGGAATATTGAATTCTGCTAAAAAACTTTCTGAAATTAGTGAAGAGCAACTTTACCTTGAAAGCAAAGAGCGCCTTGACGAAATAATAGAACAAGGTACCGGTGCCGTTGAAATAAAATCTGGCTACGGACTTAGCATAGAGTCAGAATTAAAAATGCTTAGAGTAATCAATAAATTGAAAGAGAACTCTAATGCTGAAATTAAATCTACTTTCTTGGGTGCTCACGCCGTACCAACAGAATTTAAAGACAATAAGGAAGGCTACATGAAAATGTTAGTCGATGAATTGATGCCTTTAATTGCTAAAGAAAAGCTGGCCGACTTTGTAGATGTTTTCTGCGAAACAGGATATTTCTCAGTTGCCGATACTGAAATGATTCTAAAAGCAGGAAAAAAATATGGTTTAAAATCCAAGATACATGTAAATCAATTTAATTCAATTGGAGGAGTACAAATAGGTGTAAAATACGGAGCACTTTCGGTTGATCACCTCGAAGTGATGAACAGCGAAGACATTGAAGCATTAAAAGGATCAGACACCATGCCTGTGGCTTTACCAAGTTGTTCCTACTTCTTGAGTATCCCATATACGCCGGCACGTAAAATTATAGATTCCGGACTACCTTTAGCTCTAGCTTCTGATTACAACCCTGGCTCTACCCCTTCTGGAAATATGAATTTCGTTATTGCCACAGCTTGTATAAAAATGAAAATCACACC
>JAGLEB010000176.1 GCA_023145275.1 Flavobacteriales bacterium | reverse complement strand
AATAACCTAAGTTAAGGTTAAAGGCCTTGTCTTATTTCAGAAAATTGATATGGTTGGTAAAGAAGAAACGCTTGTGAGATTGCAGAAGGGGACTGATTAGATAGTTAGGGGTTAGTTTACAGCTGACAGACAATTATATATAAAAACAGGGATTATGAATTTAGGCTATGATTAGTAACCTTATGAAATTCCAGTATTTATCATTACTAATACCTATTTCAAAATAATCTTACCACCATGCGATATTGATGAATTATATATTCTATAGAAATACACACCTCTATCGAAGTTGCTAAGATTAACCTTTGTAGAATTTTCAATTGTTTTAGATATAATTAATCTACTATTTATGTCAAACAAGTCAAAGGTTGTAGGTTTATTAATGTTGTCAAATTCGAAGTTAATGTAGCTAGAAGTAGGATTAGGGTAAATCTTTAAACCTAATTTATTATCAACCGACAAACCTAAATTATGGTCTACGAAAGTAAACTTAGCTTCATAATAATCCTCCCAAGAGTTAACTACCCAAGACTCCTGTTTATATCCTAAAAGTAAATGATTAAATACAGAAGAAGAATAAGATTCGAATTCAGAAAACTGAGGTAATACTAAATCGCTAAAAGCATAGTCATTGTTATAAGTATAAGATACTCTTCTAGTAGAATTCAACCACGATTCATTTTCCCAAACAAAAGAATAAAATGACTCAACATTTCCGGCCCCATCAAAACTAACTGTTCTCTTAGCTACATTAACCCATTCTAAATTCCATGTAGACTCAAGCATCTCAATTTTTCTATCATAATTATCGTAAATATATGAATATCTTTTAGCAGGTGTACAACTAGATCCATCACAGTTATACATAATATACTCAGTGAGATTACTGTCATCAAAACTATAAATTGTCCTATAACTTATTTCCCACAAACCATCCCATGTATAATAGTTGTCCTCCGTTAAATTATTAAAAGTATCATAGGTATATACATTTTTACTAATATACCCCCACTCATTAAGTTGATACTTATAATGTATTTCGTCAGATAAATTATTTAATCCATCATATGAATAAACTATTCTTCTAGAAAAAGCCCAACTTGAGCCACGTCTAGAATACTCAATTTCTTCTAATATATTTTTTGAAGAATCATAACTGAAGCTATTTTTACTAGAAAGTAAAAAATTAGATCCATCCCAATAATAAAATAATCTTTCAACCAAATTGTTAGTTACATCATAGGTGAAAGTAAACTTGGCTAAAGGATTAAAAGAAGAAAAATCAAAGTGATGCACAGTAATCTCAAGGAGTTTACCATAAGAATCATAAATAAATAAGAATTTATCTATTCCAGTCCAAGTATCAACTTCTCTAGAGTAAGATGTGTATTCTGTAACTTTTCCAAATAAATTATATGAATATTCTTCTTTAAAATCATCATTAGTATAACTAATATATTCTGCAGAAAATAATTCTTGTTTGGCATCTAGAATTTCAAGGATACCTTTAGTTGAACCAAGCATATAATAATTAGCCTTAATATTTATGTCAACACTATTATCAGTACTAAGAGGTTTAATAAAAAACTGATTTGAAAATACTTCAGATGGATTTATTTGAGCTAGTAACGATATTGTAACAAAAGAAATTACAAAAAGTGTAAATATTCTTTTCATGATCTTTATATTTAATAAATTTTAACCTAAAAAAGATAGTAGACTGAAAAAGTAGGATTATAAAGTTACATATATAAGTCATAAACAACTATGATATCTATCATATTGATTTATTGATAGTTACATGGGATTGTTAATGATATTAATAAGAATATGTAAGAGTTAGTATTACATTATTTTTATCAATAATAGGTTAATTGCTAATGCGCTAGACTTAGAAAGTATACTCAAATATAAATCCTTTTTTTTAATTATATATTTGCACAAAATCACAATTAAAAAAATAATTTGAGCACCAAACTAAAATCACACATAGCACTAACGCTAGTTGCTATTTTCTACGGATTAAATTATTTGATTGCAAAAGACGTAATGCCTAATTACGTTGGGGCATTCGGATTTATTGTTGTTAGAGTAATTGGAGCTAGTATTTTGTTTTGGACTTTAGGTTTGTTTGTAAAAGACAAAGTAGAAAAAGACGATTTCCCTAGACTTATGCTTAGTGCTTTGTTTGGCGTTGGTTTAAATATGATGTTGTTTTTTAAGGGTCTGAGTTTTACCACACCAATTAATGCTTCAATAATTATGGTTTCTAACCCCATAATTGTGTTGTTGATAGCTGCTATAATCCTGAAAGAAAAAATAACCAAACGCAAATTACTTGGGATAATTATTGGTGCTTTAGGTGCTATTGCACTAATTGCTTATGGCAAAGAAGTAAGCCTAACGGGCGAGAATGTTAAACTTGGAAACTTAATGATTCTTGTAAATGCAGCTTCTTACGCAATGTATTTAGTAGTTGTAAAGCCACTTATGCAAAAGTATCATCCAATTACTGTATCTAAATGGGTATTTCTTTTTGGATTCTTCATTGTTGTACCTTTTGGCTACACAGAGTTTATGGAAATATCATGGAGTACCATGCCCACAGATATGTTACTTAGAGTAGGCTATGTTATTCTATTTACTTCATTTTTTGCTTACCTTCTAAACATCTATGCTCTTAAAACCATAAAAGCATCAACAGTAAGTTATTATATATACCTGCAACCACTTATAGCTACAAGTGTGTCAATTTATTTGGGAAAAGAAACTTTAATGTTGCACGAAATACTTTCGGCAGCAACAATATTTTTTGGGGTATATTTGGTGAATACAAAGAGTAGAATGGTTAAAGATGTATCATAATTAAAACACTTGAGCACAAAACTAAAAGCACATATAGCACTATTGTCGGCTACTATCTTTTATGGTCTTAATTTTATTATAGCCAAGGATGTAATGCCTAATTACGTTGGAGCATTTGGTTTCATAGTAATTAGAGTAATAGGTGCAGGTGCTCTTTTCTGGATACTTGGAAGTTTTATTAAAGAAAAAGTAGATAAAAAAGATTTTCCAAGATTAGCATTTAGTGCATTATTTGGTGTAGGAATTAATATGATGATGTTTTTTAAAGGGTTGAGTTTAACTACTCCTATAAATGCATCCATAATTGTAGTTTCTAACCCTATAATTGTTTTGATAATAGCATCAGTAATGCTAAAAGAAAAAATTACAACACGAAAATTAATTGGAATATTTATTGGAGCAGTTGGTGCTATAACCCTGATTGCATATGGAAAAGAGGTAAATCTTACTGGTGAGAATGTTAAACTTGGAAACTTATTGATTCTAATAAATGCTACATCATACGCATTTTTCTTAGTTGTAGTTAAGCCACTTATGCAAAAGTACCATCCCATTACAGTTTCTAAATGGGTGTTTTTCTTTGGTTTCTTTTTTATTACACCTTTTGGGTATACAGAGTTTATGGAAATCTCGTGGAGCACAATGCCAATAGACATGTTGTTAAGGGTGGCATACGTAGTGCTTTTCACATCGTTTTTTGCATATCTACTTAACATCTATGCATTGAAAGAAATAAAAGCATCCACTGTAAGTTTCTACGTTTATTTGCAACCAATAATAGCAACAATAGCCTCGATATATTTAGGTAAAGAAACTTTAATGTTACACGAAACACTAGCAGCGGCGACAATATTCTATGGTGTATATTTAGTGAATACAAAAGGTAGAAAAGAAGTTAGAAGTTAGAAGTTAGAAGTTATGCAAATTTAAATAAGTCAGTTCAACAGATAAACGATTAAATTAATAAAAATGTCAAACTACAAACAAAAAGAAGTATATCGCTATTTAGTAATTTCATGGATATTTGTAGCCATAGGTTTTCAGGGATGGAGAACTTTGTTCAACAATTATGTAGTTGATGTTGTTGGCATATCAGGACTTGAAGTTGGAGCAATACAGTCTATAAGAGAGATACCAGGATTTTTATCTTTCCTTGTAATCTACATCCTAATATTTATAAAAGAACAAAAGCTGTCGGCATTGAGTTTGCTAACAATGGGAATAGGTGTTTTGCTTACTGGGTTTCTACCTTCGTTTGAAGGATTAATGCTTACTACTTTTATAATGTCATTAGGATTTCATTATTTCGAAACTACAAGTTCTTCTCTTATTCTTCAGAATTTCAACAAAGTAGAATCTTCTATTGTTTTTGGAAAATTGCGTGCAGTATTGTCTTTAGGTAACATTGCAGTTGGTGTTGTAATTGTTGGTTTGTCATATGTTTTACCTATTCAATATAATTTTATCTTTATAGGAATAGTTACCATTGCCGGAAGTATTTACCTATTATTAAATCAGCCTAAAGTTGATGAGACTCACGAACAACACAAAAAGTTTTTCCTTAGAAAAAAATACTGGCTTTACTACGTTCTTAACTTCTTAACTGGTTCTCGCCGTCAAATATTTGTTGTTTTTGCAGTATTCTTACTTGTTGATAAATACAATTTTTCTATTGTAGAAATAGCAGGTCTTTTTATTGCAAATAATATTATCGGTTACTTCGCAAATCCACTAATAGCAAAATCTATAAATGCATTTGGCGAACGTAAAGTATTGAGTTTTGAATATATAGCCTTAATATTTATTTTCTATGCTTACACCCAATGGGATGTTAAGTGGGGAGTAGCACTACTCTATATACTCGACCATATTTTCTTCAATTTTGGATTCGCACTAAAGACCTACTTACAAAAAATTGCCGATCCAAAAGATATAGCACCATCAAATGCAGTTGGTTTTGCAATAAACCACATAGCGGCAGTCGTAATTCCTTTTGTCGGTGGAATGATGTGGATGACTAATTGGCAATTGCCATTTTATGCTGGAGTTGGATTAAGTGTAGTTTCTTTGGTGTTTGTGCAGTTTATAAAAGTGGAAGATGATAAAAAGCTGGAAGCTGGAAGATAAAAGCTCGAAGTAAAAAGCTCAAAGCTGAAACCGACGAAGGAGGTTCACCGAGCATCAATTGAAAATTGAATGCCAGCGAGGTAAAGGTTAATAGCTCGAAGTAAAAAGTTCGAAGCTTGAAGTAAAAAGCTCGAAGCTGAAACCGACGAAGGAGGTTCACCGAGCATCAATTGAAAATTGAATGCCAGCGAGGTAAAGTGAAAAAGCTCGAAGCTCGAAGTAAAAAGCTCGAAGCTCGAAGTGAAAAGTTCGAAGCAGTTTGAAAAGGATCTATCAGTAGATAGGTTAATATCTGTGCATATTGAAAGCTCGAAGCTCGAAGTAAAAAGCTGGAAGCAGTTTGAAAAGGATCTATCGGTAGATAGGTTAATATCTGTGCATATTGAAAGCTCGAAGCTCAAAGTAAAAAGTTGGAAGCTGAAACCGACGAAGGAGGTTCACCGAGCATCAATTGAGAATTGAATGCCAGCGAGGTAAAGTGAAAAAGCTCGAAGCTCGAAGTGAAAAGTTCGAAGCTTGAAGTAAAAAGCTGGAAGCAGTTTAAAAAGGATCTATCGGTAGATAGATTAATATCTGTGCATATTAAAAAGCTCGAAGCTCGAAGTAAAAAGTTCGAAGCAGTTTGAAAAGGATCTATCGGTAGATAGATTAATATCTGAGCATATTGAAAGCTCGAGGCTCGAAGTAAAAAGCTGGAAGCAGTTTAAAAAACTCGAAGCTTGAAGTAAAAAGCTGGAAGCTGAAACCGACGAAGGAGGTTCACCGAGCATCAATTGAGAATTGAATGCCAGCGAGGTAAAGTGAAAAAGCTGGAAGCTTGAAGTAAAAAGCTGGAAGCTGAAACCGACGAAGGAGGTTCACCGAGCATCAATTGAGAATTGAATGCCAGCGAGGTAAAGTGAAAAAGCTCGAAGCTCGAAGTAAAAAGCTGGAAGCTATCTGTATATCTGTGGCAATAAATAAGCTTGAAGTTCAATATGAGTATTTTTGCACTAAATATAGCGGCAGACTTGATAAGGTTTTAAGCAATACTTTCAAAACAGATACAAACATCTACACCGTACAGTTCATTAAATACCAATAAACTGATAAATGTCATTTTTTTAAGTAATCTACAGTATGTTTTACTATATTGTAGCATAAATTCAATCGATTGTTTTGGTCGATTATAAGATATAAGCAATATAGTTATAACACGTACTTATGAAGAATGAAATATCAAAAGAGCAACAAGCAAGTTATAGAAAAAATGGTTTTCTAATTATCGATGATTTTCTTGCTCCAGACGAGCTAGAAACTTGGAAAAGTAAAATAGATTTTGCGTTAAGCGAAAGAAAGGGGCAAAAGTTTCCACACTCAAAAGTTTTAACAGGAGAATCGGATGGTATAAATGATTCTGCAGATTACTTTGGGAAAGTATTCGATCAAATAATAAATCTTTGGAAGACAAGTACTGATGTAAAAGAGTTAATTCTAGACAAAAGGATTGGTAAAATGGCATGCGATTTGGCCGAAGTTGACGGCATAAGAGTTTGGCACGATCAATCTCTAGTTAAGCAGCCTTGGGCAAATGCTACAGCATGGCACCTCGACACTCCATTTTGGTCTTTCTCGCACAGAGAGGCTTTAAGTATCTGGGTGGCTCTTGAAGATGTAACTATTCAGAATGGCTGCTTGTACTTTATGCCAGAATCAAACCACGACACAAAATTTGACGAGCCCGGAATAGGAGCAAACATGGGTGATATTTTCAATGATTATCCAAAATACAAAACAGTAGATCCAGTTCCATTAGTTATAAAAGCTGGGAGTTGTTCGTTTCACAATGGGCTGAACATTCATGCTGCAGGAGCAAATATGACAGCAGGCACACGAAAAGCAATGACTTGCGCATTTATGCCAGATGGATCTACATTCAACGGAAATAAAAATGTACTTCCACAAGAGTATTTCGAGAGCTTGAAAATTGGAGATGTATTGAATAATGAGGAGCAAAATCCACTTATATATCACACAAATTGGGATAAAAAATAATATATGATTGATAATGCAAAATGGGCCAAATACGAAACCCTAAGGCCAACAGAAATAGAGAGTATCTGTAAAAAAAATCCTATAGCATATTTACCGTGGGGAGCATTAGAATACCACGGAAGTCATAACCCTATAGGTTTAGATGGCATAAAAGCATATGGCCTTTGCTGCGATTTAGCAAAGCAGAATGGAGGAATAGTTTTACCTACAGTTTTCCAGGCTGCAAACTTAATTAGCTCGTACCAAGGAGTAGATTTCAAGAAACACTCAATAGAATTTTCTGAGAAACTAATAAAACTTACTGCTGAGGAATATATAGAACAACTAGCAAAGCAAGACTTTAAAATTATTGTTTTGTTATCGGGTCACGCTGGCGAGCCACATTTGCAAATTCTTAGAGATATTGCTGACTATTATAACAAAAAGAAAACTGCGACATATGTTTATGCCTTGGCCGAATTCGATATAATCCCCGATCATTTGCTAGTTGCAAACCACTCTGCCATAGGCGAAACATCATTGCAGTTGTACTATCAGAGCGATTTTGTTGACTTAGATTCTCTACCAAAAGATAGAGATATAAGCTTAGAGATAGATGCAGTTTATGGAGATGATCCTAGACCAGCAACAAAAGAACTAGGTGCCGAAATAGCTGAAACATTTGTGAAAAATGCCTCGAAGGAAATTAGTGAGCTAAAAAAAAGATACTTGTAAAATATGAATTATAGAAAATTAGGCCGTACTGAACTAGAAGTAAGTGAAATAAGTTTAGGAACATGGGCATTTGGAAATAATGTTTACGGTGGTGTTGACGAAAAAGACGGTATTAAAACAATTCACGAAGGCATAGATTTAGGAATAAACCTTTTCGATACAGCCCCACAATACGGTACAGCACAACAAGATGGTGTAGCCGAAATTGTGTTGGGAAAAGCGCTGATAGGGAAAAGAGATAAAGTTCATATTTCAACAAAATTTGGACGTAATCCTACTATAGAAAATGGAGCCTCTATATTTACTAAAGAACGCATAATTGCATCAGTAGAAGAAAGTTTAAAAAGATTGCAAACCGACTATATAGATGTACTTTTTTTCCACTCGCCATTTTCGCCACAAGAAATAAACGATGATGTTTGGGAAGGCATTGAACAAGTAAAAAAGGAAGGGAAGGTTAAATTTATTGGACATTCAATATCTATGTTTAAGCAAACAGAAAATATGGCTAGATTGTGGGCCAAAGAAAATAAAATAGACCTTATTCAAGTAGTTTTGAGTTTAATGAATAGAGAATCTCAAGAATTAATCGAAGAACTTCAGACCCATCCAATAGGAGTTGTTGCACGAGAAACCATGGCAAATGGTTTTCTTTCGGGTGCAATAAACAAAGACACAGTTTTTGAAAAGGGAACATTAAATGCGCGCTACACAAGAGAGGAAATTATTGAAAGAGTTTCGCAGGTAGATGATTTCTCATTTCTCGTAAGAGATGATATAAAAAGCATGCCACAAGCAGCAATGAAATGGACTCTCGACCAAAAAGGTATATCTACAGTACTATCAGGTGCTAAAAACTCTTTTGAGCTTCAAAGCGCAGTAACTGCATCAGAAGCAAGGTCGTATAGCCCCGAAGAGTTGAAAATGGCTACAGA
>JAGLEB010000175.1 GCA_023145275.1 Flavobacteriales bacterium | reverse complement strand
GGAAATATTATTGATGAATCGGGGATGGAAGTTCCTTTTGCTTCTATCGCAATAAAATCAATTACAAATAATGAACTTGCTATTGGAGGAGTATCTGATATTGATGGTGATTTCAAAATAGAAGATGTTCCTTATGGTACATATAATATAGAAATATCTTTTATAGGTTACGAAACAAAAATAATCGAGAGTATTGAGGTAAAGAAGAGCCATAAACACATTAAGCTCGGAGATGTTGTATTAGCCGCCTCTAGCCAAATATTAACTGATGTTGAGGTTGTAGCTCACAGAAATACTGTTGTCAACAAAATAGATAGGAAATCGTATAATACCGATGATTTTGCAACAGCAAAAGGGGGTTCTGCTGTAGATATTCTAGGCAAACTACCTTCTGTTTCTGTTACACCCGATGGAGAAGTCTCTGTACGTGGAGCTACTGACTTTATGGTTTACGTAAACGGTAAGCCTACACAGATGGATCCGTCAATGCTATTGGCATCAATGTCGAGCAATCAAATTGAAAATATTGAAATCATTACTATTCCTACTTCAAAATACGATGCTCAAGGAAAAGGAGGAATAATAAATATTACCACAAAAAAGACAGGAGAAAAAGGATGGTCATTATCTGCAAATGGACTTGTGGGTGGTGCGCCTTGGGGAAATAGAACCGATAAGTATGATGGGTATAAAATGAATGATAATCGCTACGCTGGAGGTTTAAACTTCAATTATATGGATGATGACATCTCTTTCTATGGAGCATTAAACTATACTAAGAAAAATGTTAATGGCGATAGAGATGGTGATGCACGATTGCTTCAGAATCCGGCAAGTAATCCTCCTGGTGAATATTACCACATGGTAGCATCAGGACTTAGACCTGAGTGGGACGAAACATATTCGGGAATGTTTGGGTTGAATTATAATCTTAATGACGTTTCAAGTTTATCCGCTTCATATTCTTATAGTAACAGAAATAAAGGTAGGTCGGCATTTTATGTTTACAATAATTTTTATGCCGACAAAAACAAGGAGAATAAAGTAAATGAGGAATGGATATATAATCCGAATACAGATAATAGATACGGAATATTCCATTCGGGAAACATTGATTATGCTACAAAATTTGATAACGACGATAAACTTAATGTTACTTTTATTTACGAACACTCAAACTTGAGTAGCAATTTATCAAACGAAGTTTACGATTTCGATAAACCCAACGATGCTGTTGGTAATCAACGAGATCATTTCAAACAAAATGAAGACTCTCCATTAAATGGATTCAGAATTTCTATTGATTACGAAAAAGAACTTGACAATGGAGACAAACTTGGATTTGGACTTCAACCACAGTATCTAATTCACAACGGTACATTTAACTACGATACACTAAATGTTGCAAATGGGGCTTGGGGAGACTATAAAACTTTCGAAAATAGTACTTCCTTAAAGCGAGGTATTTATGCGGGATATGTCGATTATTCGGGTACTTGGGGTAAGCTAAATTATGTAGCAGGATTACGTTTAGAATATACCGATCAGAATATGCATATCGATAATCTGGATTATTACAACGAAATTCCATTTCTGACACAACCAAAGCATGATAACTACTACCAGAAATTAGATTGGTTCCCTACTCTACACTTAGATTATAAGTTTACAGACAAAGATCAGCTTATTTTTGCTGCTTCGCGAAGAGTAAATAGACCTCCTACAAAAAACATGTCTCCATTTTTGTACAGAAGACACTACGAGGTTTACGTAATTGGCGACCCATCTCTAAAACCAGAATTCAACACCAACTTCGAGTTCACGTACAACAAGAAAGTAGGGTCTCAATCAATTGGATTAACAGGTTTTCACAGAGAAACAACAAATGCAATTTTTAGAGTAAATACTGTTTATGAGAAAGAAAATGTTTTAATCAGAAGTTATACAAATTCAGGAAATAGTACAGCTACAGGAGGAGAGCTTAATGCAAATTTAGAGCTAACAACCTGGGCAAAACTATTTGTTGGAGGATCGCTTTATCACTACAACATCAATGGAGAAGTATTCGGGTACCAAGAAAATAACAGTAGTTTAAATTGGAGTTTGAAAGGAAATCTAAACTTGAATATTACTAGTGAGTTAAAATTCACAACAGATATTGATATAAAATCGGCAACAGTTACAGCACAAGGTAGCGACGAAATGTTTTATATAGCAAATGCCGCCCTGAGTTATGCACCCAAGAAACTAGCATCTTGGAATTTCTCATTAAGAGGACTTGATATACTTAGTTCAAATATTCAAGGGTTAAACACAAGAGCTAAAGATGGATCGGGTAATGAAATATTCTACCAAGAAACTACTTACAACAGGTATGGTCCTATTGTAGAAATTAGTGCAGTTTACACACTAAACTTTACTAGCAAAAAGAAGAAAGCTAAATCTACTTTTGGTAAAGAACAATTCTAACATAAATAAGTATCATACTTCAATACCTCCGAGAGTTGAAAACCTCGGAGCGTCGATTTTATTACGAATATTGTAGGCTAACCATATTGAACGTACATACGATATTTCAACTGTTTAGCAATAGATTTATCCATTCCGCAAGCTCCAGTCGAAATGACGATTCTATATAAAACCAAGTAATTATCTTTTTCTTAACATCTAAAAAATTAAGCTTTCAATATCTTGACACACCCTACCTTACATTTTACGAGATACAAAAAACACACCTTTTTGAACGAAAATTAGAAGTAGTTGAACGTATGTAAAACCCTAAGGATTAATATATTTTAGTTATTTGCATTTCTAACTAAGACTAAAAAAACTAAAAATATAATATGTCGGACAAAACCACAACTAAGCCTCTTATTGCCGTAGAGGATAAAGTTCCTTTTAAGAGCAAATTGGCTTATGCAGCAGCAGGTCCTGTAGATGTTTTAGGTATTTGGGTACTTGTAAGTATTGCTTATCAGGTGTTCAATATGGAGTTAAAACTTCCACCTACCTATGTTGCAATTATTTTAATGTCACTACGTTTATGGGATGGAATTTTAGATCCTATTATGGGGTGGGTTTCCGACAACTTCAGATCTAAATGGGGAAGAAGACGACCTTTTATTTTTGTAGGTGCAATTATGGCAGGGTTAACTTACCCTTTAATTTGGTGGTTCCCTATGGATTTAAGTCCAGTAGGAATTATGCTTTGGGTTATAGGTTTTGGTATATTATTTTATACATTCTTTACCGTTTGGGGTATCCCTTACCAAAGTTTATTAATGGAGATGACTCCAGATTATAATGAGCGTACAAGAGTAGCAGCCGTTAGAGGTTATTTTCAAACTATAGCAGGTTTTGTAAATGGTTGGATATGGTGGTTGTCAATGCTGCCAATATTTTGGATAGTGAAAGATGGTGTAGAAGTAGCCAGTCCTGTGAACGGTATGAGGTACATCAGTATAATTATTGGAGTAGTAATAATTGTACTTGGAGTAATACCAGCAATATTCTTAAAAGAAAGATATTACGAAACTGATTTAGTACAGAATCAAAAAAGTATTCCTCTTTTGCGAAGTTTAAAAGAGACTTTCAATAATAAACCATTTGTTATTCTGAGTTTATTAACAGTATTCTTCTTAATGGGTCAGGCTATTTTTGATGGTTACGGACGATATGTTGGTACTTATTACGTATTAGGTGGCGATTGGAACGAAGGAGCAAAATTCGCAGGATATGGTACATTTATTTATACCATATTTAGTTTAATATTTATTCCAATATTCAGAAGACTATCAGAAAAAATAGGAAAGAAAAAAGTACTGATGATTGCTATTTCCATAGCACTATTCTCCTACTCTACTACTTGGTGGACAAATGATCCCAACCACATATACTTGATGCTTGTAAATACAGTATTTGTAGGGATTGGTTACGCGGGCCTTTGGCTGATGTTACCATCAATGCAAGCTGATGTTGTTGATTATGATGAGTTGAAGACGGGAGAAAGACGTGAAGGTGGTTTTTCATCAATATATTCATGGGTATTGAAACTTAGTTTCATGGCAGGATTCCTAGTTTCCGGTCCATTACTAGAACTTACAGGTTTTGATGCATCAACCATACATAAAATAAGCCCTGAAGAAATAGAAGTTGTTTATACACATATGAGAATTGGCTATATGGTTATTCCTATATTATCGCTTACAATAGCATTAATATTTCTTTATAAATTTCCAATAACAGCAGAGAAAGCACACGAAATTAGAGTTCAGCTTGAAGAACGTAGAGGAAAAGTTTAAAAGGTGATTATTCCATGATTTGTGTGGATTTTCTAATTTAGAATATCCGTCATATTGAGCAGAATTCGCTAAGTGAAACGAAGGGAATGTAGTCGAAATATCTATAGCAACAGTGATAACATCATGAAGGCTATGAAATAGACCTTTCGACTTCGCTTTGGCTACGCTCAAGGTGACGATTATTTCACACCTATCCGTGGTAGAACAAAATATAGAATTACAAGAATTTAAAATTATATACAGATGAAGTACGGTTATTTTGACGACAAGAACAAAGAGTACATAATTACAAATCCTAAAACTCCGGTTAAATGGACTAATTATGTTGGAACACTTTCTTTTGGAGGTATTATTGATAATACTGGAGGATCGCTTATTACTAAAGGTGACCCGGCACTAAACAGAATCGTAAAATACATTCCTCAATTACCTAGTTCCGATTTTAAAGGAGAAACTCTTTACATAAGAATGAAGCAAGCAGATGGAAGTTATAAAGTATTCTCTCCGTTTTTTGTACCAACATTAGATAAATACGATTTGTATGAATGTCATGTTGGATTAGCTTACCAGAAAATAGTATCAGAATTTTATGGTATTCGTACAGAGGTTACAATTTTTGTTCCTAATGGTAAAAATTTAGTAGTACGTGATATCAAAGTTACAAACTTGGGAGATGCTCCAGTTGAACTTGATATTATTCC
>JAGLEB010000174.1 GCA_023145275.1 Flavobacteriales bacterium | reverse complement strand
GAGCTTTTTTAGTGACAATCGTGACTACGTGATAAATATCTTCGAATGTCAAGCTAACCCCTTTCAGCTTTCAGCTTTGAGCTTTGAACTTCGAGCTTTCAGCTTCGAGCTTTTTACTTCCAGCTTCGAGCTTTTTCAGAACTTATTTTATGATGTCATTTCTTACGATGAATGCATCGAAGAATTTTTGTTTTATCATTTGCAAATCTCTATCAGCATCAAGTTTGATGTAGTATTTACCAACAACTGCCTTGAAGTTAGGTTCTTCATATATTAGATTCGCCTCGATACTTGGATAAAGTGTCTTGAATTGATCTAATTTTTGGGAGGCTTTCTGTCTAGACCCGTAGTAGATTTGAATTTTAAAACCTTGGGTAATGGTATCAACTGCACTCACTTCTTTGTAAAGCTTGTTTACTATATTTAGTTGCGGATCTTGGACTACAAGTACAAACGATGTTGTGTCTTTTTCTGAATCTCTGAAATTGGTATCTTGAGCGTTTGTGTTAATAGATATACCTATTAACAACAATATAAAAAGAAGTGCTTTGTTCAAATTCATCTTAAATCTTTTAGGATTCTCCAAAGTTAGTTTATTATTTAAAATTATTGCGATGTTAACCCATATTTAATCAATTCTGAATTCGGCTTGTTTGCTATAGATTCTTCAATTTACTCTCTAACTTTATTATTAGTTTCGTGAAATCTAAGATTCGGCATTTGCCAATCGCTTCGCTTATTTCGCAAGCTTCGTTCCGAATGACTCCGACTCCCCATAAGATTTTAGCTACCCACTATTTTTGACAAAGGCCTTAAAAATTTGCGATTTAAGCCTTATTTAGAATAGATATAAATTAATTAAACAAATTATACATCATCTAATAATTCAACTAAAATTCTATTTTTGTGATATGTTATTTAACAGGCTTAGACCTGAAGAATATCATAAAGTTCGGGGTTAAACCAAAACAGCCTATTATTTTAACTAAACTATTAATTACGAAAGTGAAGAATCATCGCAATTCACTAACAGGGCACATTGTGCTGAGTGTTATCTTTTCTTTTATATTTGCTTTGTCGACATTTGCGCAAAGTGGTGATACTAAGAATGGAAAGAAACTCTTTAACACAAATTGTGCAGCCTGTCACAAGTTAGAGCAGAGACTTATCGGTCCACCTTTGAAAGGTGTTGCATCTAAAAGAGATCAAAAATGGTTACAAGACTGGATTAGAAATAGTGCTGCTTTAATAGAAAGTGGTGATGCTGATGCAAAAGCTATTTTCGAAGAGTATAGTAGTATACCAATGACTCCTTTTCCAAATCTTTCAGATCAGGATATTGCCGATATAATGGCGTATACAGATGCTGATCCAGCTCTTTTTGAAAAGAAAAAGGTAGAAGAAGTTGCTATAGTTGTTGCTGATCCAATTGATTATACTACTGAAGTACTGATTGCAGTTATCGTCATAGCTCTATTCTTTACAATAATACTTTTCAGATTAAAATCTACTTTACTACACCTTTATAAAAGAGAACAAGGAAGCTATTTTAGCGAGCTAGTAGCTTACATATCGTTTATTGTAAAAAACAATACTCTTGCAATTCTATTTGTATTTCTAATTTCGATGTTAGGTATTTACGCATTTTGGGAGTGGGGATTAGGAGTTGGTGTTGATAAAGGATATCAACCTATACAACCAATTGCGTTTTCTCATAAAGTGCATTCGGGCGATCAGGAAATAGATTGTCAGTACTGCCACTCAAGTGCTAGAACTAGTAAGACCTCGGGTATTCCATCAGCAAATGTTTGTATGAATTGTCATATGCTCATTCAAGAAGGTGAGAACACTGGGAAAGAGGAAATAGCTAAGATCTACGATGCCATAGGATTCGATCCTTCAACAAATTCTTATATCGAAAACTACGAACAGAAGCCCATTAAATGGGTGCGAATTCACAATCTTCCTGATTTTGTTTACTACAATCACTCGCAACACGTTACAGTAGGTGGTCTTGAATGTCAAGATTGTCACGGACCTGTTGAAGAAATGGAAGAGGTTTATCAATATAGTCCTTTAACAATGTCGTGGTGTATTGACTGTCATAAGACAGAAGAGATAAAGATGGCTGGAAATGCCTACTACGATAAGATTCACAAGCAATTGGCAGCCAAGTATGGCACTCAAAAGCTAACCGTGAGTATGATGGGTGGATTAGAATGTGGCAAATGCCATTACTAAGGTTGAATCGTTGAACTGTTAGCCCGATAGCTATCGGGAGTAGAACTAATATAGTTCTACAACAGTTAAACAATTAATCAAATTAAACAAAAGAGAAGGATGTCACAAAAAAAATATTGGAAAGGTATTGAGGATCTGAATGAAGAAAGTCAGATTATGCAAGACCTTCGAAACAAAGAGTTTGTTGAAGAAATACCTACTGATGATTTCCTTGGAGATAAGGAGTCACTAGAAAGTGGATCTACTACGCGAAGAGATTTTTTGAAATATATTGGATTTAGTACTGCAGCGGCATCATTAGCGGCATGTGAGGGTCCTGTTGTAAAATCGATACCCTATGTAGTAAAGCCTGATAATGTTACTCCTGGTAGTGCAGATTATTATGCAACATCAATATCAGACGGTCATGATTTTGCAAGCGTATTAGTAAGAGCACGAGAAGGACGTCCTATAAGGATTGAGCCAAACACAATGGCTGATTATTATTCTACCACAAATGCTCGTATTCAAGCTAATGTATTATCGTTATATGACAGTAATAGGCTAAAAGCCCCTCAAAAAGAAGGGGAAGAGATTTCGTGGTCATCAGTTGATGCGGATATTGCTACGGCATTAGCTACAGCTGGAGATAAGGAAATAGTATTACTTACATCATCGATGTTTAGTCCATCGACTAAGGAGATAATTTCTAAGTTTTCTGAAAAGTATCCAACAACGAAACATATTTCTTATGATGCTGTTTCTAGTTCAGGAGCATTAGATGCCTATGAAACACTTTATGGAAAGCGCGCTTTACCACTTTATAATTTTGCTGAAGCTAGGACTATAGTTTCTTTCGGAGCCGATTTTATTGGTGATTGGTTAGGCGGAGGATACGAGAAAGGTTATTCGATAGGAAGAAATCCTAAGCAGAAAGAAATGTCTCGTCATATACAAGTTGAGACTAACATGTCGCTTGCAGGTGCAAATGCAGATGATAGATATTCTGTAAAACCATCAGAGCAGGCTTCAGCTCTAATAAAACTTTATAATATAATATTAGGGGAGAACCTAGCGACTAACAAAACTCCAATAGATAGTAAACTTGCAGCAATTGCAAAAGAGTTGAAAAATGCTGGGAGTAAAGCTTTAGTTGTTACAGGAAGTAACGATAAAAACTTGCAAATATTGGCAATGAAGATTAACCTAGCACTACAAAGTAGAGCGATGTGCGTTGGTAAGCCAGTTTTTGTAAAAGAAGGAAATGACAATGCAGTGCAACAGCTTGTTCAGGATATGAACTCTGGAAAAGTATCTGCCTTGATTTGTTATAATGTTAATCCTGTTTATTCTTTAGCAAATTCAGTAGAGTTTGTAAAAGGAATGAAAAAGGTTGAGACTACTGTTTCTGTAACTCAGTTTGTTGACGAAACAACAAAAGAATCGACATACAATTTGCCTTCTCAACATTCTCTAGAGAGTTGGGGAGATGCTATGGCGGTAGAAGGAGAGTATTCATTGATGCAGCCAACGATACGTCCACTATATGATACTCGTCAATTTCAAGATAATTTATTGAAGTGGATGGGTTCTGATGAAGATTTTTACTCTTTCATAAAAAATAATTGGAAGAATAATATTCTATCTAAGAAAACTGGATCAACTTGGAATCAAACTCTACACGATGGGGTTTTGAAACTTAGCTTAGACCCTGATATGCCAACTTTGAACGAAGTTGATATGGCAGCAGTTGCAAAAGCTGCTCAAAAATATTTTAAAAATGCAAAAGGTATAGAATTAGAGTTATACGTTAAGGCGGGTATGGGTAATGGAGAATTGGCAAACAATCCTTGGTTGCAAGAGTTGCCAGATCCTATAACTCGTACATCGTGGGATAACTATTTAACAATCTCGGCTGCTCACGCAAAAGAGCTTGGTTTAACGAACTGGAATGTTTCAAATGGTGCTCTAAACGGAGACATTGTAAAACTAAGTGCTGCAGGTGTGTCGATGACTGTGCCTGTATTTATTCAGCCTGGTCAAGCATATGGGACACTTGGTTTAGCCTTAGGTTACGGGCGAAGCGAAGGAGTGAAAGACGCTATGAAGACCGGTGTAAATGCTTATCCGTTCTACAAGAGTTTCAATAAGTATGCAAGTAGTGTTAGTATTGAGAAAGTTGAAGGAGAGCATGAATTTGCTTGTGTTCAGTTACATCACACTATGATGGATAGAGATGTTGTTCAAGAAACAACATTCGATATATACAAGAATAAAAGTAGAGATGAGTGGAATCCAATAAATATGTTGGCGACTCACGATGGTAACCAACCTGTTTCGAAGATAGATTTGTGGGATCAACACGATTCAGATATTGGACCACACTTTAATCTTTCTATAGATCTTAATGCATGTACAGGTTGTGCAGCTTGTGTTGTTGCTTGTCATGCTGAGAATAATGTTGCTGTAGTAGGTAAGGAAGAAGTTCGTAAGTCGAGAGATATGCACTGGTTGCGTATTGATCGCTATTACTCTTCTGATATGACTAAGGAGAAAGCTAAAGCTGAAGGCTTGAGTGGAGTAACTGGATCAGTAGATATGTATCATCAGATGGAGGTAGCTTCGGCTAATCCTGAAGTAGTTTTCCAACCTGTAATGTGTCAGCACTGTAATCACGCTCCATGTGAGACAGTTTGTCCGGTGGCTGCAACTTCTCACGGTGCTCAAGGTCAGAATCAGATGGCATACAATAGATGTGTAGGTACTAGATACTGTGCAAATAACTGTCCTTATAAGGTACGTAGGTTTAACTGGTTCCAATATAATGGGAATGAAAAGTTTGACTACCATATGAATGATGAGGTTGGACGTATGGTACTTAATCCTGACGTTGTAATTCGCGATCGTGGGGTTATGGAAAAGTGTTCGATGTGTATACAAATCACTCAAGCAGGAATTCTTAGTGCTAAGAAAGACGGTCGTAGGTTGGAAGATATCGATATTCAAACAGCCTGCTCTTCGGCATGTCCATCAGAAGCAATGGCATTTGGAGATATAAATAACGAAGAATCGTTGATTCAAGAGCCTTTACATGACGATCGTAAGTACTACTTGTTAGAAACAGTAGGAACAAAACCGAATGTGATGTATCAAACAAAAATTAGAAATAAAAACTCATAATTATACTGGATATGCATTATGAATCAGAAATAAGAGAGCCATTAGTTTTAGGTAATAAGTCGTATAGCGACGTTACAAGAGATGTGGCTGCTCCAGTTGAAGGTAAGGCCAACAAGATGTGGTGGTTTGCCTTTACCCTTGCGACAATAGCTTTCCTTTGGGGGATTGGAGCTATGGCAATAACTATAGGTGAAGGAATTGGGTCTTGGGGACTTAATAAAACCGTTGGTTGGGCTTGGGATATTACAAACTTTGTATGGTGGGTAGGTATAGGTCATGCCGGTACATTAATCTCGGCAGTACTTTTATTATTCCGTCAGAAATGGCGTATGTCAATTAACCGTTCTGCAGAAGCAATGACAATTTTTGCTGTTGTTCAGGCTGCATTGTTCCCACTTCTTCATATGGGGCGTCCTTGGTTGGCATATTGGGTATTTCCATTCCCAAACAACTTCGGGTCGCTTTGGGTGAATTTTAACTCACCTCTACTATGGGATGTATTTGCAATTTCTACATACTTCTCGGTATCTACTGTATTTTGGTATGTTGGGTTGATTCCAGATTTTGCCATGATTAGAGATAGAGCAGTAAAGCCTTTTCAAAAGCACATTTATAAAATAATGAGTTTTGGTTGGAGTGGTAAAGCAAAACATTGGCAACGTTTTGAGGAAGTATCATTAGTCTTAGCTGGATTAGCTACACCTCTTGTACTTTCGGTACATACTATTGTATCTATGGACTTTGCAACATCAGTTATTCCTGGATGGCACACAACTATTTTCCCTCCTTACTTTGTGGCGGGAGCTATTTTCTCGGGATTTGCTATGGTACAGACCTTGCTTATTATTATGAGAAAAGTTGTGAATCTTGAAAGCTATATCACTATTCAACACATCGAAATGATGAATATTGTAATTATGCTTACAGGTTCTATTGTTGGTGTAGCATACATTACTGAGTTATTTATGGCGTGGTATTCGGGTGTAGAATACGAACAATACGCTTTCTTAAATAGAGCAACAGGACCTTATTGGTGGGCTTATTTATCCATGATGACTTTCAATGTTGTTTCTCCACAGTTAATGTGGTTTAAAAAACTTAGAACGAGTATTATGTTTACATTCGTCTTATCGATTATTGTAAATGTAGGTATGTGGTTTGAACGTTTTGTGATCATCGTAACATCATTACACCGTGATTACTTACCATCATCGTGGTCGATGTTCTCGCCAACTTATGTTGATATTGGTATTTTTGTTGGAACGATCGGATTCTTCTTCGTATTGTTCTTGCTTTATGCTCGTACTTTCCCTGTGATTGCTCAGGCTGAGTTGAAAACTATTTTGAAATCATCTGGCGAGAGCCAAAAAAAGTTACACAAACATGAGTAAGAAACTTGTACACGGATTGTTTGACGACGACGATATATTGATGAGTGGTGTAAAAGCCGTTCGTCAGAAGGGAATTGATATAGACGAGGTTTATACACCTTTCCCTGTTCACGGACTAGATAAGGCAATGGGCTTGAAGCCAACTCGTATTGCTTCAGCAGCTTTTATATTCGGAATAATTGGATTTTTCTTTGCTATTTGGTTAACATGGTTCATGATGATTGAGGATTGGCCACAGAATATTGGTGGTAAACCGAGTTTTACATGGCTAGAGAATATGCCTTCATTCATACCTATTATGTTTGAAATGACTATTTTCTTTACTGCACACTTAATGGTTACAACGTATTTCTTTAAGAATAAGCTGTATCCTGGTAGTGCTGGTATTAACCCAGATCCTAGAACTACGGACGATAAATTTTTAATGGAGTTTTTTGTTGATGGAGACACTTCAAATTTGGAGGCAATACTTAAAGATTCTGGAGCAATAGAAGTAACAGTGAAAGATATTGTTGAAGAGGAAAAACGAAATCTTTGGTTTAAGCTTCCTCCCAAATCAGCCTCGGTTGTAGTTATATTGTTAGGCTTAGGTTTATCATCATGTAGTTCGGATGAACCGATGAGAGAGCCAGTGTCGGTATATATGCCAGATATGTATCACTCTGTTGCCTATGAACCTTATTCAGAAGATCCAAATGGCATTAATAGCATGGAGGCTAGAACGCCGGTAGATGGAACAATTAAAAGAGGATATGTTCCTTATGATATTCCTAATACTAATGAAGGATATCAGGAGGCATTGATGAACCTCAAATCACCAATAGCTTCAAATGATGAAAATGCGAAATACGGAGAAGAATTGTACAATATCTATTGTATTTCGTGTCATGGAATTAATGGTGATGGACAAGGGAAACTTGTTCAGAACGAAAAATTCTTAGGAGTACCTTCTTATGCAGCATCTCGTTTGCCAAATATTAGTGAGGGTAGCATATTTCATGTAATTACTTATGGAAAGAATATGATGGGATCTCACGCTTCTCAGCTTACCTGGGATGAGCGCTGGAAAATATCTCAGCATGTATTAAAATTAAGAAGTCAATTAAAATAAATATCAGATGTATATATTTTCTCAAAAACTTAAAACTCTGTCATTTGTTTTAATGGCAGTAGGAATATTATCATTAGCATTTGGTTTTATAACTACACCTTCGACTGTTGAAGATGTAAATAACCAAATGGAGCACGTTGATGCTGATCATAGTGAAGATAGCGACTCTCACGAGACTGCTGTAAAAATTAATGATCATCACGATGAGGCTCATGCTGAGCATGTATTAACTCAATTGAAAAATAGACCTTGGTCTGCATTGTATGTTAGTGCATTGTTTTTCTTATTTATCGCTCTTGGAACATTGTTCTTTATGGCGATTCAGTATATCGGACAGGCCGGTTGGTCGGTAGTGCTACTTAGAGTGATGGAAGCAATGTCGACTTATTTAATTCCTGGGGGATTAATTGTTTTTCTAATTCTACTAGCTGGAGGATTGCACTTCCATCATATATTCCACTGGATGGATGCTAGCTTAATTGATCCAAATTCGCCTAATTTCGATCCTATTATCGAAGGTAAGTCGGGATATTTAAATGTTCCTTTCTTCTTGCTTAGAGCTGTAGTATATCTAGGAGGTTGGATTGGTGCATTACTTTTGATAAAGAAATATTCAATAGAACAAGAAAATGCTGAAGTAGGAAATAATATTGCTTATAATAAGGCATTTAAAGTATCTGCAATATTCATGGTGTTCTTTGGAGTTACATCTTCAACAGGATCGTGGGATTGGGTTATGAGTGTTGATCCTCACTGGTTCTCGACTCTGTTTGGTTGGTATGTATTCTCAGGAATGTTTGTATCTGCCTTGGCAATGATGGTTTTGGTCGTAGTATATTTAAAGACAAAAGGGTATCTGCAGACAGTTAATCATTCGCATATTCACGATTTAGGTAAGTTTATGTTTGGTTTCTCAATTTTCTGGACATACCTGTGGTTCTCGCAGTTTGTGTTGTATTGGTATGCTAATATCCCTGAAGAGGTAACTTATTATATTGCTCGTTTTGCTGATTATAAAGTTGCTTTCTGGACTATGGTAGTTATGAACTTTGTTTTCCCATTAATCGTTTTAATGGATTCAGGAAAGAAAAGTTATTATCCATACATGGTAGTTACTGGAGTAGTATTAATAATAGGGCATTATATGGACCTGTTTATTATGATTATGCCTGGAAGTGTTGGAAGTCACTGGTATTTCGGAGTTGTTGAAATAGGAACTTTCCTTGGATTCTTAGGCCTGTTTATTTTCTGTACTGCAAATAATCTTAGTAAGCGTAGCTTAATTGCTAAAGGACACCCAATGCTAAAAGAGTCTGAGCATTATCATTATTACAATATTGAGCATGAAGATCATTAAGATCAATCGATAAAATACAATTTAAGGGCTTCGCATTTGCGAGGCCTTTTTTTATGGGTGCTCGTCAATAATAGAATAGCTAATTTTACGTTGATGTATACTGTGTTTAAAGATATTAGTATTGGAATTATATACAGCAGTATTTAAGTTTGTCATAGAATTAATTAGAATAATTTTGTTGCAACTTTTTAGAAGTTAAATACAAAATAAATGTTAAAATAATAGCTTAAATAATGTCGTTTTATATTGTTTTATTCTTTTTTAAATTCTGCTAGAAGTACAAGGTGTTGATTAGTAATTAATTACTTTTCGTCATTTTATTTTTGTATTACGTTTTAAAATCACTAAATTGCCAATCGATTGTATTAAATGTTTTTTGAAAATATATTAATCAAAAGATATGTTAAACATCGCAAAGTAAAATATAGTGAGTAAATAGTATAAAAGGTTTGCTCATTTTGTGTTTATATTTGCCCATTTTGTGTATTGTATTAATGCTCTAAAGTTCATTGCTTTAGGGTGTCATAAATTAGACAGTAAAAAGGGGTACAAAAAATTGAATTGATAATAATAAAGTAGATAAAATGGATATTTTTGAAAAGATTGCACATAGTGTAGAATTTGGTAAGATCAACTTGAAATCGCCATACCCTCCAAATATGAGAGGTGAGGTTGGAGCAGATGAATTAGTAAAAGAAGCTCTTGACTCTGGTG
>JAGLEB010000173.1 GCA_023145275.1 Flavobacteriales bacterium | reverse complement strand
CTATATTTGTACAATGGATTGTATTTATTATTAACCAACAATTAATTATTAAATTATGAAGAAAATTTATCTTTTATTAACATCATTATTTATGATGGGAAGTGCAGCTACTTACGGTCAAGATTTCTTGGACGTTCCTAACTGGGACGGTAGTGATGAAACTACTCTTGATAGAGTTATCTGGGGAGATACTCTTGCAGATGGTTCTCGTGCTAGTGCTGATCGTGTTTATCGTCTTGAAAGAGGTGCTTTTTATATTATGTCATCTAACCCACCAATTTCTTATTCATTTGCTATGATAGCAGGTGACGATACTTCAACAGGTGATGGTACAGGTCGTCCACCAGTAGTTGCAAGAGGAAAGTATACAAGTGGTGAAAACGTTCAGAATATGTTTGTATTCAATGGTAGTAATAATAACTATTACCTTGAAAATATATATTTTACTGCAGTTGACTTAGATGGAGCTTACGAAACACAATGGACTGCGGGTCTTTTCTTTAATGGTAATAACATCCGTGTAGAGATTAAAGGTTGTGTATTTAACGCATGGCAGGCTGGAGCTGTTACTTTTACAGGAAAAGAACACACTGTTTATCTTTCTGATAATGTATTCAGAAATGGAGTTGCTACATATATGCCTTTTGTAGGTCAGCAAGCTAACTTTTCTCAACACCCATTAGATAGTTTAGTTATGACAAATAATACTTATTTCAACAACCAAGCTTATTGGATGATTCAAGGAGGTAAAGGTCTAGCTGATTATGTACTTATTGAGCATAATACTATTTATACTTCTATTGTTAATGTATTTAAAGCTCCTGAGATGGTTAATGCTCATTATAGAAGTAACCTTTTCTATGGTGAATCTGCTTATGGAGATACAGATTTATCTCGTAAGGATCACTGGTATACTGATAATGGTGAAGCTTTATCAACTATGTACTTTAGAGAAGTTACAGGTACTCAGTTAGCGGATAAAGGTTTGACTGAGTCTGATAGAATTATTGACATTTCTAATAATGCTTATTTCACACCTCAAAAAATAGCAGATTTTCACGATGCTCATTCTGAGGTTACTGGTGCTGCTTTTGTAAATGCTGAGACTCAGGCTATGTTTGATGATGCTAGTGCATATCCAAACCTAACAATGTCGGATAACTTAAATGTTGATCCTAAATTTAAAAATACTGCTACTGACACTTATGTTGTTGATGGTGTAGCTCTACATATCGAAGAAGCGTTCTCTGGAAGAGGAGCTGGAGGTTGGGGTGCAAACTCTAGTCGTAGAAATATTGACGAAGATTTAGGTAGTGGAGATGTTATGTTGGTTGATTGGCCATTAGTAGAGGGTAATATGGAGATTACAGAATCTTCATTATTAACTGCTGGACATGATGGTTTACCAGTTGGAGTTCTTAACTGGAATCAGAGCAATAGAGATGCTTATTCTTACCCTGCTGGAGTTGGAGGATTCCTAGGATTAAGTATGTTTGGAGGTCCATTATCTAACGATGATCATGACTTTATTAAGAAAGGTTACGAATTAACGTCTTATCCTAATCCTGTTAATACAAGTACAACTATCTCTTTCACACTTCCAAAGAAAGAAAATGTTACTATTTCTATTTACAGTATTATGGGACAGAGAATACAGACTATTACAAATGGTTCTTTTGGAAAAGGGAAGCATAACGTACAGTGGGATGCTAGTAATGTAGCTTCTGGTTTGTATATCTACAAGTTAGAAACTGGTTCAGTAACTCAATCACGTCAAATGATTGTTAAGTAGTAAAATTTATAGTAAGACAGTAGTTAGATTTTCCTTTTACTACTGTCTTACTTTTATTTTAGATAACTCAAAAAATAACTATTGAATTAATACTTATGGGAAAAGCTTACAAAGGAAAGATAGTTGCTCTTACTCTATTTTTCTCCTTATTTTTAAGTGGATTGTATGCACAGGATGCATATATAAGTGGTACTGTTACCGATAAAAAAACAGGTGAGACTTTAATTGGTGCTAATGTTGTAGTTCAGGGAACTACGTTTGGAGTATCAACTGATCTTGATGGTAGATATGTTCTTACTGGGGTTACACCTGGAGATTACGATCTATGGATTACATATATAGGCTATGAAGATCAATTAATACCCATCTCATTAAAAGCTGGCGATAAAATTACTGTTGATGCTACACTAGGATATGGTGGTGCTGTTGGACTTGATGAAGTTGTTGTAACTGCACAGGCTAAAGGACAGATGAATGCGATTAACCGTCAATTAAATTCTAAATCAATTACCAATGTGGTTTCTGGTGAGAAGATGCAAGAGTTACCTGATGCAAATGCTGCCGAGACTCTTGGTAGACTGCCGGGAGTATCTGTTGCTAGAACTGGTGGTGAAGGAAATAAAGTTGTAGTTAGGGGATTGTCTCCAAAATACAATAGAGTTACAATGGAAGGTGTGCAAATGGCTTCTGCAGGTGATGATAGAAGTACTGATATTTCATCTATCTCGCCTTATGCATTGGGAGGTATTGAAGTTTATAAAGCTGCCACTGCCGATAAAAACGCTGAGTTTATTGGAGGTATGGTTGAATTTAAATTGCGTGAAGCTCGTGAGGGGTGGAATAGCGATATTGTTGCTCAAATGGGAGCAAATCAACTTAAAGGTACGTATAGCGATTATTTAGTAAACGCAAGTATTAGTAATAGGTTCTTCGATAATGATTTTGGAGTATATGTTCAGGCTAATGCAGAAAAACGTAATCGTAGTGAAAATAGAATGGCAGCGTCGTATATAGAAGATACTTCTGCCGACTTAGATAATTCTCCGAATAATAAGATTCTTACTAAGGATGTGTCTCTTAATGATGTATTCAGAGCTAAACAGCGTATGGGTGCAACTGTTGTTATGGATTATAGATTAGAAGAAGGATCTATAAAATTTAAGAATTTTTATAGCGGTAGTACGACTGATATTCAGACATATGGAGATAAAGTTGATTCGTATTATTATTCACCTAATAGTTTAACTCATTCAGGACAGGATGTTAGATATGAGTCTTCATCATATAGTAATATACTTAGCTATGACCAAAGGTTCAATAAACTTAAGATAGATGCAAAAGTGTCTCACTCTTATGCAAAATCAACAAAGCCTTATCAAGTTGATGCTAGTTATATTCAAACTATTGATGTATTTGAGGATAATTCCTTTTTACAAAGGCCTGTAGCTCCATCTGAAGTTCTTGATAAAGTAACTTCTAATGAGGAATTGGCAACATTACATAAGATGATGGAAAGAAGTTCGGTGTCTGAAGATAGACAACTTGGTGCTTCAATTGATTTATCTTATGATTATAAGATCAATGATCAATTTAATGGATTCCTTAAAATTGGAGCCGATTATCGCGCTACTACTCGATCAAAAGACGAAGAGGCTTGGGGTTCTGATTTAGATATTGCGTCTGGACGTAATGCTAAACAACTTTGGGAAGAATATCAAGGTGGTGGTTCTGGACCATACCCTTTTAATCTTGCTCATAAACCTGATTTCGATCATAGAGATTTTATGGAAGGTCGTTATAATATGGGATCAGTTGTTGATATTCCTTTAATGAATGACATGATGCGTTTAATGAAGGATAATGGAGAAAATGGAGATCAATTTTATTACGAAAAATCTTCTACTCAATATGATTATTCTGGAACAGAACAGTATTTTGCAACTTATATTTTAACAGAGATAAATCTTGGTAGTCAGGTTAAATTTACTCCTGGTATGAGATATGAGAGTAATACAACTTCTTATACAGCTTCGAATGGAGTAACTCAAGTAGGTGCATTTGCTGAGAGAGATTATTTGTTTGCTGACACTACTGCTACTCGCGATAACTGGTATTTATTGCCAATGATTCACTTGAAGTATAAGCCTTTAGATTGGTTTGATGTACGTGTAGCTTATACTCACACTTTATCGCGTCCAAGTTTTAGTCAAGTAGTACCACGTATGGATGTATTTAGTGAGGTTGTATCATATAATAATTATAACCTTGTACCTGAATATTCTGTTAACTGGGATATTTACTTTACTTTCCACTCAAATAAGTTAGGTTTATTTTCAATAGGTGGATTTACTAAGAAAATTGATAATATGATTTTCGATTTGGGTAAGAGAATTATCTTGTCTGAAGATGACTATAATCTTCCTACTGGAACAAGAACTCAAGCTGATGGTAGTACATTCCAATTTCCTTCAAGTCAAGAATATTTGAAGAAAACAATTTACACTACTGCAAATAGTAAGAATCAAGCGAATATGTATGGTGTTGAGATTGATTGGCAGTCTAACTTCTACTTCTTGCCTGGAGCGTGGAGAGGAATAGTTATGAATATTAACTATACTCACATATTTTCTGAAATGGAGTATCCTTATACTGTAGTTGATCCAAAGGTGATACCACCCGGATATCCTGTTTATAAGCCAGTTATCATTCAGAACGATAGAACTTACACAGCTGCTTTAATCGATCAGCCAAAAGATATTCTAAATATTGGTTTAGGATGGGATTATAAAGGATTCTCTGCACGTGCATCAATGTTCTATCAGACAAGTGTATTTAAAAAGTCTAATCAATATATCGAGTTGTCGACATATAATGACGATTATTTACGTTTTGATTTCACTGCTAAGCAAAAATTACCATGGGCAGGAATTGAACTATACACTAATATGAATAACATTACTAGTGCTAAAGATGTTACAGTTGTACATGCTACTGGATATGATGCAAACATATCTAACTATGGAATGACAATTGACTTAGGTGTTAGATGGAGATTGTAACTATGACAAACATAATATTTAAAAATATGAATAAGTTTAGAATTATTTTTACATTAGTTATACTAAGTGTAATAACAACGCTTTCTACATCATGTAGTCATACCTACCTCGACGATGTAGTTATTACAAAAAGCTCAGAGCTTTCAATTGATGGAAAGAACTATACAACCAATAGTGGAATTAGTGTTGGTGAAAAGAAAGTTAAAGGAAAAGTTTACAATTTCTATACTGTGAATGTTGATCTTTATTTTGAGATACTTGCATTAAAAGATGGATATGAAATTGGAGAAACATTGAATTTCGAAGACGAAGATAAGCGTGTTGCTTCTGTAATTGCTTATGGTTCGCCACATCCTGGCCTTTCGAGCAAGAGTGGATCAGTACTATTTGTGTCTGAGAATGAAGTTCACTTGATTGATTGTGTTTTTGTTGAAGAAGAAACTGGTAGAGAAGTGTCTGTTGAAGGCCGTATCAAGTTCTAATTGAATAATAAATTACTGTATGAGAAGGTAGTGGGGGTTCCCTGCTACCTTTTTTTTGTGCTTTATATTAAAAACTTGTGAGGTCGGTAGCTATCTGTATATTGTTTGGTTCTACTGCCATTTTTAATGGTATCTAATTGCTTACCTTGGTGTTGAGCGGAGCTTTTGCGAAATAAGTGAAAGCGATTGGCAAATGCCGAATCTTCTATTTCACGAACACCAATAATAAAGTTAGTGAGTAGCTGAAGTATCTATCGAAACAGTGATCAACATAACCTTTTCAACCGTAATAGATCCTTCGATCTTGCCTACTGCAAGCAGGTCCGTTTTATTCGTACCTCATTAAACTGCACTCAGGATGACAAAAAGATTATATTACCCATTAAATTAGTGGAGAACCTATTGTTTTTTACAGTTATTACATTCCATAGGTGATGTTAAGGCTGAAAGTCTTAATTTAATATTGGTCAATGGCAAGGCCTTGACATAATATTGTGTTGCATTCGCTAACGCCCTGAAAGGGCAGTTTAAATTCTGAGAGATATTAACACCCATTGCAAGTTGCACTTGCATGGAGCTAATAACCTGTATTTATACAATCAAAATATGTTTTTTTTACTAAATTAAGTTACCACTTTGTGGCGAGTATCTATCATTAAATATGTCTCTATGTCGTTTGCCGTGGGTAGTAGAAAATGGTGTATTCTCTATTTTATAAAATACACAAAATTAGCACATCGTCACCCCTGCCTTTGCCGGTAGGCAGGCGCTCAACATGACGTACCTGAAAAAGTGATAATTATCCACTATTTTTGACATAGCCCCTTAAATTTATATGTATCTATCTACTGATCTCGGAAAAACTTATTAGATCATTTTGTATAAGTACAATGTCAAAAGATTTATTATTTTTGATTTGAATATTACTTATTAAGCAAAATAGCCTAAAAATATGAATGTAAAATTAATAGTATCGTATTCAATAATTGTAAAGAGTATATTCAAAGTGATTAGTCTTGGCTTTATGCTTGGTTTCTTTTCTAGTTGTGAAAGTAAAATCCACAACCAAGCTAATGGATTAGAGAGTAGGGTAGATTCGGTTTTAGAGTTAATGACTATTAAAGAGAAAATAGGCCAAATGAACCAGTACACTGGTTTATGGGAAGTTACTGGCCCAAAAGGTACAATCAAAGCTTTGTCTCCACAATTAAAGGCAGGTATGGTTGGTTCTATGCTAAATGTCATGGGAACTGAAGAAGTAAGGAAAGTACAGCAGATTGTTGTTGATGAAAGTAGGTTAGGTATCCCGCTAATAATTGGATACGATGTTATTCACGGTTATAAAACTCTTGCTCCCATACCTCTGGGCGAGTCAGCAAGTTGGGATTTAGAAGCTATTGAGAATTCAGCAAGGATTTCGGCATTAGAAGCTTCTGCTTCAGGGGTAAACTGGACTTTTGCGCCTATGGTTGATATTTCTCGTGATGCTAGATGGGGAAGGGTAATGGAAGGAGCAGGAGAAGATACTTATTTGGGAAGTAAGATTGCCTATGCTAGAGTTAAAGGTTTTCAAGGAGAGAATCTTTCATCTTCAAATACTATAGCTGCCTGCGCAAAGCATTTTGCAGCATATGGATTTGCCGAGGCAGGTAAGGATTATAACTCTGTTGATGTTAGTGAATCAACTCTACGAAATATTATTTTACCACCCTTTAAAGCTACTGTTGATGCAGGTGTTAGCACATTTATGAATTCTTTTAATGAGATTAATGGTATACCAGCAACAGGTAATAAATATATTCAGAGAGACATTCTTAAATATGAATGGGGCTTTAATGGATTTGTAGTTTCCGATTGGGGCAGTATAAAAGAAATGGTACCCCATGGTTTTGCCGTTGATAACAAGCATGCAGCAGAGATAGCTTTAAATGCTGGGTCTGATATGGATATGGAGTCTCATGCTTATATCGATAATGTTGAAGAGTTGCTAAAAGAAGGTAAGATTGATGAGAAACTTATTGATGATGCAGTAAGAAGAATACTGAAAGTAAAGTTTGAATTAGGTCTTTTTGATGATCCATACAAGTACTGTAATGAGGAAAATGAAAAGAGCATTGTAGGCAGTAAGGAAATAAATGATGCTGTATTGGATATGGCTAAGAAATCTATTGTTCTCTTAAAGAACGACAATCATATTCTGCCAATAAAAAAAGAAGGTGTAAAAATAGCTTTAATCGGACCATTAGCTGCAGATAAAGATAGCCCGTTGGGAAGCTGGCGTGCGGTTGCTCCCTCAAATTCTGCTGTTTCAGTTTTAGAAGGATTAAACTATTTTCCTAATAAAATATCTTATAGTAAAGGAGTTGAATTGGTAAATGGTAAAGCAAGTTTTACTGCAAATGTTGAGATAAATACTACTGATAGAACTGGCTTTAAAGAAGCTATTAGTGTTGCGAAACAAAATGATGTGGTAATTATTGTTCTAGGCGAAAATGCTTTTCAATCTGGAGAAGGTAGAAGTAGAACGCAAATTAACTTGCCAGGACTTCAGCAAGAGCTTTTAGAAGAAGTTTACAAGGTTAACAAAAATATTGTTTTAGTGTTGATGAATGGTCGTCCACTGTCTATATCGTGGGCCGATGAACATATACCTGCAATAGTAGAAACTTGGCACTTGGGTACACAAAGTGGTAATGCAATAGCTCAAGTTTTATATGGTGATTATAATCCTAGTGGTAAATTAACTATGACTTTCCCACGATCTATCGGTCAGATTCCAATCTATTACAATCATAAAAATACTGGAAGGCCTATTTTATATGATGATAAATTTGTCTTTTGCGCTCATTATATCGATGAAAAAGTTACTCCATTATATGAGTTTGGCTATGGCTTGAGTTATACTACTTTTAAATATTCAGACATTAAATTAAGTAAGTCTGAATTTTCTAAAAAAGAAGAAATTGAAGCAAGCATAGAAATAACAAATACAGGAGATAGACAAGGAGAAGAAGTTGTACAAATGTATATTAGAGATGC
>JAGLEB010000172.1 GCA_023145275.1 Flavobacteriales bacterium | reverse complement strand
GTTGTCATAGGTAGGCCTAAGTTTGTAAACAAAAACTCCAATGAGCTAATGACGAGTCAGCGTCATACTTAGCGGAGCTTTTGCGAAATAAGCGAAGCGATTGGCAAATGCCGAATCTTCGATTTCACGAACACCAATAATAAAGTTAGTGAGTAAGTCAGGATGACGTGTACTAAATTGAAAACCCTAAAATGCAAGTCGTCATGGGAAGCGCAGCTTGCGAAATAAGCGAAGATATTAGCAAAATGTGCTCTAATAATGGTATAGTAAAATAATGAGATCTACAATTGCAGATTAAAAACAACGTAGCAATTAGAAAATGTACTTCAAGCCGATACCAAGAACCTGTTTAAACTGTATTCTAGTTTCCTTTTCGCCAGTGGTACTGCCAGGGACATCAAACAAAACATCCTTTTCATATTTCATTTGGAATCCAAAACTCAGTGTGAAATATTTGTGAAGTGGTACTGACACGTCAAGCTGCCAATCAAAATAGTCAATACTACCAAATTGATGAACATAATCGGAATAAACGGAAATCTTATTTACAAAATAGTAATCTCTGTAAAAATTATATTTCCAGAAAACATCAACCCAAGGTCCTATTTTATTATAGAACATTTCTCCATTCTTGTTAATATCGCCTTTTTTTGCGAGAGAATCATTAAATACAAAAGTCATATTAGCCGTAAAAGGAGACATATAGATATAAAAATCATCATTCCGAGTGAATTTTGCTCCACCCCCAAAAAATATTTTTGCAGGAGCAAAAAAACTAGATTTCAATACATGGTTACCATCATCTTTATAATCATAACCTTCGGAAAACTGAGTAGTAAAACGTAATTGTGTAGATGCATACCATTTCTCAACAACTTTATAGCCATAGTTCCCATTGTATTCGAAGAGATCATTTGTTTTGCGTGCATCTCTATCTTCTTGCCTATTCATTCCATACTCTACCTTCAGAATATTATCCCACTTTACATTCCCTTTGTTATAGATGGCATGCCAATCGAACTTAAAAAGTCCATTTATAAAATTATCTCCCCCAGCATTCCAGTCTTTATAATAATTCTCGCTAAATAATATCTCTGCTTTTGTTTCGGAGTTCCAATAACTAGTATCTCTCGCAATAGGTACAATGCTGACGTTTGGATAATTATACAAAAAGCTAACTACTGAAGTATCAATAACAATCTGAGCATTGCTATTTAATGCTTGGAAGATTAGGAAGATAATGAGTAGTTTTTTTTTCATACATTTTGTTTCGAAAGTACAAATTTATTAATTTACAGTCTTTAATAAAACATCTAGCAACTTTTCTTTTATCTTATCTGCAGAAATACCCATTTCATCATGCAATTCTTCTGATTTTCCATGATCTAAAAACAGGTCGTTTGCTCCAAGTAATATAATATTACGATTGCTTACATTATTACCATCAAGACAAGCCCATTCGAGAATTGAGCTTCCAAAGCCACCAGCTTTAGCCCCATCTTCAACAGTAATAATAGTTTTATAATTGTTAAAAACACTCTTGAGTAAGCCTTCATCCAGAGGTTTCACAAAAAGCATATTATAGTGTCCAACTTTATCCCTATAATTATTATCAAGCTGTAATATCGCTTCCTTTACATAATTACCTGGATGTCCGATAGACAGTACAGCAACATCAGAGCCCATTTTCAACTCTACACCCTTTCCAATTTCGAGATTCACAGGCGAATTTTGCCAATTTTTCAATACTCCCTTACCCCTAGGGTACCTAATTGCAAAAGGGCTATCGCCATTAATCGCTGTGAACATTAGATTTCGTAAATCATGCTCGTTCATTGGAGCCGAAACTGTCATATTAGGAATTGTCCTAAGCCAAGCCAAGTCTAACATACCATGATGAGTAGAACCATCTTCTCCAACAACACCTCCACGATCAATGCAAAAAACAACAGGTAAATTCTGTATAGCTACATCGTGTACTACCTGATCGTATGCTCTCTGCAAGAATGTGGAGTATATAGCAACAACGGGCTTCAGACCTTGAGTTGCAATACCAGCAGCTAGAGTTACAGCATGTTGCTCTGCTATTCCAACGTCAAAAGCCCTTTCGGGATACTTATCCATCATAAACTTCAAAGAGCTTCCGCTTGGCATTGCCGGAGTTATACCGACAATTTTATCATCAGTATCGGCAAACTCGACAATAGTTTTTCCAAAAACATCTTGATATTTTAATCTACCATCTACATCGACAGATTTTAATGACAGTCCTGTTTCTAAATCAAATTTACCTGGTGCGTGAAATCTAACTTGGTCAATTTCAGCGTTTCTATATCCCTTTCCTTTAATAGTTACAACGTGCAGAAATTTTGGGCCTTGATACTTTTTCACTTCATTCAAGGCCAATAAAAGCTCATCAAAATCATGACCATCAAACGGACCGAAATATTTAAAATTTAAAGCCTCAAAAATATTTTTAGAATCGTTACCAGCTTTCTTTATAGATGAAAGATATTCCTTTAAAGCACCTACATTAGGGTCTATCGCCATAGCATTATCATTCAATATCACAAGAATATTAGAATTTGATACACCTGCGTGATTCAAACCCTCAAACGCCATTCCTGAAGCTATTGATGCATCGCCAATAACAGCTATATGATTTCTACTTTCGCCCTTTATCTTAGATGATAAAGCCATCCCTAGTACAGCTGATATAGATGTAGACGAATGACCTGTACCAAAATTATCATACTCACTTTCTGACATTTTGGGAAATCCACTTATACCACCTTTTTGACGACTTGTTTGGAACAAATCTTTTCTGCCTGTTATTAATTTATGAACGTAGGCCTGATGTCCAACATCCCACACTAACTTATCGTCAGGAGTATTGAAAACATAATGTATTGCAACTGCAAGCTCTACCACGCCAAGGCTAGCGCCTAAATGCCCCTCTTTTGTAGAGACAAATTCCAAGATAAACTCTCGAAGCTCTTTTGCAAGATTCTTAAGATCGTAAATAGAAAGTTTATTTAAATCAGAAGGTGAATTTATTTTTTCTAAAAGGGACATTAATCATACGTTTGAACACCAAATATAACACTTCTTTATTTCTTCCTAAAAACTATCAACATAACAATAAACGCTATCGAAGCTAATAATGCGATAATTGTAGTTGGATTAGCTGCAATATCAGAAAAATCTATATTTTCAACATTGTAAGCAACAAGAACTATTCCTGCTAAAATAAGATATATACGCCACTTTTCCATCTATGGATTTATTAAACCTTGAATATTAGTAGTAAAAAGTTTTACAGCAATAGCTAATAATATTACCCCGAATACTTTTCGAACAACACTAATACCCGCCTTACCAAGAACTCTCTCTATTATTGCTGATTTCTTTAACACAGCATAAACCAATAATAAATTCAATATAATACCAATAATAATATTTATTGTATGCATTTCGGCTTTCAACGACAAAATAGAAGTTAAACTTCCTGCACCAGCAATTAAAGGAAAAGCCAAGGGAACAATTGAAGCAGTCTCCGGCTCCTCATCTTTAAACAAAGATATTCCTAGAATCATTTCTAAGGCAAAGAAAAAGAAAATAAAAGATCCTGCTACAGCAAATGAATTAACATCAATACCTATTAAATTAAGTATAGACTCTCCCAAAAATAAAAATGAAATCATGATTATTCCCGAAACTATCGAAGCCTTTTCGGATTCAATATGGCCCACCTTAGCCTTGAGGTTCAAAATCAAAGGAATACTGCCAATAATATCAATAACGGCAAAGAGTACCATTGTTGAAGTAACTATTTCCCTTAAACTTAGCTCTAACATAACTTTTATTTAAAAATTTAGCGCACAAAGATAATTATTAAGCCAATAACAGATCGCAAATTAAGTTAATATTTTCACAAAATAAACTAGAGAATACACTGTTCATAAATGTATTGATTTTCATTGTCATTTATAAATTGATTAAAAGCTTACTTTCAGTATATTTGCGACATGATAGAGATAGGAAAGACTCTTGTTTCCGAGGATATAATTGAGGAACAATTTGTTTGCAACATAGATAAATGTAAGGGTGAATGCTGTGTTCAGGGAGATGCAGGAGCGCCATTGATTGAGGAAGAAATAAAAATTCTCGATACTATATTTGATAAAGTAAGGCCCTTTATCACTCCTAAAGGTATAAAGTCTGTGGAGGAGTTTGGAACATGGACAAAAGATGAATTTGACGAACTTGTAACTCCGCTAATAGACGGTAAGGAATGTGCTTACACAGTCTTCGATAAAAACGGCGTTGCGAAATGTGGAATTGAAGACGCATACAATGCTGGAGTAATCACTTGGAGAAAACCAGAATCATGCCACTTATATCCTATTAGAGTTACAAAATACTCAGAATTCTCAGCTGTAAATTACCACGAGTGGGATATTTGCTCGGATGCGTGTATTCTAGGACAAGAATTAAAAGTACCTGTATATAAGTTTTTGAAAGAACCTCTCATAAGTAAGTTTGGAGAAAATTGGTATAAGGAACTAGAGCTTGTTGCCTCGGAACACCTTAAACAACAGGGAAATAAATAATATACTTTTTAGTTATACAACTAACAAACATACTGAACAATTATGATGAAGTGGGAAGATCTTTTATCTCTTAAAAGACATGGCGATACTAGTAAAAGACTGAGAAAAGAACAAGACGAAACCCGTTCTGGATTTGATGTAGACTACGATAGAGTAATTTTCTCTTCACCTTTTAGAAACTTACAGGATAAAACTCAGGTTATTCCCTTATCAAAAGGAGGTTTCGCTCACACAAGGCTCACCCACTCACTTGAAGTTTCAAGTGTTGCTAGATCACTAGGTAGATTAATTGGTAAAGAAATAATAAAGCGTCATCCTCAACTTCAAGAAATTCACGGATATAATTCGTCCGATTTTGGTGCAATTGTTGCTGCAGCTGCTCTAGCTCACGATATTGGCAACCCGCCATTTGGACATTCTGGAGAAAAGGCTATAGGAGAATATTTTAAAACAGGTAATGGTAGAAAATTTCAACTTGAGCTAAGTTCAGGAGAATGGATGGATCTTACAAATTTTGAGGGAAATGCGAATGGGTTTAAACTTCTAACAGATTCAAATCAAGGGGTTGATGGAGGCATCAGACTTTCGTACGCAACCTTAGGGGCATTCACAAAATACCCAAAAGAATCAATTCCAAAATTTGACAATCCAATTTCTGTTATCGAAAAGAAATACGGATTTTTTCAAACAGGGAAAGAGTCATTTGAGGAAATTGCTACATATTTAAAATTAATACGTTTTAGAGATAATGGTCACAGTAATTGGGTTCGTCACCCACTTGCGTACATTGTAGAGGCTGCAGATGATATCTGTTACTCAATTATCGATTTTGAGGATGGACTAAACCTTGGTTTGATACCTGAGGAATATGCTCTAGAATACTTAATCCCTATTGTTAAAAATAAACTCATAAAGGAAAAATACTTCCACATGAAATTAGTTTCTGACAGGTATAGCTATTTGCGAGCATTAGCAATTGGGGAGTTGGTTGAAGACACTACCAATATTTTCTTGCAAAACGAAGAATCTCTACTTAATGGGACATACAAGAAATCTTTAATAGACTCTAGTAAGTACCGTGCTGCAATAGACGACATCAAGAAAAAAACTATGGAAATGGTTTACAAAAGTAGAAAAGTTGTAGAAATAGAAGCTGCAGGTTATGTTGTTTTAGCTGGCTTGTTAGATATTTTCATCACCGCAATTAACAACCTACACAATAATACACCTACTAGCTATGACCAGTTAATCTTAGATCTGTTACCAACAGAATTTATCGGTGAAAATAGAGTTCCGAACGATAAACTGTACAATAGGATACTTGATATTTGCGCATACGTTTCATCTATGACCGACACATATGCTATTTCTCTTTACAAAAAATTAAAAGGAATTCAACTTCCTGATTAGGATACAAACATTAAACAATATGGATAGAGCAATGAAGTTTTTAGCTGTCGTTATACCAATGATGATAGTAATTGGAACGATTTTAGAATATTTCGAAGTTGAGAAAGCTAATGTTGTAACAGGTTTAGGAGTATTGTCTGTTATGTTTGTACTTATTCCTTTTTTCCTTTTTTGGCGTTACGACAAGAAACAGCAGCGAAAAGTTAAAGAATCGAAGCAGGAAAAATAATCAATTTATTAGACTAATCTGGATAATGACCATTAAAGGACACCAAGTTCTTCACTAAACAATATTTACTTATATCGCTATTGAAGTTTTTTATACACCTCCGTAAAATATATCTACTTTTCTAAGAGACACTATTTTATTATTATTAAATTGTTGAGCACATTATCAATTTAATAATTTAGAATATGACTTATTTCCAGAAAGACTTTATTGATTTCTTTAAAGAGCTAGCTGCAAACAACAACAAAGAATGGTTTGATGCTAACAGAAAACGTTACGAAACCGTAGTAAGAGAGCCTTTTAAAGTTTTTGTTGCAAAAGTCATTGATGAAGTTCACAAAGATGACCCTACTACTTCCATTGAGCCTAAAGATGCAATCTTCAGAATTAATAGAGATATAAGATTTTCAAAAGACAAAACTCCATATAAACTACACGTAGGAGCCGTAATTTCTCCTAAGGGCCGAAAAGACACAGGCAATCCGGGAATATATATAGAATTAGGACCTGAGCATCTCGGGATTTTTGGAGGAATGTGGTCGCCTGACAAAGTTCAGATCGACAAAATCAGAAAACATATAATTACAAACTCAAGTGAGTTTGAGAAGTTAATTTCTAATTCTGATTTTCTAAAAATTTTCCCCGAAGGAATTAGAGGAGACAAGAACAAAAGACTTCCTAAGGAATACCTCGACAGTGCAAAGAAGCAGGAATTAATATTCAACAAACAATTCTACTATCAAGCATTTATCAATCCTGAAGAAATTATTAGCGAAAACCTGATCGATACAATAATGAAACATTACTATATTGCAAATCCTCTAAAAAACTTTTTTAAGAGAGCTATGCAATAATATACAAACACATAAAATATTTTTCAATTTTGGATTTCGACACAACTTACAACAGAGAGAATACTAGAGCGTATAAAATTGAACGTAAAAAAGTTCTATTCAAAACCGATGATGTAATACCTCTTTGGGTTGCTGATATGGATTTCGTGATTGCTGAGCCAATTTACAAAGCATTAAAAGAAAGAATAAAACATCCAATTTTTGGATACACATTTCAAAATGAAGATTTCTTTAAAGCCATAGTTAATTGGCAGCAGAAAAGGCATAATTGGAAAATATCAGAAAGGTCTATTTCCGTGATTAATGGAGTATTACCTGCCTTAGCTATTTCTATTCAGGCTTTAACTACTGAAGGAGATGAAATTATGATTCAACCTCCTGTATATCCACCATTTTTTCAAATTATTAAATCTAGCAATAGACAAATTGTAGAGAACCCTCTAATAAATAACAATGGAAAATATTCTATCGATTTCGATGATATGGAAAATTCCTTCAAAAAAGGAGTTAAGCTCATTATATTGAGCAATCCTCATAATCCTGTTGGAAAGATTTGGAGCATAAATGAGATAAATAGACTCGTTGAACTCTGTGTAAAATACAATGTTATTATCCTTTCAGACGAAATTCACTCTGATTTAATTATCTCTGATAAAAAACATATTCCTATTGCCTCTACATCAAAAGAAGCTTCGGACATTACTATTACATATATGTCTCCATCAAAAACATTTAATATTGCTGGGCTTGCTATTGCCTATACTATTATTGAAAATAGACATTTAAAAAAGCGATACAAAGACAAGCTTGATTCTATGCATTTATCTATGGGAAATGTTTTTGGCACCGAAGCATTAATTGCAGCGTACAACGAGGGCGAAGAGTGGCTAAACTCATTGACAACATATATAAAAGCGAATGTAATTTTTGTAACTGAATTTATTAAAATTCACATACCAGAGATTGAAGTAGCTAAGAGCGAGGCTACTTATTTATTGTGGTTAGATTTCAATAAACTTTTTGATAAACATTCCGACTTGAAAGAATTTCTTATTAAAGAAGCTAAACTAGGATTAAACTCAGGAACAGATTTCGGAACTCAAGGAAATTGTTTTGCAAGAATTAACCTTGCAAGTTCTCGAGATATTATTGAAAAAGCAATGTTCCAATTAAAAGATGCCTTTGACAGGAAGCAATAATATTTTATGTAAATTGCTTTTATATTATTATCAAGCTATAATTTACGAGAAATACCACATAATATATTAATGGAACAAAAACACAAACTAAATCCCACAATTTGGGTAGACGACTACTCAGACAATATGTTTAGGTTTGCGGTATCAAGAGTAAGTAAGGTTGATGTTGCTGAAGATTTAGTACAAGAAACTTTTTTATCTGCGCTTAAAGCTAAAGATAGGTTTAAGGGTGATTCTACAGAAAAAACTTGGCTTTATTCTATACTTAAGAGAAAAATCATAGACTACTATCGCAAAGCATCCACAAAACATGAGCTAAACTTTAGCCAGATGACTCCTTTTAATGATGATGGTGATTGGCTTGGGAGGTGGAAAGATGAAAGAAGTCCAAATGAATGGGATAATAGCAATGATGACCAATTTGACGTAGAAGAATTCTCAAAGGTTTTAAAAGACTGCGTAAAAGAGCTACCTGAAAAATATGCGGAAGTTTTTGAATTAAAAACCATGCGAGGAGTTGAAAGCGAAGATATTTGTAATGATTTAGGTATTAGCTCGTCTAATCTATGGGTAATTTTACATCGTTCTCGGGTTCAACTTAGAGAATGTCTAGAGATTAATTGGTTTGTAAAAAAATAACACTCAAATTTATTATTATATGTGCTCCTTAAAAAACAAATTGTATAAAATGATGATCAGTTGCGACGAAGCAACCTTATTATCAGACAAAAGTCAGTATGAAAATTTAGATTTAAGTAATCAGTTTAAGCTTAAAATTCACCTTTTCATGTGTAACCCATGCAATACTTACCATAAACAAAATAAAATCATCACTGAAAAAATAAATGAAGTAAAAAACTTTTCAACTGAACATACTAGTATTAACAGACTCTCAGAAGAAAAAAAAGAGATTATTAAAAAAGAAATTGATAAAAAAATATAATCTTTTGTAAGGATTCAAAAACATTATCGACTATTAGAACATAAAACAACAAATTGTTTTTCAAAAATTGTAACTAATTTTAAAAACTAGAAAAATGAAAAATTTAAAGAAAGTAGTTCTAATGAGTTTCGCAATCATCGCAGTAACAGCAATAACTTTTGTAAGTAGTAATGCTACTGCTGACAATACAGAACCTAAGCTAAACACTGAATTAGCGAGTATCGACAACTCTCAACAAATAAACTTTGATTGGTCTGATTATAATTTAAACTCTCCATTTGAAGCTGAAAAGTGTGGATCTGGAAAATGTGGCGACGATAAGAAAAAGGCAGAGACAAAAAAAGAGAGTAAGAAATGTGGAGAAGGTAAGTGTGGAGAAGGAAAATGTGGAAAAGACACAAAATCTACAGAAAAGAAAGCCGAGAAAAAAACTGAGAAAAAATCTGAGAAGTGTGGAGCTGGAAAATGTGGCAAAGCATAAATTTCAATTCTAATAATAAACAAACCCTCTGTAAATA
>JAGLEB010000171.1 GCA_023145275.1 Flavobacteriales bacterium | reverse complement strand
GTGCGAAACTTTAGTTATTAACAACTATGACGTTGTTTTGATGGATCTACATATGTCAAATATAGATGGTTTTGAAGCAATTCAGTATATTAGAAAGCTTCGGGATGAAGTAAGTCTAAAGTTCCGATAATTGCAATCTCTGCTGATGCTATTGATGATACTATTAATATTGTTAAGTAAGTTGGTATGAATGTCTATATATCTAAAGCATTTAATTCGCAGGAGTTAAAGCAGAAAATATTAAAATACTCATTGCTAAACCTTCAGAATGTTATGAGAGAATAGCTGTTCAAAAATAAATTGTAAAAAAGTTGTAGTTTTTTTTGCAGCAATGTTTGATTAAACGAAATTATTTATATCTTTGCAAACCGCAAAACGAAAGTAATTTATGCTATTGACCGACGATCGTGACCACCGGTCTTTAATTATTTAGATTTGCCAAATTTTGAAAACATACGAATAAAAAGACTATAAAGATGTCAAGAGTTTGTGAACTTACAGGTAAGAAAGCGATGGTTGGGAACAACGTATCGCATGCTATGAACAAATCAAAAAGAAAGTTTAAAGCAAATTTGATTAAGAAACGCTTCTACTTACCAGAAGAGGATAAGTGGGTTACGTTGAAAGTATCAACTTATGCATTAAAAAACATTAATAAAAAAGGAATCTCAGTTGTTATAAAAGAAGCTAGAGATAACGGTTTTTTAAAAAAATAATTTAGTCGGGAGATTAGATAAAATAATTAGAGATGGCAAAGAAAGGAAACAGAGTACAGGTTATCTTAGAATGTACTGAGCATAAAACTTCAGGTATGCCTGGAACTTCTCGTTACATTACTACGAAGAACAAAAAAAACACTCCAGATCGTATGGAGATTAAGAAATTCAATCCTATTTTGAAGAGGATGACTGTTCATAAGGAAATTAAATAGTTTGAATCATGGCAAAGAAATCAGTAGCATCCTTACAAACGGGAACTAAAAAGTTAACAAAAGCTATCAAAATGGTGAGATCACCAAAATCTGGAGCTTATGTGTTTGTTGAGAAAGTAATGGCTGGAGATCAAGTTAATGCTTGGTTGAAGGGAAATTAATATTTCTTTTCAGTTATATTCTTAAAATATAATAAAGCTATCTTCTGTATAGAAGATAGCTTTTTTTTTGCGCTTATTTTTAGATTATCATATAACTATTATGAGCTTTCTAGAAAATATTTGCAGGGTATAATCCTATAATTATCATCGCCTATATTTGAATTATATTTCGTTTATTTGTAGCTTGTGAAAAATTGGTTTTTGAAAGAACTATTTTTACACCTAAAACTTGATATTCAATATTTTAAAAATCTATTTACATAATGGGATTTTTCGATAATTTATTCTCAAAAGAAAAAAAAGAAACTTTAGACAAAGGTTTAGAGAAATCTAAGGATTCTTTTTTATCTAAAATGACAAAAGCTGTAGCTGGTAAAGATACAGTTGATGATGATGTTCTTGATAATTTAGAAGAAGTGCTTGTAACTTCGGATGTTGGTGTTGATACTACACTAAAAATCATTGATAGGATAGAGGAAAGAGTCGAAAGAGATAAGTACCTTGGTACAAGTGAGCTAAACTTAATACTCAGGGAAGAAATAGCAGGCTTACTTTCTGAAATTGATGGAGGTAATGATTCTGAGCTTTCTATCCCAAAAGTTGACGGACCATATGTAATTATGGTTGTTGGTGTAAATGGAGTAGGTAAGACCACAACAATTGGTAAGCTTGCTTATCAGTTGAAAAAGAAAGGCTATAATGTTGTTTTAGGTGCTGCCGATACTTTTAGAGCAGCAGCAATTGAACAGCTCGAAATTTGGGCTAATAGAGTTGGTGTACCAATCATTAAGCAAAAGTTTGGATCTGACCCGGCTTCTGTGGCTTTTGATACTGTAGAGTCTGCAAATGCTATGGGTGCAGATGTTGTTCTAATAGATACTGCCGGACGTTTGCACAATAAGATTAATCTTATGAATGAGCTGACTAAGGTAAAGAGAGTAATGCAGAAGGTTTTACCAAAAGCACCTCATGAGGTGCTTCTTGTCTTAGATGGGTCAACTGGGCAAAATGCATTCGAACAAGCTAAACAATTCACAGCTTCAACAGATGTAACTTCACTTGCAGTTACTAAACTTGATGGTACCGCAAAAGGTGGTGTAGTAATAGGTATATCAGATCAATTTCAAATTCCTGTAAAATATATTGGTGTGGGCGAAGGCTTAGAAGATTTACAGGTGTTTAATAAATTCGAGTTTGTAGATTCTTTCTTCAAAATGTAATATTAGGTTATTGGCCTTTTAGTAAAAAAAATAAGTAGTCACGGGGTCACTAATCTGTTTTGAGGATTAATGACCCCGTGATTGTTGTTAAATGTAATTGTACTTAACGACGATTACAAATAATAAATTGGTGTTAATCTGAGTAATATTGTAGACAAATCACCTTAAACAATATAAAAGAAATGAGAACAAAATCAGCAAAAGAAAATAAGATTAATGTTGTAACTCTTGGTTGTTCTAAGAATGTTTACGACTCTGAAGTTTTAATGGGGCAGCTGAAAGCTAACGATATGTCAGTTTCTCAAGATGATAGCGACGGTAATATTGTCGTAATTAATACTTGTGGATTTATCGGTGATGCCAAAGAAGAATCGATAAATACAATATTGGATTTTGTAGGTTTAAAAGAGCGAGGAGAAATTGATCAAGTATTTGTTACTGGTTGTTTATCTGAGAGATATAAGGATGATTTGGAAAGAGAAATTACTGATGTTGATCAATATTTTGGTACTCATGATTTGCCAAATTTACTTAAAGCACTTGGTGCTGATTATAAAAAAGAATTGCTAGGGGAACGTCTTACAACAACTCCTAAGCATTATGCATATTTGAAAATATCTGAAGGATGTGATAGATCATGCTCTTTTTGTGCTATCCCATTGATACGTGGAGGACATATTTCTGTTCCAATAGAAATGTTGGTATCTGAGGCTGGAAAACTTGCCAAATCAGGAGTAAAGGAGCTTGTCCTAATAGCTCAGGATCTAACATATTACGGTTTAGATTTATACAAAGAAAGAAGATTGGCCGACCTATTACGCGAGTTAGCTAAAGTTGAGGGGATAGAGTGGATCCGCCTGCATTATGCTTATCCAACTAGCTTCCCTATGGATGCATTAGAAGTGATGAGAGATGAAGCTAAAGTATGTAATTATCTTGATATACCACTTCAGCACTCTTCAACAAGGCTTTTAGAATCTATGAGGCGAGGTACAACAATTGAGAAAACAAATGCATTGTTGGCTAGGTTTAAAGATATGGTTCCGGATATAGCGATAAGAACAACATTGATTGTTGGATATCCTGGAGAGACAGAACAAGATTTTGAGGAGATGAAAGATTGGGTTAGAACAATGCGTTTTGACAGGCTTGGTGTTTTCTCATATTCGCACGAAGAAGATACTCCTGCATTCTCCCTTGAAGATGATGTTGATGAGGAAGTGAAACAAAATAGAGTAAATGAAATAATGGAAGTGCAGGCTCAAGTGTCTTTTGAACTTAATCAAGAGAAAATAGGGAAAGTTTTTAAATGTATTTTCGATAAAGTAGATGATGAAAATTTCATTGGTAGAACTGAGTACGACTCGCCAGACGTAGATAATGAAGTTTTAGTATCTAAGGATGATTATTATATTTCTCTGGGCGAATTCGTTGATGTAGAGGTTGTTGATGCTGGAGAGTATGATCTTTATGCAAAGCCACTAGGGAAGAGCAAGAATAGATAAATTAATATAGTGAGATATGAAATAAAGCTTCATTTTAAAGATGGAGCTTTTTTTTATGTTAAGTAAGGTTAAATGATAATTATTTATTGTTTTTCGATAAATAAAATTGTTTTTTTGTAATGATTTAGAGTTATAATAGTCTCAAAGGATGTATTTAGATATATTCTTATTAAGAAAAAAACACAGCATTAATAACGATAGAAAATGACAGTTAGAAAGTCTTGGATAGTGTCAATATTGATAATAGTAGGGTCAGTATTTGCATTTAAGTATATTAGTAAAGGAAAAGAAAGGATAAAGAAAAGCAACAATAGTGTCGAAAAAGTTGCAATGTACAAAGTAGTGAAGAACGAACAATTGCCTCTGATAGTTGAAGCTTCGGGGCAGTTAAAGTCTAAGCATACTTTCGATATGTATTCTGAAGTTACAGGGGTGCTTAAGGCCAGTGGCAAAGAGTTTAGAACTGGTAATAAGTTCAGAAAAGGAGAATTGATGATTCAGATAGAAGATTCAGAGGTAAAAGCACAACTTTATTCGCAGCGCAGTGATTTTCAGAATTTGATTACTAGTTTACTCCCAGACATAAAGATAGAATTCCCTTCAGAGTTTACTAAATGGGAGGACTATTTAACTAGCTTTGAGATAGAGAGAAGCATAAAAGTACTACCTAAACTCTCTAGTAAAAAGGAAAAGTACTTTGTTTCTGGCAAAAAAGTGTTTACTCAGTATTACTCAATAAAAAATTTGGAGGCTAGATATGCTAAGTATAATCTTAGAGCTCCTTTTAATGGGATTGTAACAGAAACTAGTCTTAAACCTGGAGGATTAGTTCGTAGTGGTCAAAAAATGGGGGTGTTTAGTAACATGGATACTTTTGAGTTAGAAGTTTCTGTAAAAGCAAGCGATTCTGAATATGTAAAAATTGGTAATCACGTCAATATTTCGTCTTCAGATAAAAAACAGTCTTGGGATGGTAAAGTTGTTAGAATAAATGGTGCTATAGATCTAAACTCTCAAACAGTTTCAGTTTTTGTAGAAACAAAAGGCAAAGGATTGAAAGCTGGGATGTATTTGGATGTAGAGATGGAATCAACACCTTTAGATCACGCAACATTAATATCTCGTAACATTTTACACAATAACACTTTCGTATACCTTGTAAAAGACAGCACTTTAGTTGAGTTTGAAATTAATCCGGTAAAATTCAATGAAAAATCTGTTATGGTTAATAATTTACATGAAGGAGATTTACTAGTGCAAAGAAATATTTCTGGTTCTTTCCCTGGTATGAAAGTCAATCCTAAACAAGTAAAATAGTTATAGGATGAGAAAAATAATAACATACTTTATTAAGTACCCTATATCTACGGATGTTCTGATCTTCGGATTTGTTGTATTTGGATATTTTAGTATGATGAATATGGGGGCATCTTTTTTCCCCTTAATCGATAATAGGAATATAACAATTCAGGTTGTTTACCCTGGAGCCTCTCCTGAGGAAGTAGAGGAGGGAATAATTATGAAAATTGAAGACAACCTTAGGGGTGTAACAGGAATTGAGAGATTTACTTCAAAATCATCAGAAAATAGGGGTAGTATAACTGTGGAAGTGTTTAAGGGTTTCAACCCTGAAGAAGCATATAGAAATGTGAAAAATTCAGTCGATCAAATTTCTTCATTTCCTGTAGATATGGAGCCTATAGTTGTTTCGAAAGATGAGAATGTCAATCCAGCAATGGGCTTTGCTATAAGTGGTGAAAATATTTCTTTAAAATCATTGAAACAAATTGCTAGAAAGGTTGAAGATGATTTACGTGTATTAGGAGGAATTTCAAAAATTAATTTAAGTGGATTTCCTGAAGAGGAGATCGAAATAGCCGTGGACGAAACAAAGCTTAGAGCATTTGATTTAAGTTTTGATCAAGTGGCTAATGCTGTTAAAAAAGCTAATATTGATATTACTGGAGGTACGATAAAAGGTAAACAAGAAGAATATTTGATAAGAGGTAGAGCAAAAGAGTATTATGCTCATGACCTAGATAATATTCTGGTTAAGTCTGATAAATTTGGTAGAAGTGTAAGGCTGCGTGATATTGCTTCGGTAACTGACCGTTGGTCTGACTCGCCGAACGAAGTAGAGATTAATCATGTAAAATCTGTTGATGTTACTATTCTTACAACTGACGATGAAGACTTGTTGGGAGTTGCCGAAAAAGTCAAAGACTATATTGCTGATTTTAACGAGACTCACGATGGGGTTTCTATAATTATAACTCAAGACATGTCTTTTGTGTTGAATGCGCGTAAGCAATTGCTCGTAGATAACGGTATTTCAGGGGTTATTTTGGTATTGTTATTTCTTTCATTGTTCTTGAACCCTAGGATGGCTTTTTGGGTATCTGCTGGTTTCCCAGTTTCATTTTTGGGAATGTTTATTTTTGCACATTTATCAGGAGTGACGATTAATATAATCTCCCTATTCGGAATGATTGTAGTAATTGGTATTCTCGTTGATGATGGTATTGTAATTGCTGAAAATGTATACCATCATTACGAGAAAGGAAAGAATCCTGTTCAGGCAGCAATTGATGGAACTATGGAGGTTGTACCTGCAATTATGTCGGCTGTGTTAACTACAATAATCGCATTTTCTTCGTTTTTCTTTCTAGATGGAAAAATGGCTGACTTTTTCGGAGAATTAGCATTTGTTGTTATCGCAACATTAGGTATATCGCTTATTGAGGCATTAATAATTCTTCCTACTCACCTTGCTCATTCAAAGGCTTTAGTGGGGAAAAGGAAGGATAATGTGGTTACTAGAACATTTGATAAGCTTATGTTTTGGATGAGGGATAAAACTTATATTCCGGCTTTAACATATCTTCTCAAAAATAAGGCTCTAACTTTTACTATTATTATTTCGATATTCTTTTTATCAATAGCGGCAATATTTGGAGGAGTTGTGGGGGTAACATTTTTTCCATCAATGGAGAGATCAAATATAGCAATATCACTGAAGCTTCCAGCAGGAACGAAATCAGAACTAACTAAAGATTGGCTTCTTAAAATTCAGTCTGCAGCAGAAGAAACTAACCGTCATTTTAGTTCAAAGAGAGAAGATAGCTTAGATATTATCGAAAATATAAAATTAAAAGTTGGGCCTTCCACTTCAGATGGGGCTCTAACTTTGTATTTATTAGAATCGGAAGTTAGAAATTTAGGTTCAGATATAATTGTTAGAGATATTAAGAAGCGCTTAGGCCCAATCTACGGTGTTGAGCATTTAACGTTTGGTAGTGGTTCGCACTTTGGCAAGCCTGTTTCAGTTGCTTTTTTAGGAAGTGATATGGAAGAATTAGAGATGGCGAAAGAAGAGTTGAAAAGCGAATTAAATATAATTCCTGCATTGCGAGATGTTATGGATAATGATCCCAAAGGGATTAAGGAAATTAATGTAAAACTCAAAGAGAAGGCATATTTGATGGGATTATCTCTTCAAGATGTTTTGGGCCAAGTTAGAAGTGGTTTCTTTGGAAAAGAAGTTCAGCGCTTGCAGCGTGGGCGCGATCAGGTTAAGATTTGGGTGAGATATGATGAAAATTATCGTACATCAATTTCTAACTTAGACGATATGCGCATAACGACAGCTAGTGGAGATAAAATTCCATTCGGTGAGATTGCTTCCTATGAAATAGAAAGAGGAATTGTAGATATTAGCCATTTAGATGGTAATCGTGAAGTGAAAGTTGAGGCAGATTTGATGGACGAAAGTACCTCGGCTACAGATATGATGGCAGAAGTATCTACGAATCTTGTTCCAGAAATATTAGCTAAATATCCATCTGTTTCGGTTAAGTATGAAGGACAGAACAGGGAAGCTGAGAAAACTCAAAAATCTGCAAAGATTGTTTTGTCAGTAGTATTTTTCTTGATTTTTGCAGTTATTACTTTTACTTTCCGTTCTTTCGGACAAACAACCTTAATTATGTTGTTAATTCCTTTTAGTGCAATTGGTGTAATTTGGGGACATTGGTTACATGGCATGCAAATAAACATACTTTCTGCTCTTGGGATTATTGCTTTAATAGGGATTTTAGTTAACGATTCCTTAGTATTTGTTAGTAAATTGAATAGCTACTTGAAAGAAGGAATGAAATTTGATGATGCAATTATTCAAGCGGGATTCTCGAGGTTTAGACCAATATTTTTAACTTCGTTAACAACTGTTGCTGGATTAGCTCCTCTTATTTATTTTGAAAAGAGTTTGCAAGCTCAGTTTCTTATTCCTATGGCTATATCAATAGCTTACGGTATTGCATTTGCAACTGTTCTTACCTTGTTATTGTTGCCTGTATCTATTAAGTCATTTAATAGTTTGAAGAGAACAATTCATTGGATTTGGGAAGGCGAATGGGTGGAGCCAGAGCAAGTAGAAAGAGCTATAAAAGAATTAAAATCTGAGAAAGATGCAGAAGAGCAATTTTAAATTAATATTTATAATTATTTTGTTTCCGCTGCTCTCTCAAGCACAGGAACAGTTAGGAGTTATGGATGCTGTGAATATCGCAATGAAGGATAATTACGATATTAAGATAGCAAAGAACAACCTTAAAATAGCAGAGAATAATGCTGGATTAATGAATTCAGGCTACTTGCCATCATTGAATGCGAATGGAGGTGCGACATATAAAAATGAAGATAGCTACATGGATTTGGGGAATGGTGTTGTTAGAGATGTTGATAATGCTGAAACAGAATCTTACAATTACGGAGTCACCTTAAATTATCGCCTTTTTGATGGTATGGGGAGATATTATAATTATAAGAAATTCAAAGCAAGCTATACTTTGTCTGAGTTAGAAGGAAGAGCTACTGTTGAAAATACTCTTATGAAACTTATAGGGTCTTATTATGAAGTTGCTAGGCTTTCTTCAAAGTTAGAGAACTTGAATAGGACACTAGAGATATCTAACAAAAGAATGAATCTAACCAAAACTCAGTTTGATTATGGTCAGGCTTCAAAACTAGATGTATTGAGAGCTGAGGTAGATAAAAATAACGATAGCGTTAATTACATTACTACTAATAGAGAATTGTTGGTTTCTCGTAGAGATCTGAATGTAATATTGGCAAGAGATGTGAGAACTCCTTTTGAGGTTGATACACTAGTATTGTTTAGTCAGGATATTGTCGAGGATAAAATGATGGAAATGGCTTTAGACCAGAATGTTGATTACCTTATTTCGCAGCAAAATATTGGTATTGCCTCTTTAGATAAGAAATCAAAACGCTCAGGATTTATTCCCAAGATTGATTTAAAGGGGGGCTATTCAGGAAGCTCAACAGATAGTGATGGTGGTTTTGCACTACATAGTGAAGCCACTGGATATAATGCAAACGCTTCACTGAATTGGGATGTGTTTGATGGAGGTAGAACTCATACGCAAGTTCAAAATGCAAAGATTGTAGAACTAAATGCACAGGAGAAAGCAAATAGTCAATTGAGAAATTTAGAAAGAGAAGTGTCTAATGCTTATGTAAATTACAAGAATTCTCTTTTCATAATGGAGGTAGAACAGAATAATATGAAAACTAATAAACTTAACTTTTCATATTCTAAAGACCAATTTGCTTTAGGTCAGATTAATTCTATTGATTTCAGGAAGGCTCAGGTTGATTTAGAGGATTCAATAAATAGATATAATCAAGCAAAATATACAGCAAAGGTTGCCGAGATGCAGCTTATGAAATTATCTGGCTTATTTATGCAAGAGATTAATGTAGCTAAGTAGTTTATATAATAAAATACCAAGCTCTTCACTCATATCGACCTTGAAGTTTCTTATACGTAAACATAAAGGATAGATAGTTTTCTATGAGGGATTAAGTAGAGAAAGCTATACACAATTTAGCCGCTAATTCGTAATAGAATCAGTGGCTATTTTTTTATTTTCCAAAAACTAACCCTAGTCTCAGTCCTGCAGTAAATGAAATTGGAAAACCATCAGTACCCGTAATAAAACCGTAGTGTCCACTGTATTCGTCGTGGTTGTCGGAATACCCATATCCCGCACCTATATACCAATCAATTAGAAAAGTATCTGTAAAAATAGACTGTTTACCCACCTTGATATTGAAAGCAATACTTTTTATGTTGATTCTTTCAGCATCATTTTTATCCTGACTGTGACTTCTAAATGCTAACTCAGGCATTACATAAGCTCCTTTGAGTATATGAGCATATTTCAATTTGTTGATATAGTAATCAGGCGTTCTCATAAATTTATAGCCAAGTTTTACAAAAGCACCAGAAGGTGAGTCTCCCGCCAGATCTTTTCCCCAACCAATTATTCCTAGTGCAATTTCTGCACTTTGTCCTGGTTTAATGCTCCGTTCGTAAGCAATTTCAGTATAGCCATATAGTGGTGATAGGAAGTCTATCTTAAAAGCATTTTTGCTATCACTACCATAGTTTTCCTTATCTTCGAAGTTGTTCTTGGCAAAATCTAACTCTTTTCCCTCTTCTAGAATTATCTTTTTTATTTTATATACATCTATTTCGAGACTTAAATCGGGCTTCTCTTCAAAAATATATCTGATACTCTCAGTACCAATATTCCTCACTTTACAGTTTATGATATCCCCTGTCTTTTTTACAATTTTATCTTGATTAATACTTTGTGCAATAAGCAGTGGACCTGTTAGTACTAATACAATAAGTGTAAGTAAATGTTTTTTCATAAATAATTTCTGATTACGATTTGTTGTTGATACAATATAAGCTTTTTCGTTTATATAGGAAAACTACATAGCCTCAGAATATTCTTCTAAAAATTCAACTAGTTTTGCTACTGCTAACCCTCTGTGGCTAATTTTTCCTTTTTCATCTAAGCTCATTTCAGAAAAAGTGATATCATAACCCTTAGGTTTAAAAATTGGATCATAACCAAAGCCACCTTCCCCGTGTTTTTCTTCGGTGATTTCACCTTCACATGACCCTTCGAAAAAGTACTCCATTCCATCTATTTTCAGAGAAATTACAGTTCTAAACTGTGCACATCTATCTTCTTTTCCTTTCATTTCCTTCAACATTTTATTAACGTTGTCGTCATAAGTAACTTTTTCGCCAGCGTATCGTGCCGAGTATACTCCAGGAGCTCCATTTAAGGCATCAACCTCAAGCCCCGTATCATCAGCAAAACAGTCATATGCATAGTTGTCTAATACAAATGCTGTTTTCTGGGCAGCATTTCCTTCTAGAGTATCAGCAGTTTCAGGGATGTCTTCTAAACATCCAATATCGCTTAATGTTACAAGTTCGATGCTATCAGGAAGTAGCTCTCTAATTTCTTGAAATTTATTTTTGTTATTAGTCGCTATTACAATTTTCATAATTTATTACTGTTATATTTTTTGGTCAAAAAGTTTATCATTGCTAGTTTTATACTCCTTATTAAGCTCCAAATTTAGTTTATTCAGAATCACATATCCTAATGCTAAGCTAGAAATTAGAATTATATAGTAGCTTGTATCTCCAAATAATTCAATAAATGAGGCATCGCTTTCTGGGTAATATATGGCAAACACTATTGTTAATGAGTTGTTTATGAAATGTATTAATATTGATGGAGCTAGTGATCTAGTCTTGTAGTAAATATACCCCAAAAGTAAACCGCTGATAAATCCTGCAATAAATTGCCAAGGGTTTAGGTGAATCAATCCAAAGAATACTGCAGAAAGTATTATCGCCTTTTTAGGTGAATAATTCTTAAGATAGCCCCTTAAAACTAGTCCTCTTACTAGAATTTCTTCTAAAATAGGCGCTAGAATTGCTATTGTAATAATATTTGGAATGGAGAGATTTAGTGCTTCTTCGAATATTTTCATTATCCACTCGGGCATTGGAATTAATGAGGCGAAAAAATCTACCCATAACATCATAACAAATGCCAAGAGAATTATATAAATGTATTTTTTAGCTTTCCCAAGAGAAAAATTCAGAATGACTGAATCTTCGGAGTCAAATATGCCAAAACTTTTTTCCCTCTTTATTATTATTCTATATGTTAGAAATATTGTAGCTAACATAGAAATTGCATATGTAAAAGAAGTAGCAATGTCTTTATTGAAAAAAGAGTAGAACTCAGAGTAAATCATTAAAGGAATTCCTAGTATAATGGTAAAAGCAAATAATGCAATAAAAATTATTAAGCTTGAACTAAAAGATGGAAATTTTGAATTATTCATGGTGGTAAGGCTCATTTTTTAATATAGTGAAAGCTCTGTAAATCTGCTCAGTAAAAAACAATCTAATCATCTGATGCGAGAAAGTCATTTGTGATAAAGAAATTTTACCTTGAGATTTGCTGTAAACATCTTTTGAAAAACCATAAGGGCCGCCAACAACAAAGATAACTTGCTTTACACCGCTATTCATATGTTTCTGAATGTATTTAGAGAAATTCATCGACGAAAATTCTTTTCCTTTTTCGTCTAATAAAATCAATCTATCTGCTGGCGAAGCTTTAGAGAGGATTAACTCGCCTTCCTTAGTTTTCTGTTGTTCCATAGACAATTTTTTCACATTCTTAATATCAGGTATAATTTCAAGTTCGAAAGGAATGTAATGTTTCAGCCTGTTAGTGTAGTCATCAATTAATGACTGTATGCGTTTATCATCAGTTTTGCCAACAACAAGTAATTTTATTTTCAAAATATAGTATTTTTGTTTATGCAAAAATATATATATTTGTTTAGAGTCAATTGTAAAATGAAATCTTTTAAATCAAAATATAGGTAATATGGGAACAGAAAATTCTATTCTAAGAAAACAGGCATTAGAATCGCTAAAGGGAAATTGGGTAATGGCAATACTAATTTTCTTTGTTTGGGGATTGTTTATGTCTATAGGAGGTACGGTAGAAGAGGGTAAAGGTGGTGTAATAGCCCTTATTATAGGTGGTCCTTTGTCTTTTGGTATGGCAAAAGTATCATTAGCATACTCTAGAGGTTATAAAGTTGAATTGGAAATGCTATTTGATGGTTTTAAAAATTTTGTCAATACCTTTTTAGCATACCTGTTAATATCTGTATTTACTATGTTGTGGCTTTTGTTGCTAATTGTTCCTGGTATTATTAAGGGAATATCTTATTCTATGACTTTCTTCATAATGAATGATGAACCTGAATTAAAAGCTATGGAGGCGATAGATAAAAGTATGGCAATGATGAATGGATACAAGATGAAATATTTTTTATTGCTGTTATTATTTTTTGTATTAATGATCCTTAGTGCTCTACTTGCATTTATTCCACTACTTTGGTTAATACCATATATGTATGTGACTTTTGCAAAATTCTATGAAGATATAAAGGATAAGCCTATTTTGATAGATAATTAGAGAAAGTAAATATTTTTTTTTGTAAAACCTTTGAATTGATATGCTTATATCTTTTCAAAGGTTTTTTTGTTTCAAACAAGTAGAATAGTTTTTAATTTAGTGATACTTTTGTATTACTAAATTAAAATTTGAGTAATGGACTTACAACAAGAATTAGACATAATTATTAAAAATGCAATGAGAGAGGACCTTGGAGATGGAGATCATTCTTCATTATCTTGTGTTCCAAGTGTTGCAGTTGGAAAAGCTAAACTTTTAGTTAAAGAAGATGGTATTATAGCTGGTGTTGATGCAGCCAAAAAAGTGTTTGATTATGTAGATCCAAACCTCAAAATAGAAACATTTATTGATGATGGTGCTTCAGTAAAAATTGGAGATATTGTTTTTCATGTAGAAGGTTCTTCCTTGTCAATTTTAAAAGCCGAGAGATTAGTCTTAAATATTATGCAACGCATGAGCGCCGTTGCTACAAAAACTGATTTCTATGTTGATATAGTAAAAGGATTAAAAACAAAAATTCTAGATACTCGTAAAACTACTCCTGGGATAAGAGCATTAGAAAAGTGGGCTGTGAAAATTGGTGGAGGAGAAAATCACCGTTTTGGGCTTTATGATATGGTGATGCTTAAAGACAACCACCTAGATTTTGCTGGAGGAATAACAAAAGCAATAAATAAAACTATAGAATATCTAGAAGTTAATAATTTAGATTTAAGAATTGAAGTTGAAGCAAGGGACTTAGGTGAAGTTAAAGAAATAATGGAAGTAGGGGGAGTTCATAGAATAATGCTTGATAATTTTTCTTATGATGATACAAGAACAGCTGTAAAATTAATAGGAGATAAGTTCGAGACTGAGTCTTCTGGCGGTATTACTGAGAAAACTTTGAGAAATTATGCAGAATGTGGAGTTGATTTTATCTCAATTGGAGCATTAACCCATTCAGTGTCTTCAATGGATCTTAGCTTGAAGGCTATTTAACTCAAAAAAATAAGGAATGTTTAGTTTTTTTATGTTAAATTAAACTTCTAAAATAAGGATTAATATTATTCAATGTCAGTAGGTAAATCTATATCAAATTTAAGGTTTGTTCGAGTGTTTTTCGTGTATCTAAAAAGAATGAAGATACCAGGTCTCGAAGGACTGTCTGTCTATGATTTCTTGAAGTTGTACACTGTTGGTATATTAAATGGGACAATTCCTGCAAGAGCTAGCTCTATTGCTTTTAGCTTTTTTATGGCAGTGTTCCCATTCACTTTATTTATACTTGCATTAATTCCTTTCATCCCGATTGATGGATTTCAGGACTACCTTTTTTCAACATTAAGGAATATCTTGCCCGCAGATACTTTCAGGGCGGTAGATTCTACAATTAATGATATTATAAATATACGTCATGGTAATTTACTATCAGTAGGTTTTATTATGGCTGCAATTTTAACAACAAACGGTGTAAATGCGGTAATATCTGGGCTTACCACAAGATCAGATTATTATGCAATGGAGTTGAGAGGTGTAGTGAGTCAGTATTTAATCTCTTTATCGTTAACCTTTATGCTTGTTTTGTTGTTGATGTTTTCTGTTGGTGTTATTATTGGTTCTGAAGTGTTATTGCATAGTTTTGATTCAATAGATTATCTTAAAAATCATGTGCCTTTAATGATTGAAATAGGTAGGTCTTTAATTACTCTGGGAGTTTTGTTTTTCTCTGTCTCTCTTATTTTCTACTACGGTCCTAAAAATAATCAAAACTGGAAATTTATTTCTCCAGGGGCTTTTCTTACTACTATTCTTATAGTTGTAGTATCTTATTTATTTGGTCTTTATATTACCCACTTCGGTCAATACAATAAATTGTATGGTTCTATTGGTACTTTATTGGTTATTATGATTTGGATTTATATTAATTCAATTATTCTATTGATTGGCTTTGAACTTAACGCAAGTATTTGGAATTTAAAGCATCAGGCTAAACTTCTAACATTAAGTCGAAAAAAAGAAGGAACTGTTTGAGTTATCTAGAATTTTTTTTCTGATTTTATTTTATAGATCCCTACTATTATATCAATTCTGAGATATATATTCTACCTTGAGGTAGTTTATGTTTTGTCAATAGTCATTCTTCTGATATATAGCTTGTTAATAGTCGAGTTTTTACTTTTGTTTATGTTATTGATATGTTAACTTTATGAAACTTAAGAATATATTAAGACATTATTGTCTTTTATGATTTTGGTCATAAAAAAATATGTTTTTTAGATTCATTTTTGCAGTGTAACAATTATAACACAATATCGATATGAAGCAAGCTTACTATGTATCCCTACTAGTATTTTTATTTCTTGGTTTTACCCAACAGTCATATGGGCAATTAAAGTTATCAGGAGAAGTAAGACCTCGTCCAGAGTATCAAAATGGGTACAAAACTCTTCAAAATGAGGATGGCAAGTCTAATGATTTTATTTCTCAACGAACTAGAATAAATGTTGACTATAAAATGGAGTCAATGAAGTTTAAAGTGTCTTTTCAAGATATAAGAACTTGGGG
>JAGLEB010000170.1 GCA_023145275.1 Flavobacteriales bacterium | reverse complement strand
ACTATTATTTTTAGTGAAATCATTAAATTCTTCATCGCTAAAGTCTGTAAATGACAGTGCAAACAAATTTTTCCAAGCTTCGGAAACATAAGGACTCTTAGGAAACTTATTGATAAACTTCTTATAGCTCTCTATCGTGTAAGTTGTAGTTGACAACTCATAAACCTCTTTTTGAGCATCCAATACAAATGAATTTTCTGGGTAAATAGTTATAAAATCAATAAAACTATGAATTAAACCGTCAGAAGTTTTCTCGTCATAAAGCATACCTTCATACTCTCTTTTAGCCTCACCTGCTCTAGACGATTCAGGATAAGATGTATAATATTCTCGGTAACTTTGAAATGTAGCAATCGAATCTGCTCGTTCAAAAGCAATAGAATCTCGATACATTATTACATCATTAATATCTATATAGAATGGATATTCTTCAATAAACAAGTTCAACTCTTCTATATCCTTTTTACCATTAATTTTTTTCCAATATTCTAAGACTATATCATTTTTTAGCTTAAATATACTAACCGAATCTATAGATAATTCTAAAAGATCTTCTTTATCTCCATCACTAACACTCTTAAAGTTTCGCTCTGCATCTCCAACATGAATATAAGCTTGATCTAGATTATGAAAAGGATTATCATTTCTATACATAATAATGCCAAGACCATAATTTGCAGCAACTGGTTCTTTATCCAATAACTCTTCAAATAACGATTTGGCCTTAAAATAATCATAGACACTTAAAGCTTCATAAGCTCTATCAATTTTACCAGCAAAGAGTTCTATCGATAGAAAAACTAGCACAACCCCAACTTTAACTATTTTTCCAAACATACATTTAAACTAAAAACTCCCCGAAACCAGAGGCTGACGGGGAGCTATTATAATAAAAAGGAGAATTACAATGTGTTAATCTTCACTACTAATTCTTTTGCCTTATCTTCTACTTCCCTATTCAACAAGCCAAAATATTTTTTAGCGTTGTCTAGGTCTTTACTGTTAACCTTCTCCATTACATCATCGTAAAACTCTACAGCTTCATCTACAATAGCTGTAGCTTTTTTATCGTCTTTCTCAGGATTTACAAGCATCCACAGATAACACTCATCAATTAAATCTCCGAATAGGTAATTTACATTCTTCTTTAATATTCTTTTACTAGCCATAATATTTATTTTTCAATTATTACAAATGTACTAATATTCTCTAAAAGTATTTTATAGATTATCTACCATTTGTAAAATTATCCATTTCCTTATCAAAGGTTTTTTTGAACTTCTCGTAATTATAATCTGTTTTTAAACTTTCGTCTTTTGAAAGAGTTTCATTATATGCATCAACTAATTCAGCTCCCGAAAGCTCAATTGCGACGTAGTACTTATACTTACCTGTCTCTTTAACTTTTGTAGCTTTTTCGCAAATCTGTCTTACTCCTCTCAACTTTTGGTTAACAATAGTACGCGAGTTTTGCTCAAAACGCTCAAGCACTTCTTCTTTATTATTTACTTCAGATGACTTTATGTAATTATCTCCAACAACTTGCATTACCGAATTTATATCTGTTGCCATCTGAGCTCTAGCATTAGACAATGCTTTTTTTCTAGCAGTCATTTGATCTAAACTTTCGCCAGAAGCAGTACCTCTAAACACTTTGTCTGTCGAGAAAAACTGTGGACCCGTACATGGAAGACTTACTTCTACTTCTCCATCAGGAGTTGGACCTGGTTCATAAACAGTTTTTGTACTCTTCTTACTTCCGCAACTAGCAACAAAAACAAGAGATAGAGCAGCAATACTCATAAATGCTATTCGAACAATTTTTTTCATATCAATATTTTAAATTAAAGTTTAACTCATTTTTAATAGCTAATAATAAAGTTTAGATTAAAAGCAATTTATATTTTCTTAAACAAATATAGTGCCAATAATATAAATTAAAACAAATTGAATGACTTAATCCTCTTCTATTGCTCTATTACTAGAATATACTCTCCATTTTTCAACTACTGCCTGAATATCATCAGGAATTGCAGCTTCAAATCTCATAAACTCATTTGTTCTAGGATGCACAAAACCTAATGTACGAGCATGAAGAGCTTGACGAGGCAGCAATTGAAAACAATTATTCACAAATTGCCTATAATTTGTAAAAGTTGTTCCTTTTAATATTTTTTCTCCACCATATCTCTCATCGTTAAACAATGTATGTCCAATATATCTAAAGTGAGCTCTAATTTGATGGGTTCTTCCAGTTTCTAGCCTACACGAAACCATAGTAATATACCCCAAACGTTCTATTACTTTATAATGAGTAATAGCTTCCTTTCCAACATCTCCTTCAGGATAAACAGCCATTTGCATTCGATTCTTAGCGCTTCTTCCAATATGTCCCTCTATCGTTCCCTCTTCTTCCTCTACGTCACCCCAAACTAGTGCTATATACTCTCGTTCGGTAGTTTTATTAAAGAATTGCTTTGCCAAGTGAGCCATTGCAAATTCGGTTTTTGCAACAACTAATAAGCCACTTGTTCCCTTATCAATTCTATGAACCAATCCTGGTCTATCAAGATTTTGACTATTATCAGGTAAGTTCTCAAAATGAAAACTTAACGCATTTACCAATGTTCCACTATAATTACCATGGCCTGGATGAACCACCATTCCTTGATCTTTGTTTACAACAATTACATCGTCGTCTTCATAAACAATATCTAAAGGTAAATCTTCGGGAATTACTGTTCCATCACGCGGAGGATAAGCTAAAACTACCTTAACATCATCGCCGGCTTTAACACGATAATTAGGTTTAACTTCTTGTCCGTTAACCAAAATATTACCTGCTTTTGCTGCATTTTGAATTTTATTTCTAGTAGCATTTTCGATAAAATTCATCAAATATTTATCAACTCTTAGTGGCTCTTGCCCTTTATCTGCAACAAAGCTATAGTGCTCGTGCAACTCTCCATTCTCTAATCTTTCTTCTATATTTTCCATATCACTTTATTCAATTTACTAGAACTACACATAAAAACAAATCTATTCTATTACTAAGGAATCAGTAGCTAAACTCTTCCATTTTAAAGGATCAGGAGAAACCCATAATTGAATACTAGTCCCCATTTTCAACTTACTCCCTGCTACATAATTTGGATACTGTCTATATATAAAATAGTTAGCATCATCTACTTTTTCTCCATCATAGCTGACATTCCCAAGATTTAAAGACAATTCTATAAGCTTTGCTCTCGCATCATCATAATTAACTCCAACTAAGTTTGGAAGCATTGTTTTTTCACCTTTTTTTCCATCTCCTAGTACTATATCTATCTTTGACCTTCTAGGAAGACTAGAAATAGAATCCAATACTGCTCCATTATATTTTAAATCTAACACAACATTCTTTCCAATATCAGGGCGGTATTCAAACTTCCCAATCTTAAACCCAACTGTTCTCAAATACGACACAGCTTGCCTACTAGACTTCCCTACAAGATATGGTACTTGAACCGATCTATAAGAGCTAGGATTTACAGTTAAATAAATTACTCTTCCTTCTTTAACATCAATTCCCTTTTTAGGATCTTGTTTTACAACTGAATTCTTCGGATACTTTGATGAATATGCAGAAGAATCTATTACTTTAAAATCTAATTTAATCAGATCTAATTCCTCTTTCACCTCTGTTAGAGACTTTTTGGATAAATCAGGTACTGTAATTGTTTGATCATGTAATGTAACTTCGTCTAATAGTCCAATAATTGTGTACAATCCAAAAACCGCAACCACAATACCCACTAACACATTAATAACAAACCACTTGCTAAATATAAACTTAAATAAATTCATTCTAATAAAAACTTTAATTTTTAGGTTTTCTATCACTTTAATCTGCAAATATAATAATTAGTTCAACAATGCCTTTTGTATATTTGTTAATTCAGAAAAAGTAATTACATTTCAGTGATATTTAATTAACTATCAACTAGTATATAGCTTATTTTAAATAGGCTGAAATATAATACATTAAGTTTTTTTACACAAAAAGTTTTTATACTCTATAGATGAAAAAAAAAGTTGCAATTGTAATGGGCGGATATTCCACTGAAGCTGAAATTTCTAAAAGAAGTGGGAATGTTGTTTTTAATAACTTACCAAAAGAAAAATTTGACTCATATAAAGTTATTATCGAACAAGACAAGTGGTATGCCGATATTGACGGTAATCAGCACGAAATCGACAAAAATGATTTCAGTATTACTGTAAAAGGAAAGAAAACTGTATTCGATGTTGTTTACAATTCTATCCACGGCAGTCCTGGAGAAGATGGAAAACTAAGTGCTTATTTCGAACTATTAAATCTGCCACACAATACTTGCATGCATTTTGAATCGGCATTGACTTTTAATAAAAGAGAGTGTATTTCCGTTGCTAAATCACACGGCATAATCGCTGCAAGATCTGCATTCCTAACTGAGTCTATGCCATTTAACAAGGAAGACATTATAAAAGCTGTCGGATTGCCTTGTATGGTAAAGCCAAACAGAGCGGGTTCTAGCTTTGG
>JAGLEB010000017.1 GCA_023145275.1 Flavobacteriales bacterium | reverse complement strand
CAAATTCAATTTGATTAGCTGGATACTTCATTCCATAAAGTTAATAATTTACTGGAGAAGATCGGATATCCAGGTTGTATTTTATTATTTGGGGTTATGTCTTTCATCTTATCTTAATAGAATTATTTGCGACCATATAAATTGCACTTAGCTAAATTATCTTTCTTAATATTTAGAGGATGAGATAGTAATATCTTGGCTAAACATAACTTCTCTATACTGTCATGATATTATATGTGAGATTTCTTTTAGTCACTATAAAGTGTGGATATAGAATTATTTTATAGTATTATAAACTTTGCATTGTATCCCTCTAGGTTTGTTTTAAAGATAAATGCTTACATTTGCACGCCTTTTTGGAGGGTAGAATATTAGTTTTCAGGATTATGACAAAAGATAATAAGATAGAATTAATGGCGCCAGCGGGAGATTTTGACTCTATGCAGGCTGCATTAGATAATGGAGCAGATTCAATTTACTTTGGTGTTGAGCAGTTAAATATGCGTGCGAGAGCCACTGTAAATTTCACAATGGACGATTTAGAAGAGATAGTTGATCGTTGTGAAGCTAAGGGAGTCCGTACCTATCTAACTCTAAATACAATTATTTTTGATCATGACCTTAGAGTGATTAAGAGCCTTTTGGACAGAGCAAAAGAGGCTAATATTACAGCTGTGATAGCGATGGATCAAGCAGTTATTTCTTATGCTAAATCTATAGGAGTAGAAATACATATTTCAACACAATTGAATATTACTAACCTCGAAACTGTAAAATTTTATTCTCATTTTGCCGATACTATGGTAATGGCTAGAGAGTTGAGTTTGCGACAAGTAAAATTTATTGTAGATGGTATAAAACGCGATGATGTTCGCGGTCCTTCGGGAAACTTGATTGAGGTTGAAATATTTGGTCATGGTGCCTTGTGTATGGCGACCTCGGGGAAATGTTATTTGAGTTTGCATGCACAAAATTCATCGGCAAATCGCGGAGCCTGTAAGCAAGAATGTCGTAGAGCCTATGAAGTAAAAGATCTAGAAACAGGTAATATCCTAAAAATAGAGAACGAATACATTATGTCGCCAAAAGATTTGGCTGTAATTAATTTTTTAGACGAATTAATTGAGACAGGTGCAAAAGTTCTAAAAATTGAAGGTAGAGGCCGTGCCCCTGAATATGTCGCTACGGTAATTAAGAACTATCGTGAAGCTATTGATGCTTATTATGATGGAACATTTAGTGATGAGAAAGTAGCTGATTGGATGGAATCTCTAAGAACAGTTTATAATCGTGATTTCTGGGGAGGTTATTTATATGGTAAAGAGCTTGGTGAGTGGAGTAGTACTTCTGGTAGTCAGGCCACACAAAAAAAGACTTATATAGGGAAAGGCCGTCATTATTATCCAAAACCACAGATTGGAGAATTCTTGATTGAAGCTCATGGAATGAAAGTTGGTGATCATTTACTGATCACTGGCCCTACAACAGGAGCACAAGAGTTTGTTTTAGAATCAATGATGGCGAACGATGTGAAATCTGATGAATGCAAGAGGACTGACATTATTACAATACCTCTACCATTCAGGATTAGACCTTCTGATAGATTATATAAAATTGAAAAAACAGAATTTGCTCAAAAGAAGCTTATCGAAAAATAGTATTATAAGTAATAGGTGATTAAAGAATAATGGTAATAATTACACTTCAAAGAAACAAGTGCATAGGCTGCAATTACTGTGTAGAGAATGCTCCAAATCAATGGGCAATGTCTGGAAAAGATGGTAAAGTTGTGCTCCTGCATTCTATAGAAAAAAAGGGCTTTCATACTTTGAAAACTTACGATGAGTCAATTTATGATGAAAATATACTAGCACAAGATAATTGCCCCGCTAAAATTATTTCTGTCAAGAGAGTTTAAGTGCTGTTCTGAAAACTGCTTTTGAAATATAAGTATTGTTTTTTTTTGCGTCTATGTCGTTTGTAGTGCTTGTAAGAAATGAGGTGTTCTCATTTTATAAAACTCACAAAATTAGTACATCGTCA
>JAGLEB010000169.1 GCA_023145275.1 Flavobacteriales bacterium | reverse complement strand
GACCGCTCATAGTCCTATTTATTATTTATAGTGTTGATTATCAGATGTCGTTCTTAAGTGCGAAACTAGAGTTAATTACTTATTTAGCGTTTGTAGAATACGGCTCGAAAAAATAATGAATATAGTTTTGGACAAAAAAATGTCCGATTAACTAAATAATCGGACATTAATAACAATAAGTAATAGATCTACGATTCAACAGCTTCCTTAGATTTTTTTGCTAATTCATCTTGAATGTTACGAGGTACCGCTTCATAATCTAAAAACTTGTGAGAAAAACTAGCTCTTCCTTGAGTAATAGACCTCAACGATGTAGAGTAGTCATACAATTCAGTTAAAGGAATATTAGCAGTAATTAGCGAATAGTGATTTTTTGAATCCATCCCCTGTACCATCGCTCTTCTAGATTGAAGGTCAGTCATAACCTCACCCATTAATTCTTCAGGAACTTTTATATGTAATTCGTGTATTGGTTCCAGGATTTTTGGATTCGCATTGTGGAAAGCTTCTTTGAATGCGTGTGCTCCAGCAATCTTAAACGAAATATCATTAGAATCAACAGGATGCATTTTCCCATCGTACACTATTACCCTAACATCTCTAACGTAAGAGTCTGTGACTGGACCTTGTTCCATCTTTTCCATGACTCCTTTCATAATTGCAGGAATATATCTGGTGTCAATAACACCACCAACTATACAATTGTAAAATACTAATTTTCCTCCCCATGGAAGTTCAACTTCTTCAACACCTCTTAAGCTATATCCCGTTGGTTTAGGCATACCCTCATAGTAAGGCTCAATTTCCATATAAACTTCACCAAACTGACCAGCTCCACCACTTTGCTTTTTGTGTTTATAGGTAGATTTAGCAGATTTTTGAATAGTTTCTCGATATGCAATTTTTGGCCTGAAATATTCAGCTTCAATATTAAAAGTATTCTTTAATTTCCACAGAACGGTATTTAGGTGTAGTTCTCCTTGGCCGTGTACTAATAGTTGCTTTAATTCTTTTGCGTATTCGAACAGGAAGGTAGGATCTTCAGAGTGAATATCTTTTAAAGCATCTACCATTTTTTCTTCCTCAGCTTCATTTATCGCTTTTATCGCTTTACGTACTAGCGGAGAAGGAAATTCTAAAGGAGAAAAAATCATTTTAGACTCTTTGTCTTTTAGAGTGTGGCAAGTTTGTGTGTCTTTAAGCTTTACCATTGCTGCAATGTCACCACATTTTACTTCGTCAACCTCTTTACGGTCACTTCCATCTATTAGATACAGCCTGTTAACAGTTTCTGAAGTTTCTGTTTGTGCGTTTTCAAGTATTTGACCAACTTTTAGAGTACCTTCTTCTACTTTGAAGAAGTTTACTTTTCCTAAAAATGGTTCGACTAAAGTTTTGAAAACGAATAGTGAAGTCTTTTTGTTAGGATCGTTTGCTACAATATCTCCTGAAGCTGTTGGAGTAGTGTCTACATCTACAGCAGATGGAGCAACATTATCAATAAAGCCCATCATTCTACCAGAGCCCATATTCTTTTTAGCAGACATTACGAAAGTTGGAAATAGGTCGTGTTTCATCATACCTATTTTAATTCCTTTTCTCAACTCGTCTTCATCTAGATTTCCTTTGTCGAAATAAAGCTCCATTAAGTCTTCGTCATTTTCAGCAGCCTTTTCCACAAGTTCGTTATGGAGTTCGTTTGCTTTGTCTATTTCTTCTTTTGGAATAGGTAATTTCTCAGGTTTACCACCATCTGGACCAAATTTATACATGGTCATTTTAAGTAGATCAATAATAGAATCAAATTTTTCGCCTTGATTATAAGGGTATTGCATTAATACGGACTTTGAACCAAATTTTCTTTTTATTGATTCCCATGCTGTGTCAAAATCGGCTTGAGCATTATCCATTTGGTTAATAGCCATGATTACTGGCTTCTGAAATTGATGAACATACTCCCACAGGTTGTCATTCGAAACTTCGTAACCATGTTGGGCACTCATAAGCATCACACAGGTGTCGGATACACGCATTGATGAAACAGTTTCACCAATAAAATCGTATAATCCTGGGGTGTCAATAATGTTAATTTTGTAGTCTCGCCACTCCGTGTGAAGTGATGTTGCGTAAACTGAGTTTCCTCTTTCTTTTTCGATGTCGTGATAGTCTGAAACGGTTGTACCCTCTTCGACTGTACCACGACGTTTTAGTAAGCCCGCCTCAAAGACCATAGTTTCAGCCAAGGTTGTTTTCCCTGTTTTACTACCGCCAATGAGAACAATGTTTTTGATGTTTTTAGCGCTATATTCTTTCATAAAAATAAGAAATTAAAGATTGAATACTGATGTAAGCCAAAAAAATGGGCAATAAAAAAACATCAGTAGAAAAGGTTGGCTGATGTCTAGTATTAATACGAAGTGGAATAAAGACCCCCATAAAATTGACTAACAAGTTAATAAGACGTAATTCTTCTATAAATATATTTTTTTTAATGAAAATAAAATATGACTATAATCATGCAAGTGCATCATTTTTTGATAGTTGACATTTTTTTTTAGCTTATACTGATTGAGTATGTAATGATTGCTAGTGTAATTGTGTTCCTGTTGATGAAAAACATTTTTTTTTAATATGATTACGATAGATTTTACTTAATTATTATTTGGAATGATGTTAAAATTTATATGCATCAATATGATGATATAGTCTATCATATATTCGAGTATTTTTTTTACTTTTGCCGCTTGTTAAACAATGCTAAATAAATCGCAAGATGTTATTATTTTTCAAAGGACAAGTGAATCAATATTACGTAGTTGATTCGAACAATGATATACAAAACGACGATGTTGAAAAACTCGGATGGTTATTCGGTGAAGCCGAGAAAGTAGATGCGCAAGACGTTGAAGGCGTTTTTATAGGGCCACGTCGCGAAATGATAACACCTTGGAGTACAAATGCCGTTGAAATTACCCAAAATATGGGTATCGAGTGCATTTTGCGTATAGAGGAGTTTTTCTTAGCAGGAAACGAAAGTGAAGGTTTTGATCCGATGTTACAAGCAATGTATAAAGGATTGAACCAGAAAACATATACAATTGAGCACGATCCGGAGCCAATTATTAATATTAAAAACATAGCCGACTACAACAATGTTGAAGGGTTGGCACTTAACGATGATGAAGTAGGATACCTCGAAGGCTTGGCTAAAAAGCTAAACCGTGAGCTTACCGATTCTGAAGTATTCGGGTTCTCTCAGGTAAACTCTGAGCACTGTCGTCACAAAATTTTCAACGGAACATTTGTGATTGATGGTGAGGAAATGCCAGAATCTCTTTTCAGAATGATTAGAAATACTTCTTCTGAAAACCCTAATAAAATAGTATCGGCTTACAAAGATAACGTATCGTTTGTAGAAGGTCCGATGATGGAGCAATTTGCACCTAAATCTCACGACAAACCAGATTTCTTTGAAACTAAAGAGATTAAATCGGTAATTTCTTTAAAAGCAGAAACACATAACTTCCCAACAACGGTAGAGCCTTTCAACGGTGCTGCAACTGGTGCTGGTGGAGAAATTAGAGATAGACT
>JAGLEB010000168.1 GCA_023145275.1 Flavobacteriales bacterium | reverse complement strand
TCATCGTAGATTACATCATATGGAATTCCAGAATATGAAAGTACCATAGTTACTGCGTCATCCCAAGGCATATTCCCTTTTGGCGAATAAACTGCAATTTTTGGAGCTTTCTTAAGTTCTAAGGCATCCATGTTTTGCGATGGACTTTTTATGATTTTTAAAAGCGAATTTGCTTCACTATCATTTATTTCTTCATAAGATACCCCTCTAATAGAACATTCCGTTTTTATATCATTGTTATTTCTTATTAGAAAAGATCCTCCTTTATAGTTGAGGAGCCACCATGATTCTATATTGTGTTCAATTGCCCAATATGTAATGCCATAAGATTTTAAATGATTTCTTTGATTTTCATCCATTGGTATGAGCAAGAAGCTCGCAAATACGGGCTTAATACTTAGGAATATGATTATTGTGAGTAGAAATATTTTTCGCATTGTTATAAAAAAAATCGTGATATTGTAATTATTAAATAATTGCAATATCACGAAGCTATAATATTTAATCAACAAATAGTGATTATTTTTTAAAAAGGTGCTTGATCGTCAAAAGGGTTAAACACATCTTCATCTTGTGTGCCAAAAGCTCCTTCAGGGTTCTCTGGTACAATATCCTGATTCATTCTTGATTCAAACTCTCCAATACCTCCACCTTCTTCGAGATCGGTAAATGTAATCTGTGAACCAATAAATTTAAGTCTAATATCATCAAGAGATCCATTACGGTGCTTAGCAATAATTAGCTCACCTTGACCATCAGTAGGAGTTCCATCTTCCCATTCAGCTATGTCGTAGTATTCTGGTCGGTAGATAAATGATACAATATCAGCATCCTGCTCAATAGCTCCAGATTCACGTAAATCCGAAAGGAGTGGTCTTTTGTTTCCTCCCCTAGTTTCTACTGCACGCGATAACTGAGAAAGAGCTATAACTGGAATTTCTAATTCTTTAGCAATTGCTTTAAGGTTTCGAGAAATAGTTGAAATTTCCTGTTCTCTATTTCCTCCATTTCCCCCCGCAGTCATCAACTGTAGGTAATCAATAATTAATATCTGAATATCGAACTGAGATTTTAATCGTCTAGCCTTTGCTCTAAGATCAAAAATAGATAATGCAGGAGTGTCATCAATAAATAACGGAGCATTCTCCAATGTCTTAACCTTAGTGTTTAGCTGTTGCCATTCGTGTGGTTCAAGGTTTCCCTTTTTAAGCTTATCAGAAGAAATACCAGTTTCACTCGATATAAGACGAGTGATTAACTGAACATTCGACATCTCCAAAGAGAATACTGCAACAGGTAGATTGTGCTTAATAGCAATGTTTTTTGCCATTGAAAGTACAAAAGCTGTTTTACCCATACCCGGACGAGCTGCAATGATAACTAAATCTGATGGATGCCAACCATTTGTAACTAGATCAACTTTTTTGAAGCCTGAAGGAACGCCTGAAAGTCCATCCTTTGTACCCATTTCTTGAATTTTATCAAGAGCTTGGCGAACTAAGCTTTGTGAAGTTTCTGCTCCTTTATTGAAGTTACCATTTGTGATTTCGAAAAGTTTATTCTCTGCTCCATCAATTAAATCAAGTACGTCGATTGTTTCATCGTAAGAATCTCTGATTATTTCGCCAGAAACTCTAATAAGTTCACGTTGAATATTCTTTTGAATAATAATTCGTGCATGATAATCAATGTGTGCCGATGATGAAACCTTTTGAGAAAGCTGCACTAAGTAATAGTCTCCACCAGCTTCATCGAGTTTCCCAACAGTTCTCAATTGGTTAGAAACAGTTAATATATCAATTGGTTTTGTTTCTTCAAACAATACCATTACTGCCTCAAATATTAATTTATGGGCAGGCTTGTAGAAAACATCAGGAGTTAAAATGTCAACAACTTCGTCCAATCCTTTTTTGTCAATCATCATTGCTCCAAGAACAGCTTCTTCGAGGTCTACAGCCTGGGGTTGAATTTTTCCTTTAGCTAGAGTGACTATATTAGGGTCGGAAACTGTTACGCTTCTTCTTTGTGTTTGAATATTTTCCATATGGCAAAAATAAATATTGACATGAATATTTAGCTATGTGAAGAAGAATTTATTTATTCACACAGGTTGATAATAAAGTGGTAATTGTTAATAAGTATTGCGGTAAAAATTTATTGCTTCGCTATTATAGATAATAGCCTTGCTCTATGTTTATTAATTACTTCGCATTTGTTGTTTAGTTTCAAGAACAAAACAGCAAATGCGAAGCGTTGTAAAAACAATACTTTAGGTATATTAGCAGCGCAGCACTAATCTGTTTTGCTCTAGCTTCTCAATTCAGCTCCAAATTGCTTTTCGAAAGTTTTAATAAGCTTACCCATAATCTTATCTACAACTTTGTCAACAAGAGTTTTGTCGTTGTCTTGAAGTATGAAACTCACAGCGTAAGATTTCTTTCCTTCAGGCAATTTATCTCCTTCGTAAACATCGAATAGGTTTACAGCTTTTAATAATTTTCTTTCGCTTTGTGTAGCTGCATTGTAGATATCTGCAAATTTTATATCAGAATCTAATAATAAAGCGAGATCACGTTTTACCTCAGGGAATTTTGAAAGCTCTTGGAATACTATCTCGGTTTTTGCACCTAATGATATTACATTCTCCCATTCAATATCTGCAAAGAAAACATTTTGTTTGATGTCGTTTCCTTTAAGAAGAGATCTCTTCACTACTCCTAATTCAGCAAGTTTTACTTTTCCTTTAAGTAAAGTAATTCCTTCTTGGAAAATATCAGAGTTCGATGGCTTTTGTTTAAGACCTACTATACCAAATTTTTCAAGAACATTTTGTGTAACCGATTTAATATAAAAGAAATCTGTAGAATTAGAAGTACCATTCCACGAGTCTTCATTTTTATTTCCAGTAGTGAAAATGGCTAAATGTTTGCGCTCGTTATATCCTTCTTCGAATTTGTGGTAAGATTTACCAAATTCATATAGCTTAAGGCTGTTTCTTTTTCTATTAATATTGTGAGATATAGATTCTAGGCCACCAAATAATAAAGACTGACGCATAACACCTAAGTCCGAACTCAATGGATTAAGAATAACAACATTGTGGTCATTATTTATAGATTCAACACTATCGGCATATTTTGCCGCAGTTAGCGAGTTAGCCATCATTTCATTGAAACCCATTGACGAAAGCTGATTAGCAATTACTTCAGTAGCTTTTTCAGTGTTAAACCCTTCGCTAAAAGAAATTGAGGAGTTAAGCTTTGTTCCAAAATCAATATTGTTATATCCGTAAACTCTTAGAATATCTTCTATAATATCAGCTTCGCGAGTAACGTCGTTTCGGTATGCAGGCACAATTAAATCTAAACCTTCTTCAGTTTCATTTTCGATTTTCATCTCTAAATCACTAAGTATAGATTTTATCATTTCTTTTTCTATCTCAATACCAATCAAAGTATTTACTCTCTTGTAAGTTATCGAAACTTTTGAATCTTCGATTTTTTCAGGATAATTGTCAAAAATCTCTGAAGAAACTTTTGCTCCAGCTACTTCCTCAAGTAGTAGACAAGCTCTTTTAAGAGCGTAAATTGTAGTATTTGGATCTATTCCTCTTTCGAAACGGAAAGAAGCATCAGTACTTAAAGCATGACGCTTAGAAGATTTACGAACAGATACTGGGTTGAAATAAGCACTCTCCAGGAAAATTGAAGTTGTTTCGTTAGATACTCCTGAAATATTACCTCCGAAAACACCACCAATACACATTGGTTTTTCAGCATCGCAAATCATTAAATCCTCTTCGTTTAGCTCTCTTTCTACTTCGTCAAGAGTAGTGAATTTTGTTCCTTTTTCAACTGTTTTCACTACTACCTTATTCCCCGTAATTTTAGCCGCATCAAAAGCGTGTAATGGCTGTCCTAATTCGTGAAGAACGTAGTTTGTAACGTCCACAACATTATTTACAGGCTTAAGTCCAATTGCTTTTAAATGATTTTGTATCCACTCCGGCGAATCTTTCACTGTAATATTTGTAAGAGTCACACCCGCATAACGAGGAGCTCTTTCAGTATTTTCTACAACTACTTCAATTGACAAGTCGTTGTTGTGTATTTTAAATTCTTCAACCGATGGAGAAGTCAAGTCGAAATTAGCATCGTATCTTCTCAATCCAGCCCATAGATCACGAGCAACACCATAGTGGCTCATCGCATCAGAACGGTTTGGAGTAAGACCAATTTCAATTGTAAAATCGCTTTCTATTTTGAAAACTTCAGCAGCTTTAGTGCCGGCTTTAACAGCAGCATCTATAACCATTATTCCATCATGTCCGCTTCCAAGAC
>JAGLEB010000167.1 GCA_023145275.1 Flavobacteriales bacterium | reverse complement strand
TTGTGTTTTACTGAGTCTATCATTTTTAGATCGTATAAAAACAAATCTGTTTTGGCTGCTATATTTTTTAATATGCTGGGTTTAGAAAAACCTGTAGTATCAATTACAGTATGAATTTTATTTTCTTTAAGGGCATCCAATAATTCATTTAAAAACTCAGAGTGCATTAGTGGTTCTCCTCCAGAAATAGTAACTCCTCCGCCTGATTGTTGGAAAAACACTTTCTGTTTATCAACCTCAAGCATCAACTCCTCAACAGTCTTGTACTCTCCTGACATTTCTGTTGCCTTTGTAGGACATACATCGGCACATTTGCCGCAAGTTTCGCAAAGAGAAAAATCAGTAATTATACCATTATCAGTAAGAGAAATAGCATTTGTAGGACAAGCTTCTACACACTCTCCACATGTGATGCACTTTGATTTTGAATATAATTTTTGAACTTTGCTTGATTGACTTTCGGGGTTGTGACACCAATCACAACTAAGTGGGCAACCTTTTAAAAAAATTGTCATTCTTATTCCAGGGCCATCATTTATAGCATATCTCTTAATATCAAAAACCAAAGTGTTGCTCATAAGGTATTTTGTCAATTATTAAAATGAATCATTTTCAGTTCTGTCAATTACTTCTTGTTGTAAATCTTCATTCATATCATTGAAATAATCGCTATATCCAGCCATTCTAACCATCAAATCTTTGTAGTTCTCAGGGTTTTTCTGAGCAGCTTTTAATGTTGCAGTATCAACAATATTAAACTGAATATGATGTCCTCCAAGTGTGAAATAACTTCTTATAAGGTGACCTAACTTCTCAATATCCTCATCTCTTTTAAGCAAACTAGGTAAGAATCTTTGGTTAAGTAAAGTACCTCCTGATTTAGTGTGATCTATTTTAGAAAGTGATTTTATAACAGATGAAGGTCCATTTATATCTCTTCCATGAGAAGGAGAAGTACCATCAGAAATAGACTTGAAAGCCAATCTGCCATTTGGGCTAGCTCCCATAATATTTCCAAAATAAATATGACAAGTAGTAGAAAGCATATTTAAATGAAATTTTCCGCCTTTGGTGTTAGGCTTACCATCAATAGCTTTTAAAAGATCACCGTAAACCCTAACAGCTATATCATCGGCATAGTTGTCATCATTTCCAAAGAAAGGAGTCCTATTAATAATTTTTTGTCTTAATATTTCTTCACCTTCAAAATTGTTACTTACAGCATTAAGAATTTTAAGCATACTGAAAGATTTATCTTCAAAAACATGTTTCTTTATTGTTGCCAAACTATCAGTGACAGTAGCTAAGCCTGTACACTGTATATAATTTGTATTGTATCTTGGCCCACCGTTGTAGTAGTCTTTTCCTGTGCTTATACAATCATCTATTACTACCGAAAGGAATGGCGCAGGAGAGTACTTTGCAAACATTCTGTCGATGTAGTTGCTAACTTTAATTTTCTGATCTACAATAAAGTTTAATTGTTTTAGAAAGGCATTGTATAATTCTTCATAATTATTAAACATTAAAGGATCTCCTGTTCTTATTCCAGCTACTTTACCTGTAACAGGATTAATACCATTATTAAGAGTAACTTCAAATATTTTTGGGACATTCAAATAACCTGTCAACAGAAATGCTTCTTTGCCAAATGCGCCAACTTCTATACATCCACTACAACCTCCTTCTCTTGCATCTTCAAGAGATTTCCCCATATTAGTCATCTCCTTAATATAAATCTCAGGATTAAAGACTGAAGGATACCCATGACCTTGACGAATTACTTTGTTTGCTGCTTTAAGAAACTTATCAGGGGTTTTATTACTTATATGTACAGAACTACCAGGCTGTAAGACATGAAGTTCTTCTATTATTTCTAATATTATATATGACACTTCACTTACACCATCACTACCATCTTTTTTTAACCCGCCAATATTTATATTTGTAAAATCGTTATAAGTACCACTTTCTCTAGCAGTTATACCAACTTTTGGTGGAGCAGTATGATTGTTAACTTTTATCCAAAATGCTGATATAAGTTCTTTTGCTTTTTCTCTAGTAAGAGTACCTTCTTTAATCTCTATTTCGTAAAAAGGAGTTAAATGCTGATCTAAATGTCCTGGATTCATAGCATCCCAACCATTCAATTCTGTAATAGTACCCAAGTGTACAAACCAATACATTTGTATTGCTTCCCAAAAAGTATCAGGGGCATATTCTGGCACTTTTCTGCAAATTATTGATATATCTAAAAGCTCTTGTTTTCTAACTTTATCATCTTCATTTTTAGCTAATTCTTCGGCTAAATCGGCATGCCTATTTGCAAATACAATTACAGCATCGCAAGCTATTTTCATAGCTTTTAGTTGTTCTGCCTTATCGGTAGCTTCCTTGTCGTTTAAAAAATCTAAAGTACTAAGGTGTTCATCAATCTCTAGTTTGAAATCAATCATCCCTTTTTTATAGATTTTACCGTCTAGAGCTGTATGTCCTGGAGCTCTTTGCTCCATAAACTCAGTAAACAAACCTGCTTCGTAGGCCATAGACCATTCTTTAGGAACATTTGAGAAAATTTTTTCTCGCTGAGTTCTTCCTTTCCAATAAGGAATAACTTCTTTCTCGTATATATCTATATCCTCTTGAGATATAGTATATCTCTGCTGATCTCTAGAATTAAGGACATGTAAATCTTCTACACTATGGCAAGTTAGCTCGGGAAATGTTGGTACAGCCTTAGGTAAAGGGCCTCTTTCTCCAACAATTAATTCATTATCTCCTAAGTAAAGAGTTTTTCGGGTACAATGATCTAAGAAACTCAAAGCTCTCATTTCGGGAGTTGAAAACTTACCGTTGTTTTCTTTGTAAAATTCAGTTTGATGAATTGCCCTTTCTATACTTAAAGAAGGTGTTGCATCAAAACTTAACTTTCTTAGTTTTTTTATCCTAGTATTCATGCCTGGGCCAATACTATCACTTTTATCTAAGTTGTAAAAATTACCCTCTGTATTTGGTTGTCTTTCAGATTGCTTTATTTCTAAAACATTATCATCTGTTTTATCTAAATTATTCATAATGCTAATATGAAAATAAACTACAGGTAAAATTCTGTAATTTAAATGATTGAACTATGTGTTTTTTATAAAATAGTTGAAAGCTTATACTTTAGAAGTTAGTGTATAAGCAAATATAAGGCAGGCTTAATTATAAAACATTATACACTCAAAAAGGCGTCTATAACATTTAGTAGCAATATGTATGTTCACATTGTGTTTCATTGAAAACAAATATAAAAAATATTTTTATTACTTCAATCGTAATAAATAAGTTTAGTTTTTTTGTTTAAACTTTGCATACCAGACAAATACTAATATCTATTGCGTAAACAAACTCCTCAATCATAGCAATGCTTATTCTGTATAGGCACATAGCATATGTGCTGTTTAGCCTGTCTACCGATAGGTAAGGACTCTCATCGCTAGGTCATGCAGACCGTTCATAGACCTATTTAGTGTCTGTAAGAAAATACCAATCTTTTCTCTGATATTTATTTTGCAATCAGTCATTTACAAAAGTAAACTCCTGATTACTAAATATTCACTCATCTCGACCTTGAAGTTTTTTATACGTCACCAAAAAGAGTAGATAGTTTTCTTAGGAGGATTATTTATAAGACTTAGTTCTTTATTTTAATATCAAGTCTTCTGAAATAATAAATGTGTATTCGTGAATTAAAGTTTCATCACTTGAATAATTGTATCTATATGTGAAATTATATTCATCATATTTCCAGCTATCAAGATCTGTATAAGGATTTAATTCATAATCAGGTTCAGTATTTTTCCCAAATACGATTCTATCCTCATTTGGATTATCAATTTCAATAACAAAACTATAGTATCCATCTGATAAAAGTTTCCTAGGGTCATAATCAGTCATATCAATATGATAAATTTCCTCACCTGGATAGATTGTATCAAGGTTGAGCTCAAATTTAATCCCTTCAGCGGATGGGTTTGGATTGAGTTTTACCTTAATATTGTAGTCAGTACTGTTTTCAAAAACAATTCTTGTCTCATGATGTTGTTTACACGAAAACAATGCAAATACTATTAGTAATAAATAAAATGACTTCTTCATAATAAGAGTTTCAATTAAGCCTAAGGCCTATCTGCCGAAAGGAAGGCTAAAGCACAACCTGTTTTTAATACTATGTGTTTATAATAATTAGTATTCTTTGTTTAAGATGACTAAATATAGTAAATAGAATGTTAATGAAAAAAAATATTTTCTCACTTTTTTTTTAATAAACATCAGTAGATACACATATTTAAAATCAAAAGAAAAACATCAAACTCCTAAGTTATAGCATATCTGTGGTTTAGCCTGTCTACCGATAGGTAGATTCAATACTAGACTTATCACAAGCAAGGTATTGCAGACCGAGCATGTCCTATTTATTAGCTGTAGTTTTTTATTCAGTCAATCTATTTGTATAATCTTTCAAGTGACAAATAACTCCACATTAGGTTTAAGCTTTTGTTTTCAAGCCTTACTTCCTATTTTACTTGGCGAAATTTGATATCTAAGTTACGTTCGTAGTTGCGTAAAATCCTAAGCTCAGAATTACTTACAAAACACATAGAAACACCTACTTTACCTGCACGTGCAGTTCGTCCACTTCGGTGTGTGTAGTATTCATCATTTTCCGGTAATTGATAATGTGCAACAAAAGTAAGACCAGATATATCAATACCACGTGCCGCAACATCTGTCGCAACAAGCACTCGTATAGTTTCATTTTTAAATGCACGCATTACCTTATCTCGTTCTTTCTGCATTAGATCTCCATGAATTGCATCTGCCGCAATATTCTTGGCTATCAATTGTTTAGTGAGTTTTTTGGTTGCCGCTTTTGTTTTGCAAAAGATTACGCCACGGTTTTTGTGCTCTGATTTTAAGAATAGTTGCAGTGCATGAAATTTCTCTGAGTCATTGCACATCACAAATTGGTGCGAAATATTTTTATTGACAATATTCTCTCGTTTTACTTCAATGCGTTCAGCATCTTTAGATAAGTGTTTCGAAATAATTTCTTGAATTCCATTTGGAATAGTAGCTGAGAATAACCATTTATTTTTGATGGAAGGAAGGTGGCCCAAGATATCGTCCAATTCCTTTTTAAATCCCATGCTCAGCATTTCGTCTGCTTCATCTAATACAACAGTTTTTACTGAGTTTAAATCAACAGCTTTACGATTTACCAAATCAATCAAGCGTCCTGGTGTAGCCACAATGATTTGCGTTGGACGTTTCAAGGATGCGATTTGTCTATCGATGTGTTCTCCACCATATACCGCTTCTGTGAAAATTTTAGTAGTATACTTTGTAAATCTGAACAACTGCTTGGCAACTTGTTTTGCCAATTCACGGGTTGGACATAAAACTAAGCCCTGTACCGCATTTTTGTTTGAGTCCATTTTCTCTAACAATGGAATTCCATATGCCGCTGTTTTTCCTGTACCTGTTTGTGCCTGTGCGACAATATCTGTTGCTCCAGCCAACAATACTGGTATCACCTTCTTCTGAATGTCAGTAGGTTCAACAATATTTAATTCAGCAAGCCCTTTCACAAAGCCTGAGCTTATACCTAATTCTTCGAAGTTTTTCAAAATATATGTATTAATATTCGATGCAAAGGTACACCAAATATGGATTAATGACTAAAAAGACTATTTATGTCCCTTATCATCCCGTTTTGGTGATGGCGATTTTAGATGCATATTTTACCTAGGCCACGTTTAATGCCAATTAGATATTGACTATGGAAGAGGTGAAAATACAAACGGTTTCTATTTCAACTTCTAGTTTTAAACTTCGTGGGTAATACATTAATTATCGATGGGATATCTCACAAACTCCTTTTTTCTGTCGAATAAATATCGATATGTAACATGTGTTGAAACCTTCTCTGCTCCAACAGCTTTTATTGTACTCTGCATTTTTGTGTTATAATCTCCAATCCACGAAAACTCCAATTCTTTATACTGAGATTTATCAAAATAACGATTTATTTTATAAAAGATTAAAGCCTCTATACCGTGCTTTTGATATTCGGGAGCTACTCCAATAATAATTGACCTCACCCTGTTTATTGCTTTCCTCTTTTTGTAATACAGAAGTTTCAAGATGTTAATAAAATTCAACTTCCCATCAAT
>JAGLEB010000166.1 GCA_023145275.1 Flavobacteriales bacterium | reverse complement strand
TCTTAAGTGCGAAACTTTAGTTAATGATTAATTTTTTTTGCAAAACTCACCTATCTAACTGCTTAGATAGGTGAGTTTTTTTAGTTATTTCTTCATGGTTTGCTAATTGATTAAATCTCGATATTTCCGCTGTATACAAAAGTAGCTGGTCCTTTGAGGTATATGTTTTCAAAACCTTCGTCAGTCGGATTAAAAGAAACCTCTAAATCGCCTCCTTCAGCTTTTATTTTTACAATATTTTTGTCTAAAATGCCTTCTTTGTAGGCCGAAAGGGCAACAGCAGTTACTCCCGTTCCACATGCTAAAGTTTCTCCCTCAACTCCTCTTTCAAAAGTTCTTACTTTTATGGTGTTATTTCCAAGGTTTTCGGCAAAGTTCACATTAGTGCCTTCTTCGAAATATGGAGCACCATTTCTTATTTCTGAACCTTTCTGTTGTACATTAACCTGTGATAGTTCTTTCGTGAACTCAACATGATGTGGCGATCCAGTATCAAGGAAGTAGTGATCTGTATTTTGTGCAATGAAATTCACATCCATCATTTTAAGATTTACTAGTTCTCCTTCAAAATCAGCTTCATGCTCTCCATCAATAGCAATAAATTTTGTAAAGTTTTCGATTATACCCATCTGCTTAGCAAAAGCTACACAACACCTACCTCCATTTCCGCACATAGTACCTTCAAATCCATCGGCATTAAAGTAGACCATTCTAAAGTCGTAATCATTGTCGGACTCTAATAAAATAAGTCCATCACCCCCAATACCAAACCTTCTATCGCAAAGTTTTTCAATAAGTTTATTGTTGGCTTTAGGAAAGCTACGATCTAAATTGTTTATCATAACAAAATCGTTTCCAGCTCCTTGGTATTTATAAAATTTTATTGTCATTTTCTTAGTGTTTACAATTACAAAAGTATGTTATTAAGAAATAATAACACTAATATGATTGTGAATACACAATTAAGTTAAATAATGTTAAGGATGTAATAGGAAAAAAATATTTTTTGAATTTTGCGTTGTTAATTTGTAGGGAGAAGATACTCCTTGAGTGATAAATATTGTTAAATACTAAAGTTATGAATTATAAAAATGTGTTTATTGTAATTATTATTTCCATTCTTAGCTCATTTGCTACTGTGCTTGTAGTTAGCGAAAAAGATAGTGATTCTGCCCTTGTAAGCAGAAATATTAAAGAAGCACCTGTATCGTTTGTTAGTAGTAATTATGGCAAAGTATCTCCTTCTAATTTCTCAAAAGCTGCTGAATCTACAGTTAACTCTGTTGTACACGTAACTAGTATTATTGGAAGTACTAGATCAGGAGCAGGAAATGATTTTTCTTGGGGAGGGTCTCGTCAGAAATCTCAACCGATCGTTGGCAGTGGGTCAGGAGTAATAATCACCAAAGATGGATATATTGTTACAAATAATCATGTAATAGATAAAGCAGAATCCTTGGAAGTTACCTTGAATAATCAGCGAACATATAAAGCTGTAATTATTGGTAAAGACCCAAAAACAGATATTGCATTGTTGAAAATTGATGCAGATGATTTGCCTAGCATAATTCTTTCTAACTCTGATAATATTAGGCTTGGCGAGTGGGTTATAGCTGTTGGTAATCCATTTAATCTAACTTCAACTGTAACGGCTGGTATTGTTAGTGCAATCGGACGTGACATTCATTTACTTGGGAAATCGGGAATCGAATCGTTTATTCAAACGGATGCAGTGGTTAATCCTGGAAATAGTGGAGGAGCTTTAGTAAATACTGATGGTGATCTAATTGGTATAAATACTGCAATTTCTACCCATACGGGTTCATTTGAAGGGTATTCTTTTGCAGTACCTTCAAATATTGTAAAGAAGGTTGTTGAAGATTTAATCGAATATGGACAGGTGCAGAGAGCATATTTAGGTATAAATATTCAAGAATTAAATAGTGAGGCAGCAAATAGACTTGATATTTCAGAGACTGAAGGTATTTATATAAGCGGATTTTCTGAATCTGGTTTTGCTAGCGAAAGTGGTTTAGATATTGGGGATGTGATAAATAGGTTGGATAATAAAAAGATTAAAACTTTTGCAGACCTTCGAGGCTATCTTGCATCTAAAAGACCTGGAGATATTGTTAAGGTAGGTGTTCTATCTGATGGGAATAAAGAAGAGCATGAGGTGAAATTGACTAATTCGTTTGGAACAACTGAGCTTAATAAATTTGAGAATAAGGATGTTTTTGAAATGTTGAATGCTAAATTTGTACCATTGAGCGATAGTCAAAAATATAGGATCGGAGTAAAAGCGGGTGTTGTTGTAAAAGATGTTGGGGAAGGATTATTGCAGAAAGCAGGAATAGGTGATGGTTATATTATTTTGCGAGTTCAAAACCAGTGGATTAGAAATGGTGAAGATCTGAAAGCTATTTTGTTGAGTAGTGAGAAAGCAGTTCTTATGGAAGTGGTTGATAGAAATGGATATGTTGACTATTATGCGGTGAAAAAGTAGAAGTATTTATAAGAAGTAGGAATTAATATTATTTGGATGTTGGTAAAGTTAGTAGTTATTAGTGTTGTAGTATTTGTGTTTAATATACCTTTTGGCTATTGGAGAGCAAATGTTGACAAATTCTCGCTTCAATGGGCTTTGGCTGTGCATATCCCCGTACCATTTATTATCTTTTTAAGGATTTTTTCTGATATTGGCTTTGCATGGTATACCTATATTTTTTTAGTAGGTTCATTTTTTCTTGGCCATAGGATGGGAGCATATATATTAAATAGGAATAAAGAACATTGTGAATCTACAAGTTCTAACATGCTAATGGATTTAGTTAGATGTAAAAAAGTTAAGTAAAAATTGAGGTAAAATCAAAATGCCGTAAATGTTGTTTTTGATAACTAAGGACGATATATCTGGTGAATTTCAAATAATGCTTGAGTTTCAAATCTATTAGAGTATTATGATATAAACCCTATGATATTTATTAATTATTAGAATTAGTTCAGCCTTGATATGTTGTAGTTCGTAATTAAAGTATTGTATTTGTTTTCATGAAGAGTGTTTTGTTGTACTATTTTTAATGATTATGTTATAGATTATAAGTAAAATATGTATATTCGCTGTACTAAAAAATATAACATCAATATACATATATGAGTGCATATAAGTCAGATTTAGAAATAGCTCAAGAAGCAGATATCAAGCATATAGTTTCGATAGCAAAAAAGTTAGGTGTTAAAGAGGACGATTTAGAAATGTATGGTAAGTACAAGGCTAAATTACCTTTGCATTTGATTGATGAGGAGAAGGTAGAGAAAAGTAGTTTAATTTTAGTTACTGCTTTAACTCCTACTCCTGCAGGAGAGGGTAAAACTACTGTTTCTATTGGCCTTACTGAAGGGATGAATAGAATTGGTAAAAACACAACTGTTGTACTTAGAGAGCCTTCTTTAGGTCCTGTGTTCGGTATTAAGGGTGGTGCTGCCGGTGGTGGTTATTCACAGGTAATACCAATGGAAGATATTAATCTACACTTTACAGGAGATTTTTCTGCAATAGAGAAAGCAAACAATTTACTTGCTGCGCTTATAGACAATAATCTGCAGAGCAAGACAAGAAACTTAGGTTTAGATCCTCGTACTATTCTTTGGAAACGTGTGATGGATATGAATGATAGAGCTCTTCGCGATATTACGATTGGTCTTGGAGGTACTACTAACGGAGTCCCTCGTCAGGATGGCTTTAATATTACTCCAGCTTCTGAAATTATGGCTATTCTTTGCTTGGCAAATGATACTGATGATTTAAAAACTAAGATTGGAAATATTCTTGTTGGATTTACTTACGATAAGAAACCTATATACGCAAGAGATCTTAATGCTGTTGGAGCAATGGCAATGTTGTTGAAAGATGCGATTAAGCCAAATCTTGTACAGACTTTAGAAGGTAATCCTGCGATTTTACACGGTGGACCATTCGCAAATATAGCTCAAGGAACAAATTCTATTTTAGCCACAAAAATGGGTTTAACTCATTCTGATTATGTTGTTACTGAAGCAGGATTTGGATCTGATTTAGGTGCGGAGAAATTTATTAACATTAAGTGTGGTTACGGAAATCTTTCTCCGAAAACTATTGTAATAGTTGCTACTATTAGAGCATTGCGTTATCATGGAGGTATTAGCTTGAAGGAAGTTAACACTCCAAACGAGCATGCTGTTCGCCAAGGTTTTGCTAACTTACAGAAGCATATTGAGAATGCTCAGATGTACGGAATAGAGCCAGTAGTTGCAATAAATAAGTTTGTTACAGATTCTGATGCTGAGATTGAAGTGGTAAAAGAGCTTACTGAAAAATTAGGTGTTAAGGCTGTTCTTTCTGAAGGATGGGAGCACGGAGGTGAAGGTACAATAGAGTTGGCTAAAGTTGTAACTGAAGTTGTTGATGCTCAGACAAAAAAAATTAAGCCGCTTTACAATTGGGATAATGGTATAAAAGCTAAAATTCTTGAGATTTCACAGAAAACTTATGGCGCTGATGATGTGAAATATCTTCCTGCTGCAAACAAAAAGGTGAAAGAGCTAATAGAGCTAGGCCTTGATAAACTACCTATTTGTATGGCAAAAACTCAAAAGTCTTTTTCTGATGATGAGAAGAAAATAGGTCGTCCTGTAGATTTTATCATTACTGTTAGAGATATTGAAATTGCTGCAGGTGCAGGATTTGTAATACCTATTACGGGAAAAATGATGCGTATGCCAGGACTTCCTAAAGTACCAGCTGCAGAAGGGATGGACATTGATAATGAGGGTAATATATCTGGATTGTCTTAGAGTAAATCTAAATATTTATACGAAAGTCATCTGAAAAGATGACTTTTTTTTCTTATATTTAAGCAACATATTAGTAACTTAAAATCGTATAAAGTATGACTATTACCTTCAACGAGCTTAGACGTATTAAAGACACTTTACCTTCCGGTTCAATTCACAAAATTGCTGATGCTCTTAATGTATCAGATGAAAGTGTAAGAAATTATTTTGGTGGACATGATTTCGATAAAGGGAAATCAATGGGAGTACATCTTGAACAAGGACCTGGTGGTGGTATAGTAGAATTAGACGATGATTCTATATTTTTATTTGCTAAAAGAATAATAGGAGAGAGTTAGTCCTCTAGTTTAATTGTTAAAAAAAAAAGGCTGTATCAGAATGTTTTGTTCCGATACAGTCTTTTTTATGATTTTAGACTATTTATATAATTACAAAAATTTAAGCATTAATGATGAAAATATTGAGTTTAGCTAAAAGATTAATGTTTTCTTATCTCCATTAAGATTTACTCAATACCGCAGGAGCTGTTTTGTATTTAGGATCAAGTTCACCAGTTAGAGTTGCTAAGAATGTAACAATACTTTTCACTTGCTCAGCACTAAGATCTTTAGCTAGTTCGGCTTTAGCCATTAGCTTAACAGTTTCGCCTAAATCCGCAACACCACCATTGTGCATATACGGCCCAGTTTTTTCAATATTTCGCAATGAAGGAACCTTGAACATAAATTTGTCCATGTCTTTTTTAGTTTCTTCATATTTCCCCATATCAACAGTGCCAGAAAGATAATCTTCATAATTCCCCACGATTGGGAATTTCTGCATCATAGCTCCTCCGAGCTGTGCTCCAGAGTGGCATGTAGTACATCCTTGTGTAATAAAAGTGCTTAGGCCTTCTTTCTCAGCATCGTTAAGAGCATTAGTATCGCCAGCCAAATATTTATCAAACTTTGATGGCGTAATTAGTTGTCTCTCGAAATCTCCAATAGCATTTTTTATATTGTCGTAAGTTATTGGGTCTTTCTGATCTGGAAAAGCAGCTGCAAACATCTCTTTATAAAAGGCAACTTTCTTTAATCTTTTAATTAAAAATTTCTCAGAAGGAATATTCATCTCAACAGGATTCAGTACTGGCATTCCAGCCTGTTCTTCAACATCTTTAGCTCTTCCATCCCAAAATTGAGACATATGGAAAGAAGCATTTAGTGTAGTAGGAGAGTTTCTAGTACCTTTCGATTTTCCATCATCACCATCTGAAACAGCCTTGCTGTCTACTCCATAGTTTTGTAAATCGTGGCAAGTGTTACAGCTCTGAGTTTGATTTTTCGACAGTCTATTGTCGAAATACAGAGCTTGACCGAGAGCAATTTTAGCCGAAGAGCTTGGATTCTCAGGGTTTACAGATTCTTTTGGAAGAACTGCAAAATAAGTGTTTGCATCTTCGCTGAGCTTAGCCCATTTTTTTGCTGAAGAAGATACTGGGTCTTTTACAGTTTCTTTCTTCTTTTCTGAATCGTTACCACAGCTCGATAAAACGGCTAGAGCAACACCGAGTGTTAACAAGGATGTTTTCATATTCAATATATTATAGGTTATATATGTGCTAATATATAAAATGAATTATAGTTAATCTAGAAGTTTGGAGATAAGTTGTATTTCTCGTAAAAGTTTTCGATAGCATTCAGTACTTCTTCTGGAGAATCGGCTATAGTTATTAGGTCTAAGTCATCGACGTTTATATTCCCTTCTTTTACTAAGGTAGATTTAATCCAATCAAGTAATCCCGACCAGAAACTGCTTCCAACAAGAATGATAGGGAATTTTCCAATTTTCTTTGTTTGAATAAGTGTTAATGCCTCAAACATTTCATCTAAAGTTCCAAACCCACCGGGCATAACTACAAATCCTTGTGAGTATTTCATAAACATAACCTTACGGACAAAGAAATAGTCGAATTCGAGGTTTTTGTCGCTGTCAATATATGGGTTGAAATGCTGTTCGAATGGTAATTCAATATTTAATCCTACAGAAGTTCCTCCTCCAAGATGAGCACCTTTATTGGCGGCTTCCATTATTCCAGGCCCGCCACCAGTAATAACACCATAGCCTTTTTGAGTTATAGCATAAGCAATTTCTTCAGCAAGCTTATACGTTGAATCTTCTTTTTTTGTTCTTGCAGAACCAAATATTGTAACGCAAGGTCCAATTCTACTCATTTTCTCAAAGCCTTCAACAAATTCGGACATTATTTTAAAAATTGCCCAAGAATCATTAGATTTTATATCGCTCCAAGATTTTTGTTTAAACTTAGCCTGTATTCTTCTTTCATCATCTGTCATAAATGTTTTTTTTAAGCTGTTGTCTTAGTAATTTATTATAGGATATGTGTTTTTAATTGATATAAATTTAGTCATTTATTTTTAAATGTTTTAGAATTGTCTTGCTCCAATATCAATTTCCGCTGATTTTTGATAAACTATTCTCCAAATCTTCAATAATTATAATTATAAACACTAAGATATTGCTAACTTTACTTTTTTAGAACGATTAATTGGATTTTATAATGAAAAAGATTTTAATATTATTACTTTTTACTACTCAATTTGCATGTGCTCAAAATTCAAATAAAGAGTTGAATAAGTTTTTTTATCAGTTAGAAAGATCAGGAGCTATGAATGCATTTAAGCATGATATTAAAGTTTCAAAAACTTTTGAAGAGCAGAGTGTATTGACTCCTACTGAGTTTATGATTGAGTCTCACGCATTGGTAGATGTGTCTTCAGGGGCAATTTTAGTTTTGAAAGATGGTGAAGGTAGAAAAAGGATTTTGCAGGTGATTGGTTCAAAAGGAGAAACACTAGGAGTGTATTCGGAAGAGGGAGAGTATGAAATAGAAGTTCTCGATGAACAAAAATTTATTTATATTTTCATGAGAACAGAGTATAATCCTAATATTCCTAATGATAAACAAAAAGCAATATCAGTAGCCAGAACTACAAGAGTTATTTCTGATGCGCAAGGTGCATTTATAGGAAGAAAGTAGTAATAGTATTCCTTACCTGCCTATCTGTAGACTGGTTCGATATTCAAAAAGAATAATGAACACTGATTAACGATTTTTGATTTTAGAAGAAGGTGAAAAGTATGATAACAAGAACTCAGCCTTACAAAACTATATTGTATGCCATCATTAGCAAACCGATGCTACCATAGTATACCTTTTTAAGGTTAAATGTTTTGAGGTCAGTAGCTATCTACATACCGTTTTTTAATGATTATCATCATCGATAGGTGATGTTAAGGCT
>JAGLEB010000165.1 GCA_023145275.1 Flavobacteriales bacterium | reverse complement strand
ATTCTTTATTGTTTTGGCGAAATTGCATTTTGGGTATATATATACAATGTAGATTAGAACTCAGCCCTAATAAATAAAGTTCTACTGTTAATTTAATAGGTTAATAGGTTAAAAGGTTATGAGTTTATAACCCTGTCAACTTTTTTGCATTTAACCTTAGCTTATTAATTACTTTAAACATTATTTTGTATTACTATTAAATTCGTGGTACGAGAACCATAAATAATAACAAATATTAATTAGCGCGATGGGCATAATGCTTTCATCGCGCTTTTATTTTAGTGAACTTTATATATAAACGATTCTAATGGTTTTAGTGCAACTTTTATCACTCCTACCCCATTACTTACGATTAATACATTCTCTGTTCCATAGAGCACATCTTTAACTGAATATTCCCCATCCTTAAGATCTAGACTATTAATCAACTCACCTGGCACGAGCAAATCAAAACTAGCTGAATTATCCGCCTCAAAATTTGATATAATAATCAGTTTTTCATTGTCTTTCCATCTTACAAATGATAAAACTTTATCATTATAGCCCTCAGTAGATATATTGGCAGATTGTATTTCGGCATAATTACCCGTTAGTGCAATACTTTTAGCAGAAAAAGAAAGAAGTTTAGAATAGAATTCACGTAGTGATTTTTCTTTAGCACTTAACTGCCCACCATCAAACTTACCATTATTCACCCATCTTTGGTGAGTATCTACGCCCCAATAATCAAAAATTGTTGTTCTACTATTTGATCCAAAACCAGCATCTTCACTAGCTGCCTCTCCAAACTCTTGTCCGAAATACAACATCGTAGGCGAAGTGCTAATTGTTGTAGAAACAACCATTGCAGGCATACCTTTCTCAGCACTTCCAGCAAATTCTGGACTCGCAATTCTTTGCTCATCATGATTTTCAAGAAAATGAAGCATATTGATATCTATATCAGATAAATCAGTTAAAATTTGAGGGATATTATTTGTAGAACCATGTCCTTGCATCACGTGTTTAAGCGTATCATATAATGCTACCTTATCGTATAAATAATCCATTTTACCCAAGTGAATGTAATTCCTATACTCAGCTGGATTATAAACCTCAGCTAATAAAAAAGCATCAGGATTAGCATGCTTTATCGATGAATTCATATAACTCCAAAATTCAACAGGAACCATCTCGGCCATATCAAACCTAAAACCATCCACCCCTTTAGCTGTCCAAAAAAGAGCTATATCTCTAAATTTTGTCCACGAACTAGGTACAGATTTACTACTCCAAAAATCATAATGTTCCTCAGAACTCTTCTTATCGAAACCATCAGGTAGGCTATCAAAATCATTCGTTCCATCAGGCTTTATACCATAATTTATCTTAACAGTTTCGTACCAATCATTAAAATGAGGCTGGGCTAATCTAGAACCATTACCTGTCCATTTTGCTGGATTCTCATCAAACTTACCATCTGATAGTTCGTTGTCTTCTCCCCCCAAAGGCTTGTATCCATTAAGAGGTTCAGGTACTTTAAAATTTTCGTTAACTACATAGTAAAAATTATTATCTCTATCGTACTCAAGACTTTTATTATCTGTTGCACCAAAATCCTCTGCTCCCTCAGGAAGGTTTAACGATTGATAATCTCTTGCGACATGGTTAGGCACAATATCAATAATCACTTTCATTCCATGCTTATGAGTTCTATCTATAAGTGCTTGAAATTCTTCTAATCTTTTCGAAGGGTCTACAGCCAAATCAGGATTTACATTATAATAATCCTTAACGGCATATGGTGATCCTGCCCTACCCTTTACAACATCTGGATCGTCATTAGAAATTCCGTATTTAGTATAATCTCTAATTACTGCGTGGTGCGGCACACCAGTATACCAAATATAAGTTATTCCTAACTCTTTAATCCCTTCTAACGCTATATCACTAAAATCGTTAAATTTACCTACTCCGTTTTCTTCTATTGTTCCCCATGGTTTATTTGTAGTGTTTGTGTTTCCAAACAATCTAGTAAACACTTGATAAACAACATCCTTCCCCTTTGTTACCTCTTTAGATTCATTTTTTTCTTCCACTATTTCATTGTTATTGCACGAAATTGTTGTTCCAAACAAAAATACAGTAGAAATAAATATTAACTTGATTTTAGCTTTTTTCATTCTTTACCCTTTTATTTTAATAAATAAATCCAGTGATAAAGATAATAAACATAACTATGTTATTCATAAATAGCCGATTTTATTCTTCGTACTGCTTCTCTCAATTCTCTTTCGGATGCCGCATAGGAAAGTCTAATACAATTTGGTTCTCCAAAACCTTGCGTAGACACCAAAGCAACATTAGCTTCGTTTAACAGAAACATAGAAAAGTCTTGAGCATCAACAATTTTATGACCTCTAATTGTTTTACCAAAGAAATAAGAAATATCAGGAAGTATGTAAAATGCTCCATCTGGGATATTCACTTTAAAACCTTCCATACTGCTAAATAGATCTAATAAAAGATCTCTTCTTCGCTCAAACTCCACTTTCATATAACCAGTAATAGATGGATCAGCCTTTAGTGCTGCTATTGATGCCATCTGCGAAATTGATGATGCACCAGAAGTAACTTGTCCTTGAACTTTCTCACATGCTGAAGCTAACCATTTTGGAGCTCCGATATATCCAACTCTCCAACCAGTCATTGCAAAAGCTTTTGATACACCATTCACAGTAACGGTTTGCTCAAATACCTCATCGAAACTAGCTATACTTACATGTTCCTTATTGTAATTTATATGCTCATAAATTTCGTCGGAAATAATAGTTATATGTGGATGCTTTGAGATCACAGAAGCTATTGCTTCCAATTCATTGGCAGAAAAGACAGCACCACTAGGATTAGATGGAGATGAGAATAATACGGCTTTAGTATTTTCAGTAATTGCCTCCTCTATCTGTTTTGCACCTACCTTAAAATCTTGATCTATCCCAGCATACAGTGGTTTTGGAGTACCATCAGCTAATTTTACCATTTCGAAATAGCTCACCCAATAAGGTCCAAGTATTATTACCTCATCACCCTTAGATAAAATCGACATCAATACATTACTTATTGATTGTTTTGCACCAGTCGAAACAACTATCTGATCGAGGCTATAACTTAAACCATTGTCACGCTGAAACTTATATACAATTGCTTCCTTTAACTCCTTAAAACCTGATATAGGAGGGTACTTAGTAGTATTATTATGAATTGCAGATATCGCAGCCTCTTTAACAAAATCGGGTGTATCAAAATCAGGCTCACCGATACTAAGGCTAATTACATCTTTTCCTTCTTCTCTAAGCTCTCTAGCCTTCTTACTCATCACCAAAGTTTGGGCAACGGATAATCGTTGCATTCTTTCTGCTAATAAACTCATATATATTACTAATTTTGTAAAAATTAAATTATAGCAAAAGTAAAAATAACTTTTGGTTAAATTTATAGCGTTAACGTTACATATTAATGCAATTTCTTTTATTGTGTTATAAAACATATCATCAATATTTTTATATATGGAAATAATAAAAAAATACTTTCCCGATTTAAACGAGAAACAATTAGAGCAATTTTCTAAACTTGAAGAGGTTTACAAAGATTGGAATAGTAAAATAAATGTTATTTCAAGAAAAGATATCGATGAATTATATTTAAGACATGTACTGCATTCTTTAGGAATAGCAAAAGTTCAACAATTTAAAAAAGGAACAAAAATAATGGATGTTGGTACTGGAGGAGGTTTCCCAGGAATTCCGTTAGCAATTATGTTTCCCGAAACTAATTTCCTATTGGTTGATTCAATAGCAAAGAAGTTAAAAGTTGTTCAAGCCGTAGCCGATGAACTTGGTTTGGAAAATGTAAAGGTTGTGCATGAAAGAGCCGAAAATATCAAAGACGATTTCGACTTTATAGTTAGTAGAGCTGTGACTAATATGCCCGACTTTGTAAGATGGGTCAGAAAGAAAATAAAAAAGGATAGTAAACACGAAAAACGAAATGGCATTCTATATCTTAAAGGTGGTGATTTAACAGAGGAGCTAAAGGACTATCAGAGTGTTCAATTGTTTGACCTTCCTGAATTTTTCGAAGAAGATTTTTTTGAGACAAAAAAAGTAGTTTATTTACCAATAAAATTTAAAGGCTAAAAGAAAAGGTCATTCTCTTCGCAAAACTAGTCCTAGATATCAAGTACTTTCAAAAAAAGTTCAAATTACACTATTAGAACCAGAGTATATTTCGGTTTTGATAGTGTATTTATTTTTTTTCAAAATATCAAACCGCACTATTTTGGCTCTGTAGGAACAGTAAATACTCAATAATTGACTGCATAGAACATACATATGTTTTTATGCAAAAAAATATTTTTATAGTACTGCCCATATTCTTTTGTATATTAGCGTAATAACTTTAAAATATATCGAATGAAATTTTCTTTACAATTAAAAACTAGTATTATCGCACTATTATTATCATTTGGGTCAATTAATGCATTTGCGCAAGCTGATCTTATTAGTTCTCTAACTAAACAATTAGGTGTTAGCGAGAAACAGGCTTCAGGCGGTGCGGGTGCCCTATTCAATATGGCTCAAGGTAATTTAAGCGGCGATGATTTTAGCAGTGTAAAAGACGCAGTACCTGGAATAACAAAAATGATGAAAGATGGAGATATCGATCTTGGAGGAATATCGTCAATGATGGGTGGTGCTGCTAAGGGCTTAGAGGGATTAGCTAAGGTAAATGCTATTTTTGACAAACTTGGCATAAGTCCCGAAATGGTGCAGAAATTCATGCCAATAATATTAGATTATGTAAAAGGATCGGGAGGAAGCTCAGTAAGCAATCTTCTTGCAGGTGCGTTTAAATAACTAGTGACTATAAGAGACAACAATAATTTATTTGCCGCTAATTCTAATGTATTTATGAATTAGTGGCAATTTATTTTTTCATAGTTTTATTTTTGTGTTCAATTTTGATTTTAATATTTGGTGAGGTACTTTATAGAATTAGCATATAATGGAAAGAACTATTTTGGTTGGCAACGTCAACCAAAGCAGATAAGCGTACAACAAGTTATTGAAGAAAAGCTTTCTACAATATTGAGAAAAGATATCTCTATTATAGGAGCAGGAAGAACTGACACTGGGGTTCACGCTAAGCAAATGTACGCTCACTTTGATTATGATCAAGAAATAGATTATGATAAGGTCATTTTCAAACTAAATTCGTTTCTTCCAAAAGATATTGCGATTTACAAAATAATCAAAGTTACTGATGATTCGCACGCTAGATTCGGTGCTAGCTCTAGAGCATATGAATACCATATACAAATTGGAAAAAGTCCTTTTACTATTGATAGTGCCTTTAAAATAAACAATAATCTAAATGTAGAAAAGATGAATGAGGCTGCTAGAATATTGTTTGACTACACCGATTTTAAATGCTTTTCGAAGTCTAAGACAGATGTTAGAACATATAATTGTGATATAATGAAGGCAGAATGGACTGTTCGTGATAAAAAACTAATTTTCCATGTAAAAGCTGATCGATTTCTACGAAATATGGTTAGAGCAATTGTTGGCAGCCTTATAGAGGTTGGAAATGGTAAAAAATCAATCACAGATTTTAGAAACATTATTGAATCTAGAAGCAGAAGTGAGGCTGGAATTTCAGTACCGGCACAAGGTTTATATCTTACAGAGGTAACTTATCCTTATATTTAAAAATTGAGTACTACACAGCAAATATTCAACATTAAAGTCTTCAAGAGGCTAATGAAATACGCAAAAGCGTACAAGTTTCAATTTAATTTGGCCTTATTTTTTGCTGTAGTAATATCAATAACTGCATCAATTAGACCATTTCTTACAAAAACGGCAATTGATGAACACATAATGCTAAAAGATTATGATGGTTTAGTACTCATAGTTACCCTAATGTTTTTAGTTATTGCCGTAGAAGTTCTTATTCAATACGGATATATTTATATGGCTAATTGGCTTGGTCAGAAAATAATAAAAGACATAAGGAACTCGCTATACAAACACATGCTTTCATTCAGAATGCAGTACTACGATAAAAACCCTATAGGTACTTTAGTAACAAGAGTAGTCTCTGATATTGAAACTATTTCCGAAATTTTCGGACAAGGTTTACTCATGATTATCAGTGATGTCATGAAAATGCTGGTTGTACTGATTATAATGTTTTATGTTAACTGGCAGCTTGCTCTAATAGTAATTACAGTGTTACCAATATTGGCTTATGGTACAAGAATATTTCAAAAAAATATCAAGTCAGCATTTCAAGATGTAAGAAATCAAGTTTCAAGGCTTAACTCCTTTGTGCAGGAACATATCACAGGTATGAAGATAGTTCAACTATTTGCAAGAGAGGATCAAGAATTTGAAAAATTTAAAGAAATTAATCGCCAACATAGGAAAGCTCATGTCCGATCGGTTTGGTACTACTCTATATTCTTTCCTTTTGCTGAGCTACTGTCGTCTATAGCTCTTGGTTTAGTAGTATGGTACGGAGGAATTAAAACTGTGACCACGCAAGATGTAACACTGGGAGAGTTAATAGCTTACATCAACCTAATTCAACTACTCTTCAGACCTTTAAGGCAATTAGCAGACAAATTCAATATTCTACAAATGGGTATGGTCTCGGCAGAAAGAGTTTTTGCAATTTTCGATACTGCATTACATATTTCTAAAGATGGAGACTATTGTTCAAAAGAAATGAAGGGACATATAGTGTTCGACAAGGTTTCGTTTGAATATGACAAAGACCACCCTATTTTAAAAGATATTTCTTTTTCGGTAAAACCAGGACAAATGATTGCCATTGTTGGAGCTACAGGAGCAGGAAAATCGACTATAATAAATATACTTAACCGTTTCTATGAGTATTCATCTGGATCAGTGAGTATAGATGGGGTAAAAATTGAAGATTATTCTTTAAAATGTCTTAGACAACACGTAGCGGTAGTACTTCAGGATGTTTTTCTTTTCTCTGATAGCATTATTAACAATATTACTTTAATGAATAATATCTCTAGAGAGAGGATTATTAAGGCAGCTAAAGAAATAGAAATACACGACTTTATTGACAGCCTACCAAATAAATATGATTACAATGTAAGAGAACGCGGTGCCATGCTATCTGTTGGGCAAAGACAATTACTATCATTCCTACGTGCTTACGTTAGCGATCCAAGTATTCTTGTGCTAGACGAGGCTACTTCGTCTGTTGATACTTATTCTGAAATATTAATTCAGAAAGCTACCGAAAAAATCACTCAAAATAGAACTAGTATAGTTATTGCTCATAGATTATCGACAATCAGAAAGGCTGAAAAAATAATCGTTATCGATAAAGGTAGAATCGTAGAAATAGGAACGCACAAAGAACTTTTCGAAAAGAATGGTTTCTATAAAAAACTGTATGAGCATCAGTTCCATAAGGATCTAGAGAACTGATTTATTAACTAAATAAATAACCATTTATCAAGTAGAAGTTCCGTGAAATAAAACAAAGAGTTTTTGTCTTATTTCTAATACCTTAAATCCGCAAATGGATTTAAGGTAATATGAAACCTTTACTCAATAAATAGTAATACCAATTACCTCAACTCAAAGGGCTACATTAATCATTCCACTCAGATGTGAAGTGCAACTTCACTGTCGGAAATTTTTGTTGAGTCATCTGAATTGTAAATGGCGAATCAGCTAAAAACACTAATTGCCCTAATTTATCTTTGGCCATATAGCGATGCTTTACTCTTTTAAACTCTTTAAACTCGGCACTGAATTCATCTTCTGCTTCTACCCAACAAGCTTTGTGTACTTGAATAGGCTCATATGTACATTTTGCAGTGTACTCGTGCTCCAAACGATATTGAATAACTTCATATTGCAGCGCTCCCACTGTTCCAATAACCTTTCTACCATTAAGGTCTAAGGTAAACAGCTGAGCAACACCCTCGTCCATAAGTTGGTCTATCCCTTTAGACAACTGCTTAGATTTCATAGGATCAGCATTGTTAATATATCTGAAGTGTTCTGGAGAAAAGGCAGGAATACCTTTAAAGTGCAACTTCTCGCCTTCTGTTAATGTATCGCCTATCTTAAAATTACCTGTATCATGTAAGCCAACAATATCTCCAGGGAAAGACTCATCTACAATTTCCTTCTTATCTGCAAAAAATGCGTTTGGAGATGAAAATTTCATCTTTTTATCATTTCTAACATGTAGATATGGCGTATTTCTTTTAAATATTCCAGATACAATTTTAATAAAAGCTAATCTATCTCTGTGCTTAGGATCCATATTAGCATGAATCTTAAATACAAAACCGGTGAATTTACTTTCTTTTGAATCTACTAATCTTTCCTCCGAATTCTTAGGCTGCGGTGTTGGTGCAATTTCAATAAAAGCATCTAACAATTCACGAACACCAAAATTATTCAAAGCAGAACCAAAGAAAACAGGCTGAAGTTTCCCTTTCAAATACTCATCGTAATTATAATCTGGGTATACTCCATTAACTAGATCTAGCTCTTCTCTTAATTCTTCAGCAAAACTTTCGCCAATAAGATCATCGAGCTTAGAGTCTTCAATATTTTTAATTTCAACAGTTTTTTCAACCGCTTGTTTTTTATGTCCCGAAAACAAATTTACATTCTTCTCCCAAATATTATAAATACCTCTTAATTCCGAGCCAATACCAATTGGCCAGCTTAAAGGTACTACTGAAAGTCCAAGCTTCTGTTCTATCTCGTCCAACAATCCAAAAGCGTCCTTACCTTCTCTATCAAGTTTATTTATGAAAACCATCATTGGTATGTTTCTCATTCTACAAACTTTTACAAGTTTTTCAGTTTGCTCCTCTACCCCTTTTGCTACGTCGATCACAACTATAACACTATCTACAGCAGTAAGAGTCCTGAATGTATCTTCTGCAAAATCCTTGTGTCCTGGTGTATCTAGAATATTAATTTTTTTTCCTTTATACTCAAATGCCAATACTGAAGTAGCAACAGAAATACCCCTCTGACGCTCAATCTCCATAAAATCGGAAGCGGCACCTTTTTTAATTTTATTCGACTTTACAGCTCCTGCTTCTTGAATTGCTCCTCCAAAAAGCAATAATTTCTCAGTAAGTGTTGTCTTACCAGCATCGGGGTGCGATATTATTCCAAAAGTTCTTCTTCTCTCAATCTCTTCTAAAAATCCCATAACATTTTAGTATTTTGCGGCAGCAAAGGTAATCCAAATAAATTTAGTAACTACGCTCTAGCATTATATGCTGTAAAATCTTTATTCATTTATAATGAATTTATTATATTTATAAACTATACGCTCAATAAGCAAGACCTAATCAACGTATGATAAATATTAAACTTTTATTCAAACATTTTCGTGAGAACGTAAATATAAAGCTCTACGACAGTAAAAATACTGCAGAAAAGTTTATGGATAAATGGAGTCTATTCATGGTTATAGCTGGATTTTTTTCATATTTGCAATATCACGGATTCCCTGAAAATGAATTTTTCGATACTTTTTTGATGTATTCATTCGAAACTTTAATTGGACTGCAAATATTAAAGTTTTTGTTGGGCTACATCTATACTTTTAAGCCTAGGCAATACATAAAAAACTCCCCGTTAGAATTCACATTAGTTTTGATTGCACTTTTTTCGTTTATATTACAACTATTTAATCTTTCTATTTTCGAGTTTATTGGCAATGAATTTAACTTTCAAGGAGAGGCCTCTCAATTAAAAACTTATGTAGAACAATTATTCTTTCTGTCATTTTTATTTATTGAAATTGCACGTGTAAGTTTAAAAATACCGACAATTAATCTTTCTCCTCCTTTACTCCTTTTGTCTTCATTTTTAGGACTGATATTTTTGGGATCTATCTTATTAATATTACCAAAGATGACTGTTGGCAGCGACCCAATGCCATATTTTGATGCTCTATTTACTTCTATTAGTGCATCGTGTGTTACAGGTTTAGCAGTTGTAGATACTGCTACATATTTTACTGTGCGAGGTCAATTTGTAATACTTCTACTAATACAGCTTGGTGGATTAAACATCATATCGTTTGCTACTCTTTTTGCATTGATGCTTAGACGAAATGTCGGAATAAAACATCAAGCAATACTACAAGATAATTTTAGTATTGGAAGTATCAGAGAGAGTAAAACTCTTCTGCGAAAAGTATTCCTATTTTCTTTTATTATAGAATTAACTGGAGCTGTAATTCTATTTTTTGTTTGGGGAGACAATGTTGACTTTGCTAATTCTAGAGATCGAGTATTCAACTCTATTTTTCATTCTATTTCGGCATTCAACAATGCAGGATTTTCAATTTTCCCTGATGGTTTATATAACACGGGGCTTCAAGGGCAACGACTATTTCAACTTACTATTTCTTTTCTGATTATATTCGGAGGAATGGGATTCACTGTACTACACGAGATTTTCAGTTATGCTAAGATTAAAGATTTAATTGATAAACCTTGGAAAAAATTCTCCTTAAACTCTAAAATAGGTTTATACACTTCTTTTGTATTATTGGTTCTTGGAACTATTGCATATTTCTTTCTTGAACAGCAACACACTTTGAAAGGAATGAATTTAGCCGATCAGTTTGTAACAGCCTTTTTCCAATCTGTAACAACCCGTACGGCAGGATTTAACACTATTGACATCGGAGCTATTAGTGTGCCAATGACTATTTTCATGCTGATGCTAATGTATATTGGAGCGTCTCCAGCATCAACCGGCGGTGGTATTAAAACAAATACTTTTACAGTACTTTTCATGTCGGCATACTCAACCCTACGTGGAAATAAATTCATCGAACTCAATATGCAAACCATCAGCTTTGATTCGGTAAACAAGGCACTTCTAATTTTCTTATTTTCTGTTTCTGTAATTTTTATTAGTGTGTTTGCACTTACTATAACCGATAGTAATATCTCTATATTGGATTTAGTTTTCGAAGAAGTTTCTGCTTTTGCAACAGTAGGCCTATCAAGAGGTATTACAGGCGATTTATCAACTGCAGGTAGAATTGTGATTATGACATCGATGTTTGTTGGTAGAGTTGGGTTACTTACATTAGGGTACGCATTAAGTAAAAGAACAATATCTACACAATATACATACCCTAAAGCAAGTATTATTATCGGATAAAAACAATTATGGATCATAAAATAAAAAGTAAAGCAACACTAGGTACTGGACCAGTTTTTACAACTGCAATATCTACTATTCTTGGTGCTATACTTTTCTTACGCTTTGGATATGCAGTTGCTCATACAGGCTTTCTCGGAACCGTGGCAATAATATTACTAGGCCACCTGGTAACAATACCTACTGCAATGGCAGTAGCAGAAATAGCAACAAATCAGAAAGTTGAAGGAGGGGGAGCATACTACATTATCTCCCGGTCGTTTGGTCTTAATATTGGTGCTGCAATAGGTATAGCACTATTTCTATCCCAAGCCATTAGTGTAGCTTTTTATATTATAGCCTTTGCCGAATCATTTATGCCATTTGCCGAATATCTAAGTCAGAACTACGCTGATGTATTAGGCCCCATTATCCCTTATATCAATAACAAAACAATAGTAGCCCTTGTATCCATGGGACTTTTAAGCACACTAATGCTCACGAAAGGTGCAAATATTGGAGTGAAGGCTTTGTATGGAATTGTAGGGCTGTTAGTGTTGTCATTAATCATGTTTTTTTTAGGTGGTTCTAATATAAATTATTCTGAGGTGAATTTCGTTAGCACTATAGATGATCCCGACTCTTTTTTTAGAGTATTCACCATTATTTTTCCAGCCTTCACGGGTATTGCTGCAGGACTTGGGTTATCTGGAGATTTAAAAGACCCTAAAAAATCTATTCCAAAAGGCACACTTTGGGCAACAGGAGTAGGAATAATAGTCTATCTTTTAGTCGCCTACAAATTAGTTACTTCTGCAAGTCTCGAAGATCTTGCTGCCGACCAACTTATTATGGGAGAAATTGCTCTTTGGGGTCCAATAATACCGATAGGATTAGGCGCCGCAGCTCTTTCGTCGGCCATAGGATCAGTAATTATAGCGCCTCGAACTCTTCAAGCATTAGGAATAGATAGAATTTTCCCATCAAATGGACTTAACTTTTGGGTTTCGAAAGAAAGCAAATCAAATAACGAGCCTATAAATGCTTCAATAATAAGTATAGTTATAGCTTTTACCTTTGTTGCAGTAGGCGATATAAATTTTGTTGCTGAAGTAATTGCAATGTTCTTTATGGCAACATATGCAGCTCTGAATAGCATTTCATTTTTAGAACATTTTTCGGCCGATCCATCATTTAGACCAACATTCCGATCGCACTGGTACATTTCATTAACCGGAGCTTTATTCTCTATATGGTTGATGTTTAAGATGAACACTCCATTTGCAATATTATCAATAGTATTCATGGGGATAATCTATATTTATATATCTCATAACAACAAAGATAAATCTGGATTTGTTAAACTTTTTAGAGGAGTTATATATCAAATTAGCCGACAATTACAGGTAGTTGTTCAGAAAAACAATTATAACAATCCTGAATATTATTGGCGTCCATTCGCTGTATTAGTTGATGATAGCACTTTTCAAAGGAGAGATGGATATGATTTAATGAGATGGATATCTATGCGTTATGGCTTTGGGACGTACATTCATTACATCAAAGGTTTCTTGAATAAAAGCACCCACGAAGATGCTGAGAAAGCAATGAAACAGCTAATAACTATGAATAAAGGTGCAGATTCTAACGTAGTAATCGACACCATCGTAAGTCCTTCATATACATCTGCAATAGCTCAAGTGGTCCAGCTTTCTAGCATTTCGGGCAAAGGGCATAACATGATGATTTTCGAATATTTCAGAGAAAACATCGACGAATTAGATAAAATTAACGAAGTTTATCCACTAACTATTTCAACAAATTTTGATGTTTGTATATTATCTACTTCGTATAGACGATTCGGATTCAACAAAAATATTCATATTTGGATGGCTGTAGATAGTCACAAAACATCGAGCCTAATGATTCTTTTGGCCTACATTTTCTTAGGACACAAAGAATGGAAAAATGGGAAAATAAAAATCTTTGCGACTTTTCAAGGTGAAAAAGATGTAGAAATACGACGATTGAATCGCCTAATTCTAAATAGGAGATTACCCATTTCTCCAACAAATATAGAATTTATAGAATGTATAGACACTTGCAATCTAAAAAAGATGATTAACAAGCACTCTATGGAAGCCGACCTAACAATGATAGAATTTAAAGAAGAAAACATAAATAATAAAGAAGATTTTTTCAGTGGTTATAATCTACTCGCTAACATACTATTTGTCAATAGTCAAAATGAAAAAGAGTTAAATTAATCAGTTCTACTGTTATTTTAATGGGTTAAAAGGTTATGAACTTGTAACCCTGTCAACCTTTTTGCCTTTAACCTTAGCTTATTAATTACTAAAGTTTCGCACTTAAGAACGACATCTGAGAATCAATACTATAAATAAATACAGTTAAATTAAAGAACGCAC
>JAGLEB010000164.1 GCA_023145275.1 Flavobacteriales bacterium | reverse complement strand
TACAAAACTATTGCTAATGGAGGTCGACCTGGAAAAGGAATGATTTCTTGGAGCTCTACTATACGTCCTACTCAAATGCAACAAGTTGCTAGTTTTGTACTTTCTTTACAAGGTACAACACCGCAGAATCCAAAAGCTCCTGAAGGAGATAAGGTGGAGTAATAAGAAACACGTTTGATGAATATTTAAAGTTTGAGGTTTAGTATTAAAATTTATACTAAGCTTCAAACTTTTTTTATATAAAACCTTAAATCCGCAAATGGATTTAAGGTAAAAAGATAAAAAAGTCTTTATCTGACGTAGAACATATTTCATCTCCTAAGAAATATGTAATATAGTATCGTGAAACAAAGCACTGAAGTTTAGTGTTTTGAAACAAGTATGATTGAATGTTTTTTCTACAGAAAGAGATAAAAATCAAGCGAAAACAAACTGACCAAAATATAAAACACATTTCAGATGAAAGATGAAAGTTTTAGAGACCACATTGGAACCATAAATGAAGATGGTTCTAGGCATTTTATTTTTCCAAAAAAACCTCATGGCAAATTCTACAATGCACGTACTTATGTGAGTTGGGCATTATTAGCATTTTTCTTTATTGGGCCATTTATTAAAATAGGTGGTAATCCACTGGTGATGATAAATGTACTTGAGAGAAAGTTTTCTCTATTCGGATCAATGTTCTACCCTCAAGATTTTTATATTTTTGTATTGATGATGATTACAGGAATTGTTTTTGTTGTACTATTTACGGTGGTCTTCGGTAGAATATTCTGTGGATGGCTATGTCCGCAAACAATTTTCTTAGAAATGGTGTTTCGCAAAATTGAATTTGCCATTGATGGCGACAGAATTCAGCAAATGAAACTTAACAGGATGCCATGGAATTCAGAAAAATACAGAAAGCGAATTAGCAAATGGCTAATATACTTCCTTATATCTTTTGTTATTGCTAATACTTTCTTAGCCTATATAATTGGAGTGGATCAACTTTTTGAATTCATCCTTGAAGGTCCAATAGGAAACCCTGGTGGATATGGTTCGCTTATGATTTTCACTGCAGCTTTCTTCTTTATTTTTGCTTCATTTAGAGAGCAGGCTTGTATTATTGCTTGCCCATATGGAAGATTGCAAGGTGTACTATTAGATAGAAAATCTATACAAGTATCTTACGATTACATTCGTGGAGAGGGAGAGCTAGGGAGATCTAAATTCAAAAAATCGGAAGATAGGTCTACTACAGGAAAAGGTGATTGTATAGATTGTAATCAGTGTGTTGAAGTTTGTCCTACAGGAATAGACATCCGTAATGGTAGTCAGCTAGAATGTGTGAACTGTACAGCGTGTATGGATGCATGTGACTCTGTAATGGAAAATGTCAACCTACCTACTGGACTTATCCGATATGCATCAGAAGATAATATTGCAAATGGAGAGAAACCAACATTCAATTCTAGGATAATTGCATACACTTCGGTACTGACAATATTGCTAATTGCCGTAGCGAGTTTGCTTTTCTTAAGATCTGATATTGACACTAATATACTTAGACTTCCAGGACAGCTATACCAAACTGAACAAAACGGAGATATATCTAATGTTTTCACTTATAAAATGGTGAATAAAACTAACTTTGACAAAGCTGTTGAGTTGAAGTTAATATCTCACGAAGGTGAAATTGAAATGGTTGGTCATGAAGCAATTATTGTGGAAGCTAGCAAGAGATATGAAGGTACTTTATTTATAAAAATATCTAAAGACAAACTCAAGAGGACAAAGACTAAAATAGTAATTGGAGTATATGAAGAAGGTGAACTTATTAAGAAAGTTAAAACCAACTTTATTGGGCCAATGAAGTTTTAAAAAAAATAAGAAAAGATGAAATTTAACTGGGGACACGGGATATCAATAGTTTTAGTGATTTTTGTAGTAACAGTAGCAGGTGTTGTAATATTAATTTCTACTGATGATACATATAATCATGAATTAGTTTCTGAGACTTACTACGAAGATGAACTAAAATATCAAGAAGAAATTGACAAAGTTAAAAATGCTTCAAAATTAGAAACTAAACTTACATACAGAATATCAAAAGAAGGTGTACTCATAACTTTCCCAAGTGATTTTGAATACACTAAAGTTTCGGGAATCATAAATATGAAAAGACCTTCAAAGATGATTTTAGACTTTAGCATGCCAATAAAACTAGATGAAAATTTCCAGATGTTAATTCCTGCAGAAAAAGCTATAAAAGGAAAATGGCTATTGGTGATTGATTGGAAAGTTGATGAGCAAGAATTTATGTACAAGGCAAAAATAAGGACTTAAGAATAACTTATGCTAGGGATAGAAGTGATACCCCACAGCAAATAATTATATTGAATTAAGTAATGGCGAGACTTTGAGTAAGCGAAAAGACTTGCCATTGTTTTAATGAAAATATTTAGTTGCGAGGAGTATAAACGGATAGCCCGTTAAAGCACAAAAAAACAATAAATGGAATTATACTACTCAGCACTTGCTTTTGGATTTTTAGGAGGAGTACACTGCCTAGGAATGTGTGGTCCAATTGCATTCGCACTACCTGTAAACAGAGAGAATAAGCTTAAAGGAACTTTTCAAAGTTTAATTTATCAATTCGGAAGATTGATAACCTACTCCGTTATGGGCTTCATTTTCGGAACACTTGGAAAAGGATTTTCTTTAGCGGGTATTCAGCAATACTTATCTATTGCAATGGGTGCAATGATGATAATTGTAGTGCTTTGGCCATCACAAAAAATTGGATCAATAGGTTTAACAGGATTTGTTTACAAACACATAGGTAAACTAAAATCAAAGCTGGGCGAACTCTTAAAAAGACGCGATACAAAAACTCTTTTTGTTATAGGCATACTAAACGGTGCTCTACCATGTGGACTTGTTTATATGGCTCTAATTGGAGCAGTAGCAACAGGTAGTTCGTTAGAAGGAGGTATTTATATGTTCGTATTTGGCGTAGGAACTATTCCATTTATGTTTGGAGCTACAATGATTGGAAACTTTATGAGTATGAGCATCAGAAACAAAGTTCAAAAAGCCATTCCGGTTTTTGTAGTAATTATTGGGCTGCTTTTCATACTAAGAGGTCTAGGCCTAGGAATACCATTCTTATCACCTCCAGAGAAAAAATTACACATACAAGAGAATCAAACAGAAATGAAATGCGGTGGTATGAGTAAGTGTGGAGGAAAGTAAAACCTCAACTCTGTGTTCTGTAAATTGAAGTCTTATTCCTGCTACAATAAAATTAGTTGCATAAGTGAATCCACTCCGAAAACTCTTCAATACCAAAAATATTTCTTTTGGCGATACCTGCGCATTACTCAATTAGCTGATGCACAGACATTACCAAATATCACAAAATACAATTTTCATCCAAAATAATTCATTTTGTAAAAATCGCCAGTTTTCGGAGCGGACTCATAAGTATATATTTTTCATCACTCAACAAAATGTTCTTTAATATCTCTAAGACTAAATTGAAGGCTTTTTACTCCTCTCCATTCATTCTCTTCGATAACAAATGCAGCATCGAACTGCCCCTTATTCTTTGCTAAGTCCATTTTATCGCCGAGACCAAAACCTATGGAATTAAATGTTCTATTATCGCCTGCACTAATAATGTTTAGTTTAATATGGGTTTTATCGGCCCCAACTTTCTTACCATATCCATTGTCTGACAAGCCTCTTGCAACAAACACTGGATGCATATTCCCAGGGCCAAATGGAGAAAACTGTTTCAAAACCCCATAAAACTTTGTATCTATTTGATTCAAACTAATTTCACTAGAAATAGCAATTTCAGGACTTAAGCTCCTTTCGCTAATAGTTTCCTTTACAACTTTATTGAACTTCTGCTTGAATTTATCGTAATTATCTTCTGAAATAGTTAAACCAGCAGCATATTTATGTCCACCAAACTGATCGATAAATTCGCTGCACTTCACGAGTGCCTCATATACATCAAAACCCTTCACTGAACGCACTGATGCAGCAAGCTTATCGCCACTTTTTGTAAACACTACAGTTGGTCTATAATATGTCTCAATAAGACGAGATGCAACAATCCCTATTACTCCTTTGTGCCAACTCTCGTTATAGACAACCGTTGCAGAACTTACTGTTTCACTATTATCTACTATTTGCTTCAGTGCAGCTTCGGTAATCTGTTTATCAGTTTCTTTTCTATCAATATTATAAAGGTTTATTTTCTCACTCTGAATTCTTGCCTGCTCTAAATCGGGTTGTATCATTAAACGAACGGCATACTTACCATGTTTCATCCTCCCAGCTGCATTAATACGCGGTGCTATTTTAAAGACAACATCACCTATCGAAAATTCCTTATTATCATACAACTCCATTATGGCCTTAAAGCCAGGTCGTGGCCGTGCATTAAGTTGTTTCAAGCCATGATATGCTAAAATTCTATTTTCGCCAGTGATAGGAACAATATCTGCCCCAATGCTAACCGCCACCAAATCGAGATATTCTATCAATGAAGACTCATCAATCCTCTTGTGCTTACAATAGGCTTGAGCAAGCTTAAAACCGACTCCACATCCACTTAACTCCTTATAAGGATAATTATCATCTTTCCTTTTGGGGTCTAACACTGCTACTGCATCAGGAATTTCGTCTCCAGGAGTGTGGTGATCGCAAATAATAAAATCAATATTTCTCTCGTTTGCATAGGCTACCTTGTCTATAGCCTTAATTCCGCAATCTAATGCTATTATAAGTCCACATTCATTGTCATTGGCATAATCTATCCCTTTGAAGGATATCCCATAGCCTTCGCCATATCTATCGGGAATATACACATCCACATTAGGGTAATTTTTCTTCAAGAAAGAGTACATCAAAGAAACCGCAGTGGTCCCATCGACATCATAATCACCATAAACTAGAATGTTTTCATTTTTAGAAATTGCATCTTCAATTCTTAAAACAGCCTTATCCATATCCTTCATCAAAAAAGGATCGTGAAGCTTTGAATAATCAGGTCTGAAAAATTCTTTAGCACTATCAAAATCTTCAATCCCTCTTTGGATAAGAAGTTTTGCAATTATTTCGTCGTCATAGACTTCTTTGCGGAGCTTAGCGATTTTAGTTAAGTCAACATTTTCAATAATATTCCAATTCATTTTGTAGCGTATTTGGGTAAATAAGTACTTATGTTATAAAGTTACTAAAGTTTCGCACTTAAGAACGACATATAATAATCAATACTATAAATAAATAC
>JAGLEB010000163.1 GCA_023145275.1 Flavobacteriales bacterium | reverse complement strand
TTCTTAAGTGCGAAACTTTAGTAATAAACTTATGGCCTCGTTATTTACGAGGCCATAATATTAGAAATTCATATTATTTTTTCTTTTTTAAAACAATCTCGATAACTCCATCTCTTCCAGCTTCGCCATATCTCTCTACGGCTTTATCTCCTTTAAAAACCGACATTGATTCTATGTCGTCTGGTTTAATGTTATCCATTTCCTTTTTAGTATATACTTTCCCATCGATATAAATTATTGGAGAATTTTCAGACTTGTTGAAAGAATATGAATCTCCTTTTTCAATAGCATTTACATTTTCAGCTTTTAACCCCACTTTATAGGTGTTATCAACATTTTCAGTATCTATATTTGGCTTTGTATATTCGGTGTTTACGTATATTTCAACAACTCCATACAAGGCTTTACCTCCATATTTGTCTGTTGCTTGTTTGTCCTTGAGAACTCTCATAGACTTTATTGTTTTGTTGTCAATCTCACTTAGCTTAAACTTTGATATGATCTCTCCATCTAAAACGTATAGAGGATCTGGAACATTAGTTTTGAAATTGAAGGAATTGCTTAGTCTCTGCTTATTCGTGCTTTTAGTTTTTGAAGTGTCTATTGCTTGCATTATTGCATCAGAATTATTGTCATTGGAAGTCTGAGCTAGTACTTCAGTGTTGAAATTAAGAACAAACAGGATCAAAATGGGTACTACTGCGATAGATTTATATACTTTCATAGAGTTGGACTTCTTTTTGTTGAGTTTTTTTATTCTTTTCTTGATTAGAGTATCGTAAAAATTATTTGTGATTAATAGTTTTTTCCCATTTGAGTTTGATTTAAGCATGGTAAGTTGATATTCTCTAGGATTACTTAGCTTATTGTAAGCTTCGGAGTCTGCCAAAAATTCTAAATTTTGTACTAGCTCTTTTTTGTATAACCATGCAATAGGGTTTATCCACTGAAAGGCCCTCAGTATTTCTATAAGTATAATGTCGTAACTGTGTTTCTGTTTAGAGTGTTCTTTTTCGTGATTTAGGATATTGGCCAATTCGCTTTTTGAAAAGTTATTAGGATTGAAAACAATATAGTTCATAAAAGAAAATGGAAGATTTTCTATATCTGTTTCTACATAGATATATTTTTCGTGAAATTCTTTGTTGAAAGGTTTTATAAACCTGTAAAAAGAAATAATGTTTACGATAATTCTTCCTAAAAATAATAAAGCAATAAGTATGTAAGTAAACATCAGAATTATGAATAATTTTTCTGAATTATATGTGTTAGCACTAGCAATATTTTCGTTAATGCTTGAGTTCAATATATTTGCAATATTGAATATATCAGTTTGATTATTTACGATAACAATCTTCGTAACCTTTATAAAGGGGAGTGCAAATGCTGATATTATTCCAATAATCAAGAAATGTCTGTTGAACTTTACAAATGTCTCTTTTTTCAATAGTAAGAAATATACTATAAAGAAAATTGTTAAAACCGCACTTGATTTTAAGACGTATGTATATAATTCCTCCATCTTATTTAGTTTTATTGTTTTCGATCAATTCAATTATTTCTTTAAGCTCACTAATACTTATCTTCTCTTCTTTTGCGAAAAATGATACTAGATTTTTATACGAATTTTCAAAATAACTATCTATTGCATTACTCATAAAATTCTTTTTATAATCTGCTTTGGCTACCGTAGGGAAGTAGCGATAAGTATTGCCAAAAGTTTCATGCCCAACATATTTCTTTTCCTCTAATCTGTGTATTACTGTCGATAAAGTATTGTAGTGAGGTTTTGGATCTGGCATTTCTGCAACAATTTCCTTAACGAAAGCCTTTCCTTTATTCCAAAGGATTTTCATCAGTTCCTCTTCTTTATTAGTGAGTTTTTCCATTTTTAATTATTTAGTCTCGTAAAGTTACAACTATCTTTTTAGTTGACAAACTATTTTTATAGTTCAATGTGATTTGTTTGATTTTAATAGTAGAGAAAAAACTTTTTTCATTAGAAAGTTGTAAGAGTCCAACTTCCTAAAAACGCTCAGTATAACGGAAACTCGTCATTATCTCATTGGAGTTTTTTGAGAAAAAACTAAGGTCTCAAGGCGACGACTATTCCACACTCCCGATAGCTATCGTGGGGGGTAGAAGCTTTAAAAGAGTAAATCTTCCACATCTAGCTTGGATTGTGGGACTAAATATGTTTGACGATTATCCAAAAATTGCTAATTATTTGTATATTAGTTAAAAATCTATCTACTGATGTCTCTTAAAAATTACATGCTATCTATTTTGGTATTACTGAGTTCTGCCCTTAATGCGCAGAATACTCCAATTTCTATTTTAGAACCTAGTATTGTAGGAGATGAGAATATAGTTCATATTGATGATTATACATCGAGCTTATCGAAGCAAAATTCCGATTTAAATTTATTTAATTACACTTTTGCAGCCTCAGTGCCCAACTTAGATCTAATATCTAGAGGAAAGTGGATACTAAGTTCTGAAGGAGTATGGATATGGGTTTTGAAAATTGATGCTTCTGAAGCGAAGGCTTTAAGTTTAGATTTTAAAAATTTGATACTGAATGAGAATGATGATTTATTCGTTTACAACTATCACAATAATAGTTACAATATTTCTAACACCAATATAGCTAGCGATAGGGGGCTCAGCGAATTTTTTATAGGCGATAATATTTCTGTAGAATATATGCCTTCAAGTAATGATACACTTGAGTTTTTTGCTTCTAAAGTTACAGTTAACTATGCGTTTAAAGGGTTGAATGAGACAAATTCTTTGGGATTTGGTCAGTCTGGTGATTGTGAGATTAATGCAAACTGTAATACTGTCGAAGATTACAAGCCCGAGAGGAGGGCAGTAGTGAGAATTAGAACAAGAAAAACAGTAGATAACGTTACCTATCACGGATGGTGTACTGGTACTGTTATTGCTAATGCCGAAATGGATAATACCCCGTATATCATTACTGCCGATCACTGTTATAGCTATTACAAAAGTGGTGTTTATATTGGTGCGTCGGAAGAAGATTTGAATGAATGGAAATTTTATTTTAATTATGAATCACCCGATTGCGAAAATCCAAACAATGAGGGCAGCCTTAATAAAGATATGATGATTGGCGCGGAGTACAGAGCCAATTCTGGGACTGCGGGAGATGCAGACAGTGATTTCTTTCTACTCGAGCTGCAAGCAGATATCCCCGAAGAATTTAATGCATTTTGGGCGGGATGGGATAATAGAGATGTAGTTTCTTCAGATGGCTATTGTTATCACCACCCTTCGGCAGATATTAAGAAGATTAGCACCTATACTACAGACCTTGTTTCAACTCAATATGATAAAGATGGACCTAGTGATACACATTGGGAGGTATTATGGGATACAGGAGTTACAGAAGGTGGGTCGTCAGGGTCAGCTTTATTAAATATATATGGACAAATTATTGGGACATTAACGGGTGGTGGAAGCTCGTGCAGAAATCCTAAATCTGAAGATAAATATGGGAAGATATCTTATGGGTGGGAAAATGATAAAGAGTTTATTTATCAACTCAATGGATGGCTAGACCCTAAGCAAACTGGAAAGAAAAGTATTGTTGGCTATGATAAGGATGGACCAAAAGATATTGAAATTGTGTATAAAGATGAGTTAAGCATAGTTGCAAATCCTTTAATCGGTGGAGTTTTAGATTTTGGAGAGATTGAAACTTCTCTACTCAACGAAGTACTTATTTACGATATTAAAGGGAGTTTATTAATTGAAGAGAAGAACCCAGAAACTAATAAAATGCAATTACACCTACCGAGCGGGCTGTATATAATGAGGGCAAAATATAAGTCTAAAGTATCAGTGACTAAGTTTTTGATGTATAACGAGTAGCTCTCTGTGAATTCATATATTAAATTTCTCAAAAGACATAAATTACACGGTAGTGTAATTAGTTAGCTGTGCATCTGTGGCTCCATTATTTATAAACTATGAACCCTTCCACCATCAACAGGAATATTTATCCCATTAATATATGACGAAGCTGGAGAAGCTAAGAAAGCAATTGCATTTGCAACTTCCTCTGGTGTAGCAAATCTCTTCATCGGAATAAGTTCTTTCATTTCCCATTCAATTTCTTCCATTGATTTACCCGTTTTCTCGGACTTTCCCTTAACTACCTCCTCATGACGAGCAGTTAAAGTAGAACCTGGGAGAACATTGTTCACAGTAATATTGTATTTTCCCATTTCATTCGCCAATGTCTTCGACCAATTACCAACAGCCCCTCTGATAGTATTAGAAACCCCCAGTCCTTTAATAGGTTCTTTTACCGATGTTGAGATGATGTTAATTATTCTACCCCATCCTTTCTCTTTCATCTGCGGAATAAAGGATTGTGCCAAAACTTGATTATTGATAACATGATTATAAAATGCTTCTTCAAATTCTTCTATTTCAGCCTTGTATCCGGCACCAGCTTTCGGTCCCCCCATATTATTTATAAGAATATCATAGGTATATCCCTGTGCTAATAACTTATCTATTTCTGATTTCAACTCGCCTTTCTTAGAATAATCTACGACTAATATATTATGCTCTTGGCCCTGGCCTTTGTCGAGCATGCTATAAGTTTTGTCCAATTTATCTTTGTTTCTGCCAACAATCGTTACACTAGCTCCAAGTAATGATATTTCTATGGCCGAAGCAGCTCCTATTCCCTGTGAACTTCCACTAATGAAAGCACGTTTGCCTTTTAAATCAAGATGCATAATTTACTAGTATTTAATTGATTACAGTGTTTGGGACCTATTTTTCAATAAATAGTTGTAACTTTAATGTGCGCCCAAATATTACATATGCCCAATGTAATGAATTATATTTTTCTACCAAAATTGATAGTTCATTTACTGAGTGTTAGAATTTTTTACCTGAAAAAGAACTTTATTGAATTGCTGAAATGGCTAAGAAAGGCTTTATCCTTACAAAATTTCCTCTTATATCCTTTACTGTAGTTTTTGCATTTGGGATATATGCTGCCTCATTTTTACATTTCAATGTTTTACGATTAAGTGCTTTATGTTGTTTTGTTTTCCTTACTGCCTTATCTCTAAGTATTTATGTAGATAGGAGAGATAGATTGAAAACTACAATACTCATATTTTCGATATTTATTTTTTCTCTTTCAATAAATTCCTTTAGATCTAGCAATGTCAATAGTGAAATAGCTTGCATGTTAAATGCTGATTTTCGTTCTGAGCTAATCGTAAAGAAACTTTATAATCGAAATTCTATGTCTCAAAGTGCCATAGTAGTGGATTTGGTTTCTAAGAAGAAGTATTTATCAAGCTTCCCAATAGATGATTCAAGCTCCATAAAGAGGGGAGATACTTTTTATGTAATCGGTAGAATATCTGATCTGACAAATATTGAAATTCCAAATAGATTTAATTTCACTGATTACCTAAAACGAAACGGAATATACAAGCAATTGCATTTGAATAATTATTTCAAAACTGAAAATAACGATATTACTTCAATAAGTATTGCTAGAACAATAGAAAGAAAAATTGAAAACAGCAAACTTTCAGAAGAATCTATGGGAATGATAAAGGCTCTTGTGCTAGGACAAAAAGATGATATATCTAAGAATACGCTGAAGAGCTTTTCAGATTCTGGGATTATGCATTTACTCGCTCTCTCTGGTCTGCATATTGGAATATTAACTTGGCTACTTAGTTTTTTGCTTAGGCCATTTTTGGTTTTAAAAAAGGGCGAGATTTACAGAAGTGCTATAATTGTAATTCTGCTTTGGAGCTATGCGTATCTAACAGGTTTTTCTTCTTCAATACTCCGAGCAACAGTTATGTTTAGTGTATTTACAATTGCTAACGGATTAAAAAGAGGAAGTAATGTATATAATAGTATTGCAGTTTCAGCTCTTATTTTGCTTATTATTAATCCTAATAATCTTTTTGAAGTTGGTTTTCAGCTGAGTTTTACTGCTGTTATTGGAATTGTTTGGATGTTTCCAATGCTAGAAAGTTTATGGATGCCACGGAATAGAATAGGAAAGTATTTTTGGGGTTTAGTACTTGTTAGCATTGTTGCTCAAGTTGCTACATTGGCACTGAGTCTTTTTTATTTTCATAAATTTTCAGGCTTGTTTCTGTTAGCAAATATTATTGAAATACCCCTAGTCTCTGCCCTCTTGGTTTTGTCTTATTTGTTTATTATTCTTCTAACTATTGGGTTCCCTTTTATTTTTATAGCTGAAGGTATTGATTTCCTCGTTGACTTAATACGTAATGTTAGCGAGTTTATTTCGTCATTTAAAAGTTTAGTTTTCGATTATTTGTACTTGGAGAGTATCGAGGTTGTTGTGCTGTATGTATTGATAATAGTTTCGTTATTGGCAATTCAAACTAAAAGAGTAAAGTATATATTCTCAATATTATTTCTGATAATAACTCTGCAGGTAATGATGATAATATCCAATTATAATAAATATTCGAAGTCGGAGTTGATGATAGTAGGAGGTAAGTACCCTGACATTATTTTGAGAGAAGGGAATAATTATTTCACTAGTAGAGATGTTAAAGAAAGTAAATTTCACAATTATGTAATCGCCAATGATTTGAGTTCTACAGATTCGCTATTACCTAAGCTTTTTTATTCTCAGAATATGTTATACTGGCAGTTAGATAAACTATCAAGCTCTAATCCAATAGGAGAGAGACATTGTATTATTGTGGGGAATGATTCTAAGGCGAACCCTCGTAGGCTTATTAATGAGTTTTCGAACTTTGTTATATTGACAGCTTATTCACAATCTATTACAAAAGATAGATGGGAATACTACTGCAGTAAAGAAAGTATCAATGTCTACTGTGCAAACGATAGTATATTTGTGAATAACTCTAGTTTCGCACTTAAGAACGACATCTGATAATCAATACTATAAATAAATACGATTAAATTAAAGGACGTATTGTCAGTTGATTACGTTATTCTATTTTTAGTTTGTTTTTTCATTTTTTGCTTGAT
>JAGLEB010000162.1 GCA_023145275.1 Flavobacteriales bacterium | reverse complement strand
GTTTTTATTAACGTTTATAAAAAATAATTTCTTAACATCATTTTTCATAAGGCGAGTTAAAACTTAGGCTTTACCAATTTATAAAATTACTTTTTTAGCATGACAATTAGAACTTAGCCTTTATTAGTAATCTAGATATTCAACAATTTCGAGTCCGTAGCCAATCATTCCAACTCTTTTTAGTGGTGTATTGTTGGAAACCAATCTCAGTTTGCTGATTTTTAAATCGTGAAGAATCTGAGCGCCAATTCCATAATCTTTTTCATCGAATTTTAATTTTGGAGCACTCATATGTCCTTCAGCTTGTAATTCTTTCATCTCTTTTATACGCGAAAGTACTGAAGAAGGTTTCAAGTCTTGATTTACAAAAACTATTGCCGATTTTTCTTCAGAGCTAACAAGTTCTAATACTTGGTTTAGTTGCGACTCAGAAGTATTTGTGAGAAACCCAAGAAGATCGTTATTTATTGAATTAGAATTTACTCTAACAGTTACAATATCTCCTTTTTCCCACTTTCCTTTTGTTAAGGCAATATGAATTTGTCCATTATTTGTTTGTCTATAAGCTCTAAGGTGGAAATCGCCAAGTAGAGTTTTCAGATTGAATTCTTCAACTTTTTCAATTAAAGAATCGTGATCCATTCTGTATGCTATCAAATCTTCAATGGAAACCATTTTAAGGTCGAAACGTTTGGCAACATCCAGAAGTTCAGGTACTCTAGCCATTGAACCATCCTCGTTCATTATCTCACAGATAACACCTGCAGGTTTAAGTCCTGCTAATCTAGCAAAGTCAATAGCTGCTTCGGTATGTCCTGTTCTTCGCAGTACACCACCATTTTTTGCTCTAAGAGGAAAAATATGTCCTGGTCTGCTTAAATCATTAGGCTTTGTATCATCTTGTACTAATGCTTTTACTGTTAAAGAACGGTCTGAAGCCGAAATCCCTGTTGTAACACCATGACCTAAAAGATCAACAGAAACAGTAAAGCCAGTTTCCTTAGGGTCGGTATTATTTGTTACCATCATCTCAAGGTTGAGTTCTTTAACTCTATCTTCAGAAATAGGCATGCAAATTAAGCCTCTACCATGTGTTGCCATGAAATTAATCATCTCAGGTGTTACCATTTCGGCAGCAGCTAAGAAATCACCTTCGTTCTCTCTATCTTCATCATCAACAACGATGATAATTTTTCCTGCTTTTATATCCTCTATTGCTTCAGCAATAGTGTTTAATTCCCTTTTGTTACGGTCTTTTGTATTCATCCTATAGCTGAGCTATTTGTGTATAAGTATTTAATTTTCAAAGTGAAAAATAATACTTTCTATCGTTAATAATATCAGTTAATTTTATTGCTGCGTATTATTCTGGGTTTGTTCTTCTTTAGCCTCCTTGGCTTTTTTACTCTTTTCCTTCTTTTTCTTTATTAATCCAAGGAATTTATACATTGGTGCAAAATATAGTTCTGAATTAAATAGAGCAGAATCTGTTGTTGCTTTATATGTTAGTATAAGGCCAAAAGGAGTAAGTATAAAACCTGGCCCCCACCGCGCCCAAAAAGGACTTATAGCTCCTGCTATGCCAAATTTCTCAGCAGTCATAAACATAACATGATAAAGAATAAATATGATAATGGCTACAACAACGGGCATTCCTAGTCCCCCTTTTCTAATAATAGCGCCCAATGGTGCTCCAATAAAAAACATCACTATACAAATATACGAAAAAGCATATTTACGGTGAATTTCCATAATGTGTTTGGCAATGTTTTCTAATCTGTATTCTTGAGTTTTTTTAATTTCATTTAAGTAATCAGACATTTTTCTAGCTTGGTTAATTCCAGCGTTGATAATGTCGTCAGTTTTTCTGTTATTGCCACTAAAGTGGCTTAAAATCAAATTGTCTGATGTTTTGGAATAGGCTACAGAATCAATATTGTTATTAGATTGTTCAGACAGCTTCGCTAGATTAATTTTAGCGACATTAAATTTTGCAGAATCAATTTCTACTTGGCTATATTTTAGCTTTATTCTAGATTTTTTATCGTATCCCTTCGTAGTTTCTGCGAATTTATACTTAAGAGAATCAATCGCTACATCTAGCTGTTCGATGTTCATCATCGCATAGTTATTGGAGAAATTCTCATCGTTAATATTATCCATGTTAAACGATGATAAATCAATATAAACTACATCTTTCGAAAATTCAGTTTTAGTGAATGGCTGACGTTTCTTTTGCTTAGAGTTTTGTTTGCCTGAAGCCTCTTCAAACATCCAACCATTATATAAGGAAAGTTTTAGATACTTACCTCCGCCCGCAAGGTCCATTTCTCCTTTTTTTGCTGTGATAGCTTTGTTGTTACCCCCACCAGTGTTATGATCGTAAATGATAATATCTTCGAGAAATTCATCATTTTCGCCTCCTTTTTTTGAAATTCTAATACTGTAACCAGGAATACTAGTGTTAAAAATTCCTTCTTTCAAATTAAGACTAGGTTTTTGTTTTGTGATATTGTAGAGTAGATTTTTACTCTTGAAATTAGCATAAGGTACAGCGTAATTCGAGAAATAATAAGTAGCCACAGACATAATCAGCATAAGTACAACTAGGGGTCGCATTATTTGATACAGAGAAATACCTGCCGATTTCATCGCTGCTAACTCATAGTTTTCGGATAAGTTACCAAAAGTCATTATACTAGAAAGAAGTATGGCAAGGGGTAATGCCATCGGAACTAGTGAAAAAGATATGTAGTATAAGAGCTTGATTATGAGCCAAAAACTCAATCCTTTACCAATTAAATCGTCTACATAAAGCCAGAAAAATTGCATGATCAAAAAGAAAAGCACTAAAAAGAAGGTCGCCACAAATGGAGCAACAAAAGACTTTAAAATGTATGCATTTAATTTTTTCATTTACAAACGGAATATGAAAAAGAATACTTAAAGTTTAAAATATATGTAAATATAAAGTATTACTCGTCTAAGTCGGTATATAAGTATTCTGATTCAGGGTATTTACTTTTGTCAAATGTAAACAGACTTGCAGGAAGGTTTTGATTAGCTTTAAGGGTGTTTATCTGAAGCTTAAACTGTGTTCCTTGTTTGTCTGTGTAAATAACATTGTACAAATCATTGCTTTTTATATCGCTACCGATCAATATATACTGATATTCGGAGTTAGTATCAATAGGTATAAGTCGTACATATTGTATAGTTTTTCCTGGCACTTTCTGTTCTATATCCCACTTAATAACATACCCTTCTTTGTACATGTCTAGAATTTGTGTAGGTGAACTAATTCCTGATTCGTCTTCTGCAGACGATATAGTTACCTCGTCATCAACAATAGTATAGCGTTTATTACCATCATAAATGATTACAGCCATTTCTAGATCTATGTTAAACTTGTCTTTATTTATGTAAACAATACCTGATTTAGATTGGTGAATATCTTCAGTGTTATTGTCCATGTTGTAAGTGAAGGTCATCTCAATATCCTGATAAGCACTTGTGTTAGCACTTACTTTGTCTAATAAAAGTTCTCCTTTATTGCTTTGAGCAAATACCATTGTTGAAAATCCAACAATAGAAACTAATAAAAATATTTTTTTCATTTTATATGATTTTATATTTCTTCTTTTTTCAATAACATCTGTAATGATGCTTCATCAGGGACTAATACCTGTCTAGCTTTCGACCCTTCAAATGGACCAATAATACCAGCAGCTTCTAGTTGATCTACAATTCTTCCTGCTCGGTTATATCCTAATTTTAATTTTCTTTGCAATAATGATGCCGAGCCCTGTTGAGCATTTACAATAAGTCTTGCTGCTTCGTCAAATTTAGCATCTCTGTCATCAATATCTATATCTGTAGATCCAGAATTTTCATCTCCTACATATTCAGGAAGCATATATGCTTCAGCATAACCTTTTTGGTCTCCGATGAAATTTGTTATGGCTTCTATTTCTGGAGTATCAACAAATGCACATTGTAATCTCACTGTTTCATTACCATTTGATAAAAGCATATCACCTTTACCTATCAATTGATTTGCTCCTCCTTCATCAAGAATAGTTCGCGAATCAATTTTAGATGTTACTCTAAAAGCAAGTCTAGCTGGGAAGTTAGCTTTAATTATACCTGTAATAACGTTAACAGATGGACGTTGAGTAGCTACAATTAAGTGTATTCCAACAGCACGTGCTAACTGAGCAAGTCTGGCAATAGGTGTTTCTACCTCTTTGCCTGCAGTCATAATTAAATCGGCAAACTCGTCTATTACTAGAACTATATATGGTAAAAACTTATGGCCATTTTCGGGGTTAAGTTTTCTCTTTTTAAACTTATGGTTGTATTCTTTAATATTTCTAACCATTGCATTCTTCAGTAGTTCATAACGATCGTCCATCTCAATACAAAGAGAGTTCAAGGTGTTAACCACCTTAGTTGTGTCCGTTATAATTGCCGAATCAGTATCGGGAAGCTTAGCTAGGTAATGTCTTTCAATCTTGTTAAATAAGGTAAGTTCAACCTTTTTTGGGTCAACCAAAATAAATTTCAATTCAGATGGATGCTTTTTGTACAATAAAGAAGCCATAATAGCATTTAATCCAACAGACTTTCCTTGTCCTGTTGCCCCTGCTACAAGCAAGTGGGGCATCTTAGCCAAATCTGTAACATAGGTCGTATTAGAGATAGTTTTACCAAGTGCGATAGGTAGATCCATCTTAGAATTCTGAAAAACACTCGAAGCCAATACAGATTTCATCGATACAATAGTAGGCTTTTTGTTTGGCACTTCAATTCCTATAGTTCCTTTACCTGGGATAGGAGCAATTATTCTAATACCTAAAGCTGATAAACTCAAAGCAATATCATCTTCAAGATTTTTAATTTTTGAGATTCTTACTCCTGGGGCTGGAACAATTTCGTAGAGTGTAACCGTTGGCCCTATAGTTGCTTTAATTTTAGAAATTTCTATTTTGTAATTATTAAGAGTTTCTACAATTCTATTCTTGTTTGCTTCAAGCTCTTCTCTGTCTATGCTAATATTTTCATTGTCGTAAGAAACTAAAGAGTCTAATTCTGGAAACTGGAAAGAACCTAATTCCAATTCAGGATCAAATTCGCCAAATTTATCAACAAGATCTTCTGAAAGGTTTTTATTAAGTTTCACTTCTTCTTTTGGAGCTTCTACAATGATATCTAAATCATCAGACTTAGGCTCTTTTTCTTCTTTTATAGGGCATTTTGGAATTTCATCAAAAGCATCAATTCCAGGGTTTTCTATAACAAGATCTCCAATAGGATTAATTAGCTCCTCATCCTTATTATTATTATTATTATTGATGACAAGATCAAACCCATCATCTAAATCAGTCTCAGGTTTAGCTACGTTTTTTTGTTGTTTTACAAGCTTTAGTTTATCATCCTCAATTACTTTTGCCTGTTTATCTTTCCAATTGTTAAAGGAATCTTTAGTAGAATTTAATTTAGAATTAACTGATTGTGGGGTTAAATCGAATCTGAAAATTAACCATATCACTAGAGTGAAAAATAAGAGTAGAGAAACTCCAATACTTCCAGCATATGCAGCTGTAAATGTAGTTATCTCATAACCGAAGATACCACCAAGTAATAGTTTAGAACTGAAAAAGAAACTTAAGGCTACAGAAAGCCACAGAACTAAAACAGAGTTTTTAAATAGATTATGAAGAAATGGCTTGTAATCTAATTTAAACGAAACAATTAATCCAGCTTTGAATATCAATAGAGCAATAATATATGACGCAATACCAAACCAAGAGTATATAAATAAATGAGAAATATTTGCTCCTATTTTACCGAGCAAATTATCAACAGTAACCCCTTTATCCCAAAATTGACTAAGTTCAGATTGGTCTGCTTGCCAGTTCCACAAATAGGAAGTAAAAGAAATAAACATCGATACAGCTACTAAAATTAGTGCGATACCAATGATTAAGTGAATATTTTTATTTGAAAAAAACGGGTCCTTCTTTTTTTTAGGCTTCGCTTTTGCAGTTGATCTCTTTGCCATATATGTTGTTTGTTGCGCAAAAATACAAATAAAGATTTTGCATCAAACTATTAAGAGTAATAATACTCTATTGTTAATAATTTGGAGAATTGACAATTCCATTTTCTTGTCACAAGAATAAAAACAAACATATGAAGAATGTATTTATTATTACGGTCTAAATGGTGTTTTATTTGATATTAGTACTCATCTCATGTTTCGCACTTAAAAATGATATTTG
>JAGLEB010000161.1 GCA_023145275.1 Flavobacteriales bacterium | reverse complement strand
GTAGCATCAAATCACTTGAGTATTCTAAAGAACAAAAATATTCTTAAATGCCGTAGAGATGGTAAAAAGATGCTTTATTCTATAAAACTAGACAATATTCACAATGTTGTTCAATGCATGCTAGACGACTAGCTGATTATTTTGAATACTAGAAATCACACACTCGTTGATGTGAGAACCGAGTCAGAAGTAGAAAACGATGCTGTTGATGGTGCTTTAAATATACCTATGCACGATGTACTTAGCAGATATGATGAGTTCAAAACTATGAATGAACCAATTATTGTTTTCTGTGTTTCGGGAAACAGAAGTGGTTGGGTAGCAGATATACTAAACGAAAAAGGAATAAATAAATTTATAAATGGTAGTACTGTAGAAAATGTAAAGAAACTATAGTAATACTTTTCGAAAAAATAATAAAAGCTGAATAAATCAATATGAATTATTCAGCTTTTTTACAATCACTTCAACTCAATGTTAGCTGATGAAATTTGACAAGGAAAGATGGAAAAGAATTAGAGTTGGGATGATAGTTGGCCTAGTGGGAGGTTACTTTTACTATTATTTTTATGGATGTGATTCTGCGGCATGCAACATCTCGTCAAGTCCAATTTTAAGTCCCCTGTATGGTATGGCCGTAGGTGGATTAATTTGGGATAGCTTAAACCCCGATGGAGAAGATAGATAGAATTTTGAATTCAACTTATTACCAACTATATTTATTGAAACTTAAAAAACACTGAAATGATTAAAAATATACTAGCAATTGCATTCTTATCAAGCTCTATTCTGATGTCTTGCAACAGTAACGATACTAAAAAGGCTGACGTAAAAACTGAAACAATTAATGTTGCTGACTCTACCGTTATTAAAGAAGGAAAGAAAATAGCAATGGGAACTTTCAAAATTTTAGGTTCTAAACTAAAAATGGCTATTAAATCGGGAGGTCCAATAGCAGGAATAGATGTATGTAGTTCGGAAGCAATGAAATTAACTGACTCGCTATCTAATATCTACAATTTAACTCTAAAAAGAACTAGCCTTAAATACAGAAATGAAGAAAATGCACCCAATAGTTCTGAAAAAATAATCCTAGAAAACTGGCAAACACAATTAGATGGAGGAAATCCAATAAAGCCGAGTATTACTAGAAATGATGGTGAAATTACTTTTGTAGGACCAATAAAACTTAAACAACAATGTATTGTTTGCCATGGTAGTGATGATTTTGTAACGCCAGATGTAAGATTAAAACTAAAAGAACACTACCCTACTGATTTGGCTAGAGACTATAAAGAAGGAGATTTAAGAGGTGCTTGGGTAATTACTTTCCCTAAGGATTACTTTTCATCAAAATAAGCTTAAATATTAAAGAGGATATATGCTTTAAAAAAACGTATATCCTCTTTGCATTAAATGTTTAAATAATTTTTTACTCCTGACTAGCCTGCATCAATACAGGTACAATTTGTTTTTTACGAGACACCACACCTTTCAACCAAATAGTATCATTTTCTAATGGTTTACCAAAGGCTGAAGTTACTAAATGAGTGGAACTACCATAAGCCATTATCTGAGAACCTTTATTTACAATATCAGTGATTACGAGCATAAATAAATCATATCCATTTTCTGATATCATCACATCAATAGCTTTCTCTATTTCTTCTTTTTGACCCGTCACACTTGCTACATCTACAGTATTAACTTGGGCTAAAGCTGTTTTATGCCCGCCCATGGTAAACTCTTTCATATCCATAGTCAATAAATCTAAAGGCGTTTTATCTGCCAACGAAGCACCTGCAATTAATAAATCCATTCCAAATTTATTCATATCTACACCTGCTAATTTTTCTAAAATGCCTGCTACTTCTACATCTCTTTTAGTTGTAGTTGGCGATTTAAAAATTAGAGTATCAGAAAGGATTGCGCTTAGCATTAATCCAGCTATTTGTTTATCAGGAATAATATTAGATTCCTCATACAGTCTATAAACAATGGTAGAAGTACATCCAACACTTTCGGCGCGTATCATCAACGGTTCCGACGTTTCAATATCACCAAATTTATGATGATCAACTATTTCTAAAATCCTAGCAGTTTCGATACCATCAACAGATTGTTTCTTTTCGTTATGGTCTATCAAAATTACATTAACTCGTGCAAAATCAAACAAATGCTTATTTCTGATAGTACTGTAAACTTCTCCTTTTTTATTTACTATAGGAAAATTAGTCTGATCAGCTTCTTTCATCAAAGTCTGAATATCATAAATATAATCTGTTGTACGGAACTGGTAAAAAGGAGAATTCTTGAGTATTGAATGAATAGAAATAGATTGAGAAATAAGTTTAAAAGTCTTGAAGATACTGAATGTTGTGTGTACCATCGGTGTTTTAATTGAACTCAAATCAACATCAAATTCCTTTTTAGAACTCAGTATTAGTAGAGAAATATTATACTTATCAATACCCTTATCTATCTTATCCAAATCGGAAAGTATCACAATTCCATTATTAGTATTAGATTCTATTTCCGATAAAGTTTTTAAACTACCCAATACTCTTCCTTCCGGAATTGTTCCATTAATCAATTTGCTATCTAAAGAATTTACTACATTATCGAAAGTTGTATAGTGCAAATCAAAAAAACTATCGGTACTAATATCTAAGTATGAATTTGACAGGTGAGAAACGTGAATCATTGCCTCTAACTTATTGTTAGAATTAATAACTGGTAAACTTGAATATTTTTCTCTGGTAAGAATTTCACTAGCAGTTTTTAGCGAATCCACATCTCTAATTACAGCCCTACATCCTGTTTTAATAATACCCACTGTCGGCTTTACCGTCTCTAACAAATCTGGTTCTTCTACGTTAAAATAATCTAGAGCAAACTGAGTTTCTTTACTAACAACACCTAATCTATATGGTTCGGTATTCTTTCCTAAAATATTTTTAAGTTTTGAATATGCAATTGAAGAACAGATTGAATCTGTATCAGGATTTTTGTGACCAAAAATTAGAGTTTTATCTTTCATTATAATTCATTTCATTTTTTAAGGTCATCAAAAATACAAAAAAAGCCCTTACATCAATACGATGTAAGGGCTTCATAATATATTATTTCAATACTTAAGCAGTAAACTCTTTCCAAGCCAAAGCAGCAGCACCAACAACAGCAGCATCACCTTCGTTAAGCTGAGATATTTGTAATTTTACTTTATTTTTGAAAATATGAAGTAAACTATCTTCCATCGTTTTTTCTGTAGGTTCAAGAATTAATTCTCCTGCATTTGCCAATCCTCCGAAAAGGAATATAGCTTCAGGGCTACCATTAGCCACAAAATCGGCTAAAGCTTCTCCTAAATACTTTCCTGTTTGACGGAAAATTTCGCGAGCAATATGATCTCCATTCTGAGCAGCCTCGTAAATTTTGAAAGAAGATAAATCATCGTAAGAAAACTTAGAAAGAAGAGTTTCTTGGTTTCTATCAGCAATAACATCAAAAGCAGTTCTTTTAATTCCAGTAGCAGAAGCATAAGTTTCTAAACAACCTCTACGACCACATCCACATAAACGACCACCTTTTTCTACTATAACATGTCCAAGTTCTCCCGCAAATCCATCATGCCCATAAACTAATTCTCCGTTTACAACTATACCACTTCCAAGTCCTGTACCTAAAGTAATAATGATGAAATTTTTCATTCCTTTTGCACCACCAAACATCATTTCGCCAATTGCTGCAGCATTTGCATCGTTTGTTAAAACAGCTGGTACACCAAACTTTTCTGTTATAAGTTTTGTTACTTCAATTACACCTTTCCATTTAAGGTTAGGAGCAAATTCTATTGTACCCTTATAGTAATTACCATTAGGGGCACCAATTCCAACACCAATAATATCAAACTTCTCTTCTGATCCTTCAATAGCATCTTCAATTACTTTGTGTAACTCTACAAGGTATTCTTCGAAAGTATCACCTAAAGTAGTAGACATTGTTGTTTCTAAATAAACCTTACCATCTTGATCTACAAAACCTATTTGTGTATTTGTACCTCCAATGTCAATTCCTATCGCAATTTTCCTCATAATTGTTTTTTTTCTTTTATCCTGATATTCAAGATAAACAGTTTATTTTGTTGTTATGTTAGTCGTAATTTTAATAGCTAAAAGCACTAAGTGTATTTTGTACATTTAGTTTTGCGTTTTCAAAAATAGTAAATGAATCTAGCTCAGCAAAATAAAACATACAATTATTTAGTATGACTTACTCCCATGCTGATTATATGCATAATGTAAGATCACTTATTGAGTAATAAAAAATAAACCTTTAACCTTAAAGCACTTAATCTAGTTATTCAAACTTAAGCTATACTTTATACAATGTATCAAATACATCAGCCAATCACTTTGAGTGGCTAAATAAATAATAACAGCAAAAAAAAACGGAAAAATCATAGTTTCGTATAAATCGGCATCATAAAAAAATGCTTAATTTAGCTCGATTTATTTTTGCAGTTAAAAACAGCTGATGATAAATAAAAAATAATATAACATCATGACCAACCTCAACTTCAATATAAACGAAGACCATAATAAACTACTCCTTTCGGAACTAAGAAAACGCTTAGTAAAAACGAAGCTTGGAGGAGGAAAAGCTAAAATTGAAAAAGAACACGCTAAAGGCAAACTAACGGCCCGCGAGCGTATAGACTATCTATTAGATAGAAAGAGCAATAGGATAGAAATTGCTGACTTGGCAGGTAACGACATGTACGAAGAATACGGTGGTTGTCCGGCGGGAGGAGTAGTTGTTGTGATTGGGTACATATCGGGTAAACAATGTATTGTTGTTGCAAACGATGCCACTGTAAAAGCAGGTGCTTGGTTTCCAATAACTGCTAAGAAAAATTTGAGAGCGCAAGAAA
>JAGLEB010000160.1 GCA_023145275.1 Flavobacteriales bacterium | reverse complement strand
TTATTAAAGATATAAGTTAAACTAACAAAACGATAACTACAAATGTCAACATATAACGGTAAAGTTTCTCAAATTATCGGTCCTGTAGTGGACGTTAAATTTGATAGCGATGCATCTCTACCAAAAATATTGGACTCTCTAGAGATCAGAAGAGCTGATGGGAGTATAATTGTACTAGAAGTTCAACAGCACATCGGAGAAGATACAGTAAGATGTATTACGATGAGCGCCACTGATGGACTAAACAGAGGTCATGAGGTTATCTCTACTGGTTCGCCTATAAAAATGCCTATCGGCGAAGGCATCAAAGGTCGTCTGTTTAACGTAACAGGTGATGCAATTGATGGCCTAGGAAATCTACCAAAGGAAAATGGACTGCCAATTCACCGTTCTGCTCCAAGATTTGAAGATTTATCTACATCGTCAGAAGTACTATACACAGGAATAAAAGTAATCGACCTAATTGAACCTTATTCTAAAGGAGGAAAAATTGGTTTATTCGGTGGTGCTGGAGTAGGTAAAACTGTATTAATTCAAGAATTGATCAACAACATCGCAAAAGGACACGGAGGTTTATCTGTATTTGCGGGTGTTGGAGAACGTACGCGAGAAGGAAATGATTTGCTACGTGAGATGATTGAGTCTCGTATTATTAAATATGGCGAAGCATTTGAAAAATCTATGGAAGAAGGTGGATGGGATCTATCTTTAGTTGACAAAAACGAATTAAAAGAATCAAAAGTAACTTTTGTATTCGGTCAGATGAACGAACCCCCTGGGGCTCGTGCACGTGTGGCTCTATCAGGACTTACTCTTGCTGAATATTTTCGTGATGGTGAAGATGATGGACAAGGAAAAGATATTCTTTTCTTTATCGACAACATCTTCCGTTTCACACAAGCTGGATCAGAAGTATCTGCACTTCTTGGACGTATGCCATCAGCGGTAGGTTACCAGCCTACACTTGCTACTGAGATGGGTGCGATGCAAGAGCGTATTTCTTCAACAAAAAGAGGATCTATTACATCTGTACAAGCGGTTTACGTTCCTGCGGATGACCTTACCGATCCTGCTCCAGCTACAACATTTGCCCATTTAGATGCTACAACAGTATTATCGCGTAAGATTGCCGAGCTAGGTATTTATCCTGCTGTAGATCCACTAGATTCTACATCGCGTATTCTTAATGCAGATGTACTTGGAAACGAGCACTACGATACAGCAACAAAAGTAAAAGAGAATCTTCAACGATACAAAGAGCTTCAAGATATTATCGCAATTCTAGGTATGGACGAATTGTCTGAAGAAGATAAACTTGTTGTACACCGCGCTCGTAGAGTACAGCGTTTCTTATCTCAACCTTTCTTCGTTGCGGAGCAGTTTACTGGTTTAAAAGGAGTATACGTTGATATCAAGGATACTATAAAAGGCTTCAATATGATTATGGATGGAGAAGTTGACCAATATCCTGAATCAGCCTTCAACCTTGTAGGAAACATCGATGAAGCAATTGAAAAAGGTAAGAAAATGCTTGAAAGCGTAACAGCATAATAAGAAAAAAAGGAAGATAACATGTACTTAGAGATAATCTCACCAGAAAAAGTGCTTTTTAAAGGAGAAGTAAACTCGGTTTCAGTGCCTGGTGCTAATGGCGAATTTCAAATGTTGAATAATCACGCAGCTATTCTTTCAACTCTTGTAAAAGGAGTTATTACGTTTGAGGTGGAAAACACTAATGCCAACTTTGAGGCTAAGGGTGACGATATCTCTACAAATGGAAATCTATTTTCGTTAGAAATTAAAGGTGGCGTGTTAGAAATGAATGATAATAAGGCGATAATACTACCTTCTTAAGTAAAAATACAATCTATGCTAAATCCGTATGAGCTCTATGCTTATACGGATTTTTTTTATTTTCAGGCTGGCTAAACGGGCTATCCGCTATAGTTTGTTATTGAAAACATGTTCAGATAATTTGTTTCAAGGAGCTATCGCTCTTAAAACAAAAACTTCACTACATTTACACAAAAACAAAGCTGCCGCTGCTATCCCTACCAGAACACGCTAGACTAAATAACATCGACATGCTTGAGATAAATCAACAAATGGAATCTCTATACAATTTCAACCTCAAAGCATACTCATACGACGCCTATTACGAAAGTCCTCTTGGTAAACAAATTGACATAGAAGAGAAAAATTGTGTTAAGAAATTTCTAGATAAAATTTCACAACGAAAAATCTTAGAACTAGGTTCAGGAACAGGACATTGGACAAAGTGGCTTTCGGAAGAGGGTTTCACAGTTCACGCAATAGATATCGCTGAAGAGATGATGGCTATAGCAAAGCAAAAAAATATTCCAAATAGCAGTTTTGAGATAATGAGTATGACTAACTTAAAATTTACCGACAACTCCATTGATAATATTATTGCCATAACATCTTTAGAATTTAGTGTGGATCTAGCTAGAACATTTTCAGAAATAAAACGTGTACTAAAACCCCAAGGCCACTTCATTGCTGCAGTATTAAATAGCAAATCTACAATTGGTATCAACAAAAATAAAAACACAACTTTTGCAAATGCAAACTTTTTCACAAAAGAAGAACTCTTAGATAGAATGAAAAAAATTGGCAGTCCTAAAATTTGTAAAGCAGCATTTTTAAATGAGAAATTTGAGGTAATAGAAGAATCAGAAAACTCAGAACCTGCAATGTTTGTTGCTAGCGCAGTAAACACAATATAACGGAATATAGAATATCAATCTCCTAGATGAGCTTATAATTAGAAAAGGTGGTTCTACACCCCCCCGATAGCTATCAGTGGTGTAGAACTGAAAAATTTAAAGATTCCATTAATGTTAAGACTTCAAGAGATTGCAAGGTAGAATAGTTTTGCTTTCTATAACTTTCAGGTGAAAAAAAATAATACTTTACGTTTCTAACTATTCTTTAAAATACGGTTACATTTGTGGCACAATGATGAATGAAAATAAAATGTTAGATATAAATTCAATTCGCGTACAATTTCCAATACTAAATCAGAAACTATACAAACGTGATTTGATATACCTTGATAATGGAGCAACGTCACAAACTCCACAAGTTGTTGTTGATGCAATAGCTAACTATTATCAAACAATAAATTCTAATGTTCACAGAGGTATTCACACTTTAAGTCAGAGAGCAACTATTGCAATGGAAGATGCAAGAGTGAAAATTCAAAAGCATCTAAACGTTAGGTCCGAAAAAGAGATAATTTTCACAAAAGGTACAACAGACGGTATAAATATTATTGCACATGCGATGAGGTTTATATTAAAAAAAGGCGATGAAGTTATTATTTCTGCACTTGAGCACCACTCAAATATTATTCCATGGCAAATGGCTTGTGAGATTACTGGGGCTACTCTAAAACACATCCCAATGAATAATAAAGGAGAGTTAATTTTAGAGAGTCTAGACAGTATATTATCTACAAACACAAAGATTGTAGCGGTAAATCATGTTTCTAATACTCTTGGGACAATAAACCCAATTAAAGAGATAATAGATAAGGCCCATGAATATGGAGCATGGGTACTAATTGACGGAGCACAATCAGTTCCTCATATGAAAATCGACATTCAAGAATTAAATCCTGATTTTTTTGTATTCTCAGGACACAAAGCATACGGGCCTACTGGTGTTGGAATTCTTTACGGAAAAGAAAATATACTAAACACTCTTCACCCTTACCAAGGTGGGGGAGAAATGATCAAAGAAGTTAGCTTAGAGAAAAGTAGCTATGCAGAAACCCCTTTTAGATTTGAGGCAGGCACACCAAATATAGAAGCAAATATTGCCCTTGCATATGCAATAGATTTCATTAACGATATCGGTATCGACAATATATCAAAGCACGAAAACGACCTTTTGGATTACGCAACAGAGCAATTAATAAAGTTAGGCGACATTGAAATATATGGAAACTCCGAAAATAAAGCAGGTGTTATTTCATTTAACCTCAAAGGAGCTCACAATTCGGATGTTGGAAGTATTTTAGACAAATTGGGCATTGCTGTAAGGACTGGACAACATTGTACACAACCAATTATGAGTTTCTTTGGCATTAAAGGAACCGTAAGAATCACCTTCGCAATATACAATACTTTCGAAGAGATAGATATTTTTATTAATGCAATGAAAAGAGTAAAAACAATGCTCAAATAAGGTGCAAGTATCTATATACAAGGCTTACAATCAATAAAATATAAAGTATTTATTTGACACTACATCACTTATATACTCTGTTTAAATATTAATATTGATAAGACACATCATATTTATTCAATATTTAGTATTTTTATGGTTTAAATTATTGTAAACCTCAGAAAACATATCATATGTCATCAAAAGAAACCAAATTTATATTTGAAGCAGCTTGGGAAGTTTGCAACAAAGTAGGTGGAATTTACACCGTTATTCGTTCAAAAGTACCAGCAATGAGAAAGAGGTTAGGTGATAACTACGCAGTTATAGGACCATATTTTTCACACAAAGCAGATTCTGAATTCGAACATAACGAATTACCCGATTCGGCTATAGGATGGGCAATAAAAAAGATGTGGGATATGGGTCTGGATGTTCACTATGGCACTTGGCTTATTTCTGGTCGACCAACAGCAATTCTTTTCAACACAGAGAGTATAAAGAATAGACTTTCCGATATTAAAGCAAAAGTTTCAGCACGAGCAGAGATAAATATCGATGAGACAGATGAACTTTTTGATGATGTTTTAGCTTTCGGAGAGTTGACAAATATTTTCTATAATTTATTTGCCGAAACTCATGATTGGAATACTCAGAAAGTAATAATTCACTTCCATGAGTGGATGGCTGTATCACACCTTGTGGACTTAAAAGACAAAAAGCTTCCTTTCAAGATAATATTCACAACCCATGCTACAATATTAGGAAGATATTTAGCTATGAATGATGGCGAATTTTATCAACATCTACCATTTTATGATTGGCATAAAGAAGCTTCTCATTTCAATATTCTACCGCAAGTATCATTCGAGAGAATTGCAGCTCATAGTGCAGATGTGCTAACTACTGTAAGCAATATAACCGGAAAAGAATGCACTTACCTCTTAGGTAGATCGCCAGATACTATACTCCCAAATGGTTTGAATATCGAACGATTTAAAGCTACTCATAAGATTGAATATTTACACACAGAGTACAAGGAAAAAATTAACCGTTTTACAATGGGTCATTTTTTCCATAACTATTCTTTTGATCTAAAAAACACTATATACTTATTCACTTCAGGACGTTTCGAATACAAGAATAAAGGTTATGACATGACCCTCGAAACTATGGCTCGCTTAAATCATATGATGAAAGAGTCTGGAAGCAATAAAACAGTTGTCTTATTTATTATTAGTAAGCAAGATTACTATACCATAAACCCTCAAGTTTTACAATCAAGAGGAGTTATGGAAGAATTAGCAAAGGGTGTAACTGCTATTGCTGAGGATCTGAAGGAAAAACTTTTTGTTGCAGCAGCATCAAATCCTGATAGTCCAAAACTTCCAGACATGAACCAATTTGTTGATGACTATTGGAGATTAAAATATCGACGTGCAATAAACGATTGGAAATCCGATAGAACTCCACCAGTTGTAACTCATAATTTGGTAGATGATGCTAATGATGAGGTTCTAGAATTTTTAAGATCTGCCGATCTTTTAAACAGAGAAGAAGATAGAGTGAAGATTATCTATCACCCTGATTTTATCTCAGAATCTAATCCACTATTTGGTTTAAGCTATGAACAATTCGTAAGAGGATGTCATATGGGAGTATTCCCAAGTTATTACGAACCATGGGGATATACTCCACTTGAATGTTTAGCTAGTGGACTACCAACTATCACTTCTAATTTGGCTGGATTTGGAGATTTTGTTCACAGCGAAACAGAAGGAACAATAAAAGATGGAGTACAAGTTGTAGATAGAGTTTTTAAAAGCTTTCACGAATCTGCCGACCAAATGGCCGGAATGCTTATTAATTTCATAAACACAACTCCTCACCAGAGAATTACTCAGAGAAATAAAGCTGAAGCATTCTCAGACGGATTCGATTGGGAAAAACTTATCCGCTACTACGAAGAGGCCTATGAAATGGCAGTAACTAAGAATATATAATTTTTTTAACAATACATACAAAATGTTGGACGATAAGGACCTTAAACAAATAGATGATTTAGGAATCAATAAAAGTGAAATAGAAAAACAGTTAAACAACTTCGAAAATGGATTTCCATACATGAAGCTTGTAAAGCCTGCAATCGAAGGTGATGGGCTAACTGTTCTAACTCTACAAAGACAAGATCACTACGCTAAGTTTTACACTGATAATAAAAAATCTCATAGCATAACAAAATTTGTCCCTGCGTCAGGTGCAGCTTCAAGAATGTTTAAAGATTTATTTACATTTTTAAATAGTTTTAAGGCTGAAGATGATTACAGCTCTTTTATTAAAAGTAATAAACTTAGTAGTGTTGAAGATTTCTTCACTAACCTTTATAAGTTTGCATTCTACGATGAATTAATTGATACAATCAAGAAAAATATTCCTTCTTACGACTCTCTTAGCGACAATGAGAAGTACCTTACAATTCTCGATTATCTATTATCAGAGAAAGGTTTAAATTACGGAAACAAACCTAAAGCTTTATTAGCCTTTCACTATTATCAAACAAAATACAGAACTGCTGTATCAGAACACCTTGTAGAAGGAGCTAGATATGCAATGGGAGATAATAGAGCTGTAAAAATCCATTTTACTATTTCGAAAGAGCACAGAGAATGGTTCGAAACATTGGTAAACTCTAAGATAAAGAAATATCAAGGAGACTTTAATGTAAAGTATCAAATTTCTTATAGCTACCAGTCTACTTCAACAGATACAATAGCTGTTACTCCAGAAAACAAGCCATTTAGAAATGATGATGGAACTATTCTTTTCCGTCCGGGGGGACACGGTGCTTTGATTGATAATTTGAACAATATCAACGACGATATTGTTTTTATTAAGAACATCGACAATGTTGTACCTGATCACTTAAAAGAAAGTACTATAAAATACAAGAGAATAATCGGTGGGCTATTATTAAACCTAAATGAAGTAGCTAACTCTTACCAAGTACGATTTGTATCTGGCGACTATAACGAAGAAACAGTAAAAGCTGCAGAGAACTTCTTGTGTAAGAAGCTTTCTATTATTCTACCTGAGAGCTATTTCTCACAAGATGAGAATGCAAAAGTAGACGATATAAAAAGACTGCTTAACAGACCTATTAGAGTTTGTGGAATGGTAAAAAATCAAGGTGAGCCTGGAGGTGGACCATTCTGGACTGAGAATAAAGACGGAAGTGTAAGTCTTCAGATTGTTGAAGGAGCACAGATTGACATGACTGATAAAGAGCAAGCAGATATTGTTTCTAAATCAACACATTTCAACCCTGTCGACATCGTTTGTACTTTTAAAGATTGGTCTGGAAAATCTCTAAATCTTAATAATTTCATCGATGAAGAGACTGGATTTATTTCAGAAAAATCTAAAGATGGTAAGACTCTTAAGGCCTTAGAAAGACCAGGATTATGGAATGGAGCTATGTCTGATTGGTCTACGGTTTTTGTTGAAGTACCAGTAATTACTTTCAACCCAGTAAAAACTGTAAACGACTTATTGCGTCCGGAACACCAATCTCTAAGAGATAGCAATCAAGAATAGAATAATTGCATTTATATATTTTCACAAAAGAGAGGTCTTAATTTTCCTCTCTTTTGTTTTTGTAGAAATTATAACTACTTTTGCTACAATCTCTAAAGGGGTGCTCTAATCGGGCTGAGATCAAACCCATTGAACCTAGACAGGTAATGCTGGCAAGGAAAATGAAAAAACACTATTAACAAATTCAAAACTGCCCCTTCATTTGAAGCTATTTTTAACTTCTATGAAGACACTTTTACAATCAATTAATACTAGAAGAGAACTAAGCATTCTAGTAGCTATATTATTACAATCAAGTATTTCCTATTCTCAACACTTAACAAAATCCGACAGTATCGACCTCAACATGAAAGAGTTTAATCTCGAGGAGGTCGTAATTACAGCAACTCGAGCTGGCGAGAAAACACCTATGTCATACTCTAATCTCGACAAGGAAGAATTAGAAAAGCGAAATTTAGGTCAGGATTTACCCTCATTGATGAATTATATGCCTTCGGTTGTAACAACTACTGACGCCGGGGCTGGAGTTGGATATTCAGGAATTAGAGTAAGAGGTAGTGATGCCCAAAGAGTAAACGTAACAATTAATGGAGTACCGCTTAACGATAGCGAATCTAGTGGGGTTTATTGGGTAAATATGCCCGACTTATCTTCTTCAGTAGAAGATGTACAACTGCAAAGAGGCGTAGGAACATCAACTAACGGTGCTGCATCTTTCGGAGCAAGCTTAAATATTAGGACAAGTGATTTATCTAAAGATCCACATGCACAACTAAATACTTCAGCAGGTTCTTTCGACACAAAAAAAATATCCGCAATTTTTTCTACTGGTGAATTTGCTGAAAAATGGGAATTCAATGGACGTTTTTCTAAAATCACTTCCGATGGATATATTGATAGAGCAGCCTCTGACCTATCGTCGTATTATTTCTCAGGATCATATTCGGCAAACAACACATTTATTAAAGCTGTAGCATTTGGAGGAACACAAACAACCTATCAGGCATGGAATGGATCAACACTCGATGAGCAAGAAAGATATGGTAGAACATTTAATTCGGCAGGAGCTATTTACGATGACAATTGGAATGTAATAGACTACTACAAGAATGAAACAGACAATTATAAACAAGACAATTATCAACTTCATATAACTCAAAAGTTCAATGATAACATTTCGACTACTCTAACTTTTCACTACACAAAAGGTTTTGGTTTCTATGAGAACTACAAGCAGGATGCCGATATGGTCGATTATAATATGCCTCCAGTGAATATAGGAGGCGAAACTATTACAACCACTGATCTTGTTAGAAGAAAATATATGAATAATGATTTCTATGGGATAATTGCAAATGTAAACTTCACTTATAACGATTGGCATATTACACTTGGCGGAGCAGGAAACACATATCAAGGAGGCCATTACGGCGAAGTTTTATGGGCAGAATACACACCTAACTTGATGCCTGATCACGAATTTTACAACAATGATGGAGATAAGATTGATGCCAATTTATTCGCAAAAGCAAATTACCAAGCAAGTAACAATCTAAACCTTTTTGTAGATCTACAAGGGAGGTTTATAAATTACAAAATGTATGGTACTTACAGCCCTACAGACTCTTATGATGTTGATGATGAATTTGTATTTTTCAACCCAAAAGCAGGATTTACTTATAGTTTAAATGATAACAGCTTGATATATGCTTCTTATGCAGTTGCAAATAAAGAGCCAAATAGAGTAGATTATCAAGCCTCAACCGAAAATGGAAGCGACTTACCAAAAGCAGAGACTCTACAAGATATTGAAATTGGTTATAAGCTATCAGGTGGTGTCTTAACATTCAACAGCAACTACTACATGATGTACTATACCAATCAGCTAGTACTAACTGGCGAGATGGATCAAGTTGGAAGACCTATAAGGGAAAATAGTGGTAAGAGTTACAGAACAGGTATAGAACTAGAAGTGGCATACAGCCCAACAAACTGGTTTTCGTGGAGACCAAATGCATCATTTGCAATAAATAAAAATATAGATTTCAACACGAAAGACGACAGCGAACAAATAATTGAACATGGCGATACCGAAATTTCTTATTCACCATCAATTGTAGCTTCAAATGTATTTATTTTTAGACCTAGCAAAGGCTTATATTTAAGCTTACTCTCAAAATACGTTGGAGAGCAATACATGACTAATTTCGAATTAGAAGAATCTAAGCTTGAGGCATATTTCACAACAGATATAAACGCTGTGTACGAAGTACCCAAAATTGCTAAGACTGTTGATTTTGAATTAAGTCTGCTATTAAACAATATATTAAATTCTGAATACACATCGAATGGATATATGTGGGGCACTACTCCATATTACTATCCTCAGGCAAAATTTAATTTCTTAGTAGGCTTGAATATTAAGATATAATTCACCCCTAATAATATCATTTCTACTGTTATTTTAATGGCTTACGAGGTTAAAAGGTTATGAGCTTGTAAGCCTGTCAACCTTTTTGCCTTTAACC
>JAGLEB010000016.1 GCA_023145275.1 Flavobacteriales bacterium | reverse complement strand
GCAGATAATGCTTTAATTTCCTCATCTGTCTTACCAATTAAAGTATAGTTGATAGAAATTTGAGTTCTACGTAGTTTAGGAAGAATAGAATCTCTAATCTCATCATATGTGTTAGCTAAAGATACTAACGTTGCTTCTTTAGAATCTAATAATGGTTGATCATCAAGAGAACGTAAAATCATGTCCTTATCTTCGATGTTCGACTCCTTAATTGCAGCGTAAACACCATCCCAGTCAGCACCTTTACCTTCTTTAGTAAAGAATCCATCTTGGTACTCAATGTTTGCATCATCGATAGCACTAGTTATTTTCTTCTCAACGTTTTCTGCACGATTGTCAGAAAGATCAGCATTCTTAGAAGCTTCACCCTCTGGAGATGCATAACCTGTAAAAGAAACACCATCAATGTTTAATTTATCACTTTTTCCAGCATTATCAACTAGGTCAGCAACAGCTTGATAGTCTAGCTCTTTAAGCTCGCTATTTCTAATTTCAGAAGAATTAACCTTAAAGTTAACCATACCTGATAATTCGTGCTCAGTAGTTTGTTCGTATGCTGGTGGTACAAAAGATGATAAGTAGTCATCCTCTACCAATAATGATGTAGTAATAACACCTGGAGCAATGTATAACTCATCAAATTCTTTTCTTTTGTCTCCTTTTTTTCCTACAACGTTCACATATAACTCAGAATTTTGCATTTCTGGAGTATAAGCAACTTCGTCGCTATAAGAAACTATCTTACCAGTTTCATAAGGAATCACTGTTGCATTCCCAGGGTACTCTTCTCCTTGGAATTCAGCCATCTTAAGTTGAGATTCTCCTCCTTCATATTTTAATACCGGAGTTACCTCAACTGCAACTGTTGTTTTGAACAGTTTCTCTGGGAATTGACCTTTAACGTCAACTTTTACCATACCACCATGAACTTCTAATGGGTTAGGATTTACCGTGTAATAATTTTTGTCAAGGTCTTTCATTGAATTACAACTTGATAATGTTGCAAATGCTACCCCAACAACCGCTAATGATTTTAAGCTAATGTTTCTCATTCTTAGAATTATAAATTACTTTAATTACTTTCTGTTTTTATTAAATGCTAAATATTGTTGTCACACAATATAATTGACAAATTTATAAAATTCATCGACTAAATGATAATAATATGTTATAAAATACTCAAATATAGTTGCAAACAATCATATTGCCTGATAAATCAACTGTTTACAAGCGAAAATTCGCATAGTTAATGTGCGTATATACCTCGATAAAGATAATATTTTTTTTTAAATGTACTAATTTAACGTCTACTTATTGAAGGAAAACACCTCATAAGAGTTTATTTATGATATTCTTTACTTCGTAATTGTGCCATTTTCATCAATATACTTCTCGTATTTATCGTAGCATCTTATTACTGCCTGCAGTATCTGTAGGTCATTTGCTTTAAGTATATATTCATCATTATAATCGCAGTGCTTCAAAATACTTTCAATTTGCTTTCTCGAGAGGTTCATTGTTTCCATTAGGAATTCTCTATCATATTTTTGATTTAAGAGATCTCTGACAAGGTTTGTTTCCTCAAGTTCTTTTAGCTTTCGCATTTCTTTAGGCCTTTTACCAAAGATGTTATATATAAAGTCAACTGGTTGGAAAATACTTGGTTTATCATGTCTATTTGGTCCTAATTCGGATGATGTTTTTAGATTGCCAACTTTAATTATCTTGTTTTTATTTACCGCTACTAGGTTTTTCACATCTACTTCGAGTATACCAGTTAAATCGTATGGTGTTACTACTATTTCATCTAGTCTGTAGTTTTGAGTAATCAATTTAATAATATTATTTTGCTGAAGCATTTTGTCGTCTACAATAAGTTTTTTTGAGTGATAACCCATTTCTGAGAAATATATAGTATCGCCTAATGCAACTTCTAACCTAAACTCTCCTCTATAGTTAGAAATAGTACCTTTTGTAGTCGTTAAATTTATTACGTGAGCACTTTCTAGAGGCCTTTGATTAAATAAATTAACAATCTGACCAAATAAAGGCTTTCTAAAAGTTCCATTTTGAGCAAATGAGCTACTTGCAATAAAAAGTATTAAGGCAATAGAAATGAGCTTTTTAAATGGTTTTTTTGAGTTGTATGTCATAATTAATGGATAACAATTTTGTTTGGTAACGAAGAAACGAAAAAATACTTATTCTACAAGAGTTATTAGCGTATGATTTAATAATTTTGCAGTTCAAAATATAGAAAATAAATTTTTTAAGATGGCAGACGATAAAAAAGTAATTTTTTCAATGTCTGGAGTAAGTAAAGTTTACTCTAGTTCGAATAAAACAGTTCTGAAGAATATATATTTAAGTTTCTTCTACGGTGCGAAGATTGGTATTTTAGGATTGAATGGATCAGGAAAGTCAACTCTGTTAAAAATTATAGCAGGTTTAGATCAAGAGTTCCAAGGTGATGTTGTATTCTCTCAAGACTACAGTGTTGGATATCTTGCGCAAGAACCATTATTGGATGATGATAAAACAGTTATTGATATTGTTAGAGAAGGAGCTGCAGGTACTATTGCAATCCTTGACGAATATCACAAGATAAACGATATGTTCGGTCTTCCTGAGGTATATGAAGATGGGGATAAAATGGAGAAGCTTATGAATCGTCAGGCTGTTTTGCAGGATGAAATTGATTCAAAAGATGCTTGGGAACTCGATACTAAGCTTGAAATAGCAATGGATGCTTTACGTACACCTGAAGGATCTACTCCTATAAAGAACCTTTCTGGAGGTGAGCGTCGTCGAGTAGCATTATGTAGACTATTGCTTCAAGAACCAGATGTTTTGCTTTTAGATGAGCCTACTAACCACCTTGATGCCGAATCGGTTCTGTGGTTAGAGCAGCATTTACAACAGTATAAAGGTACTATTATAGCTGTAACTCACGATAGATATTTCTTGGATAATGTTGCAGGCTGGATACTAGAACTTGATAGAGGAGAAGGTATTCCTTGGAAAGGAAACTATTCTTCTTGGCTTGAGCAGAAGACCGAGAGAATGGCTAAAGAGGAAAAGCAGGCTTCAAAACGTAGAAAAACTCTTGAACAAGAATTAGAATGGGTGAGAATGTCGCCAAAGGGCCGTCATGCCAAATC
>JAGLEB010000159.1 GCA_023145275.1 Flavobacteriales bacterium | reverse complement strand
CCTTAACTTAGGTTATTAATTACTTCAAAACATAATTGAGGTCAGTAGCTATCTACATACCGTTTTTTAATAATTATTGCCATCGATAGGTGATGTTAAGGCTGAAAGTCTTAATTTAATATTGGTCAATGGCAACGCCTTGACTTAATATAAAGTTGCACCTAAAGCGCCCTGAAAGGGCAGGTTAAATCCCGATAAGTATTAATGTCCATTATAGGTTGCCATTGCGGAGCGCTAGTATACCGTGTTTATACAATCAAAAGGTATTATCTTTTGCTAAATTAAGTTATTTGGCATAAATTCCTTAGAGCAGATGTTTGGTTTATTGTACCTGTGGCACGGTTTTGTTGTGCTCACGTACTTTTTATTTAAGCCTTATATTATTCAGAATGGAATGCAAATTAGCTAAAATTCATATTGATACATGAAAACTTGAATATTCGGGAGTACCAATAAATATAGGGTATAAAAAAGAAGAAGGCCTGCAGAGAAACTACAAGCCTAACAACTACCCAAATTTACCATGAAAAAGTAACTCTTTTAGAACTACTTATCAGTACGAAGATAAGAAACTATTTTCAATATACATAACAAAAATAATTAATTTATTCCTTAGTTGAATGTTAAGTTGTATGAGCTACGGTTTGATGAATGAAAACTTGAATATTGTAGGAGAACTAGTGAATATAGGGTATAAAAAAGAGGGGCTATGTAGAACATAGTGGGTAAATATAACTTATTTAGAAAGTTTATGTTGATCCATGAAAACTTGAATATTCGGGAACACCAATAAATATAGGGTGTAAAAAAAAAGAAGGCTTGCAGAGAAACTACAAGCCTAACAATTACCCAAATTTACCATGAAAAAGTAACTCTTTTAGATTTACTTATCAGTACGAAGATAAGAAACTATTTTTAATATATATAACAAAAATAGTTTAAATGTATTACTTTCTCGATTAACATCGTTCACTCTCTGATCTTGGTGATATATCTGCTGTCAGATTAATGAAATAATACTATTATTAACTCTAGTATTGTTTTCATTATATTCATAAGTTTACTACAGCGTAAATAGTTCCTATAAGAAAATACCTTTTTTTTTCGGTGAACTTGAAGTTTTTTTTTATAAGCCACTCTAAAATATAAATAATTATCTAAGGGGCACTAAATACTAATTTTGAGAATGAAAATAGCACTTACAAGAATCTTTACATTTATATTTTTTTATGTTGCTACAAACATATCAGCGCAAACACTATCGAAAGATATGTCATGCATAGAAAATTTGGCATTTCAAGAATCTACTAATGTAAGATTACATAATAACATAAATTCAAATCACACAGCTAATTACGACATCAAATTTCATCGTTTAGAATTTTATATTGATCCAAATATCATTGAAATTAGCGGCCAGATTACAAGCTATTTTATTCCCAATAGTGACATACACAGCATAAACTTTGATCTTTCAGATAAGCTAAGCGTAGAGAAGGTTATATACAATAATCAAAATATAAATTTCAGCCATAGTAATGAAGATATTCTTACATGTAATTTTCCTAAAGAGCTAAAAACTGGAATTTTAGATTCCATAATAGTAGTATACTCTGGCGTTCCATCCGACGAGTACGGAGCTTTCTCGCAAGGCTACCACAACAAAATACCAATAATATGGACATTGTCCGAGCCATATGGTTCAAAAGATTGGTGGCCATGCAAACAAGATCTTAACGACAAAGCCGACTCTATTGAAGTTGTAATAAAATCGCCTTCAGAATACAGATCGGTTAGTAACGGACTACTTGCAAGCGAAACAGTAATAGGTAAAGATCGAATATGTGTTTGGAAACACCACTACCCTATTCCTGCATACTTAATTGCTATAGCAGTAACAAACTTTATTGATCACACTATTAGTTATAAAAATATTAATGGTGACATTCTTCCTATACAAAGCTTTTTGTACCCCGAAAACGAAGAATCGGCAAAAGAAGACATCTTATATACTGTAGAGGTTATGGAACTCTTTGAAACTCTATTCGAGATATACCCTTACTCCAAAGAAAAATATGGCTATGCCCAATTTGGGTGGAATGGTGGTATGGAAAATTCTACAGTTAGTTTTATGGGGCAGTTTAGTGAAGATTTAATAGCTCACGAACTAGCACATCAGTGGTTTGGCGATAAAATAACCTGTGGATCGTGGCAAGATATTTGGCTGAATGAAGGCTTTGCAACCTACCTCACTGGGCTTAGCTATGAGTATATAAAAGATGACTTCGACTATTGGCTTCACCGCAATATCAACACCATTACATCTAAAGATGATGGAAGCGTTTTTGTAAATGATACTACGAGTGTTTCACGAATATTTAGCGGTAGACTATCGTACTCAAAAGGAGCAATGGTACTACATATGTTAAGGTGGAAAATTGGAGATGAAAATTTCTTCAAAGCCACAAAAAACTATCTTAAAGATGAGAATCTTGCATTTTCATATGCTAAAACTGATGATCTAAAAGAACATATGGAGAAAGTTTACGGATCTAATTTAGATAAATTCTTTGAGCAATGGATCTATGGCGAAGGTCATCCAAGTTACGACATACAGTGGAATCAAATTGAAGGAGATAGATTAGACCTTTTTATAAAACAGAGCCAATCTCATAAATCGGTCGAATTTTTCGAGATGCCAATAGAGTTGCTTTTAGAGGGAACCGATGGAGAAAAAAAATACATCACAATTAATGTTGAAGAAAATGATTTTAAAGTTTCTCAGGAGCTTAGCTTCAAGGTATCTTCAATACAGTTCGACCCAAACAGGTGGTTAATCACAAAAGACAATAGCGTAAGTTTTAACCCTAATTTATCAGAGGACGATAACTTTATTGAAAACTACTTAATATATTTCAACAAAAATAACAATATCGAAATAGAAACTAATCAAGAGCACTTTAGCAGATTACAGTTTACTCTTTTTAACTCTTCAGGAAAAGTATTGTCAAAAAGATCAGTGAATGGCAAGAATAGTTACCTTATAAAAGCAAGCGATTTAGCAAAAGGAATATATTACCTAAATATAAAAAGCAACACAGCTAGTAATACTAAAACTCTTGTAAAAACATAAAATTTAATCAGAATATCTGGGATCTGGAACAATTGCTTGAAATTCCATCTTACTAACCTCAATACTTATAAAGTCAAATTCTTCAACCACCTTGCCTTCTATACGATAAATACCTCTAGCCCTAAATGGATATCTAGCGGCAACATTAGGAAAATGTACTGTATCGACAAATACACCTTCATAATCCAAAAATGTAGCAAAATACATTCGTTGGTTCCCTTTGGCACTTGTATATTTTACGTGAACTAAGTAAGCATAGATAACAACATATTTATGCACATTAGACTTCAGATCTTTTGCGAGGATTCCTCCTTTCATTTCTTCTTTTAATAGGTCGAAAGGATTAGATAATGGAAAACCAAGCAATTCAATCTCATCAAAAGCATCTTCGAAATGACTGTGATACAATTCAGGCAAAACAAACTTTACTTCCGGCCTCGAGAAAAGTTCGTTCTGTTGTATCTCAGATTTAGTAGAATTAATCAGCAGGTGAATCTCCCAAAACAACTTTTTCTTGGGCTTGCCAGTAAATCTGAAAGCACCAATCTGCACCAATAGCTGTAATTGCTCTTTTGAAACTGAAACACGATTAACAAAATTGCTTAAGGAAGTAAATTTACCATTATCATTTCTCTCACCTATAAGATCTTTCAGCACTTTACTCTCTAGATTTTTTAAATGCACAAAACCCAAATGAACAATATCTCCTTTTATAGATGTTTCCTTTTTACTATTATTTACACATGGAGCCTCAATTTTAGCCCCAGCCATGCGCAACTCATGTACGTAAGTTTCTGTTCTATAAAACCCTCCAAAATTATTGATCACAGCGACCATGAATTCTCTAGGAAAGTATGTTTTCAAAAATAAACTCTGATAGCTCTCTACAGCATAGGATGCAGAATGACCTTTTGAAAATGAGTAGCCTGCAAAGCTTTCTATCTGAAACCAAATTTCGTTTGCCAATTGAAAGGGGTGTCCTTTTTGCTGACAAGAGCTAAAAAATCTATCTTTCACCCTTTGAAACTCCTTCTTAGACCTGTATTTTCCCGACATACCTCTGCGCAACACATCAGCCTCGGCAAGACTCAATCCGGCAAAATAATGTGAAACTTTTATTACATCCTCCTGATAAACCATAACTCCATAAGTCTCGGGCATAATATCTTTCATAATAGGATTCACCCCTTTTCTGCGCTCGGGGAATCTATAGCGAAGGATATACTCTCTCATCATTCCCGATTTTGCAACACCTGGCCTAATTATTGAGCTTGCTGCAACGAGACCTAAATAATTATCTACTTGCAATTTTGATAGCAACATTCTCATTGCCGGCGATTCTATATAAAAACACCCTAAAGTTTTAGCACTTCTAAGTTGTTCTTTTAATTTTTCATCATTCTTGAGTTTAGCAATATTATGTATATCGATAGTATCAGCAGCAGGGACATTTTCTTTAACAATATTTACGGCATCTTTTATATGCCCTAAGCCTCTTTGGCTGAGAATATCAAACTTATACAAACCAATATCTTCGGCCACAACCATATCAAACTGCACAGTTCTATATCCCTTCGGAGGCATATTTACAGCAGAATAGGAAGATATTTTCTCCTGCGAAATTAATATTCCTCCAGAGTGTATACCTAGATAATTGGGAAAGCCTTCTATAAAATTTGCGTATTTTAAGACTAGCTCTACTAAATGATCACTCGAGCCAACATTTGGAATTCTACTACTCTCGCCCTCAACTTTTCCATAATAATTTCGTGGAGCTTTTTTTGTCAACTCCTCAATCTCTTCATTTGGAAGCCCAAAGACCTTTGCTAATTCTCTTATTGTAGATCGCACCTGAAAAGTTGTATATGTAGCCAATAAAGCAACATACTCTTCACCGTGTTTCTCAAAAATATATCTAGTAATATCATTCCTATCCTTCCACGAAAAATCGAGATCAAAGTCAGGAGGATTCTCCCTATATAAATTAATAAACCTTTCGAAATAAAGATCTAAATCTATAGGATCAACATCCGTTATCCGTAATAAATACGCAATCAAACTATTCGCACCACTACCCCTGCCAACATAAAAATAATTTTGAGATCTAGCATAGCTAACAATATCCCAATTTATTAGAAAATACGATACAAACTCCTTTGCTCTAATTACTGAAAGCTCAGTTTCTATACGTGCCCTCAACACATCGTTATACTCTCCAAACCGATATTTTACTCCTTCTTTAATTAATGTTCTAAGCAATATTAAATCCTCATCAACACTCTCGGTAAATGCCTTCTTATTTTTTGGTCTCACATCGTGGCCAAATTCAAAGTCTATAGATGAGTTATTAATAATAAACTCAGTATTCTTAATTATTATATCAAATTCTGAAAACTTAGCCTTCACATCTTCAGAACTTGTTAATACAGATGATTCATCTGCTTGTTCACTTTTATTAAGCTTACTCAGAAGTGTGTTATTATCAACAGCCCTAAGCAGTCTGTGAATATTGAAATCTCTTTTATTCCGAAATGTAAAACTATTTAGAACAACTAATTTATCGAGATGCTTACTCAAATCCGAAAATTTAAGTTTCGCAATCTGACTAGAAGTAATTCCGATATATTCATTTTCTCTCAGGCCTTCAACCCCTTGTCCATTCCACGGATAAACAACCCAAGAATCGTTAAATAATGGCGCCCTTGGAGATATGCTTTCCGCGCTTAATAAATGTTCTGAAAGAAATTCATTCAACTCTCTGAAACCATTATTATTCTTAGCAATACCAATAAATTGCTGCTCTGCCCCATTCCTGAAATCTATCCCAATTATAGGTTTTATACCCACCTTATTTGCCTCATCAACAAAACTCAAGCACGCCGAAGTATTATTAATATCTGTCAATACAAAACTCTTATGTGAATACAATTTTGCCTGCTCAAGCATCTGTTTAACAGATAATGTGCCAAATCGCAAACTGTAGTATGAATGATTGTTTAGAAACATCTGTTGTAGAGTGGAGTTTTATCCCTATAAAATTAAGCTAATAATTTATTTTTCATTCCCTATAATCATTAAAATCACGTATTTTTATAAAAAATATTCTATGAACTCTGGAGAATCAAAATTATCAATATTTCTTGCTATTGCAGCAAATCTAGCTATAGCTGTGATGAAATTTGTAGCATCATTTTTTACTGGAAGTGCCGCAATGCTCTCCGAAGGAATACACTCGCTAATTGACACCGCAAATGGAGGATTACTCCTATTAGGGATAAAGCGAAGCAAAAAAGCTGCTGATAAAGATCATCCATTCGGTTATGGTAAGGAAGCATATTTTTGGAGTTTTATTGTTGCAGTAATGGTATTTGCTCTCGGTGGTGGTGTGGCACTTTACGAAGGAATCATTCATATAATACACCCTATTAAAGAAGCAGACCATTCTCAAATTTTATGGAGTGTTGGAGTACTTGTAGGGGCAATGTTATTTGAAGGATCGAGTCTTTGGTTCGCTATGAAACAATTCAGAAAAACAAATCCATCAGGTTTTATCTCTGCCTTAGAAGACAGTAAGGACACCTCTACTCTTGCTATAATTGTAGAAGAATCTGCAGCTATGGCTGGGCTTGTTATTGCCCTTCTTGGAGTATCAATAACGTATTTTACAAAAGACCCCATATACGACGCAATAGCATCAATATTAATCGGTTTACTATTGACCTATGTTGCATATTTTATGGCAAATGAAATTAGAGCACTGCTAGTAGGAGAAGCTGTTATTAACAAGGATTTGAGTAAAATAGAAAATATTCTAGATAAATATGACGACGAAATGGAGTTTTATGGGAATATAAGAACAATGCACCTAGGTCCGGATGAAGCTATGGCTGGAGTAGAAGTAAACTTCGAGGATCATCTTACTATAGCGCAAATAGAACCCATTATTGCAAAAATAAAGAAAGATATAAGACAAGAGGTCCCTAAATTTACACACATTTACATAGAGAGTGATTCCATAAAAAAAGATTCAATTTAATTATAGAATTCATTTTCGACACTTTACAATCAATACAACATGACTTTACACGAAATTGAAAATAATATACTTTTGGAGGGCTACAAAAAAATGTTCCGCGCCAAGAGTCACAATGATTTATACGCTAAAAACGAAGCAATAGCATATAAATACGTTCATTCTACATCGCGCGGCCACGAAGCAATACAAGTGGCTATGGGTATGCAACTACTTCCGCAGGACTTTGTAGCCCCATACTACAGAGACGATGCCATGCTAATTGGAATGAATATATCGTCGTATCAACTAATGTTGAATCTTATGGCCAAAAAGAACGATGTATTCTCTGGAGGTAGACACTACTACTGCCACCCATCACTGAATCATAGTGATTATCCTAAAATACCTTTTCAGTCTTCTGCAACAGGAATGCAAGCAATCCCAATTACTGGGGCTGCAATGGGAATAAAGCACAAAGAGACTCTAGGGATAGGGCCTAAGCTTGACGAAAAACCAGTTGTAATATGCTCTATCGGAGATGCAGCTATGACAGAAGGCGAAGTATCTGAAGCTCTACACATGGCAGCACTAAAACAGTTGCCAATTATATATTTAGTTCAAGATAATGGATGGGATATTTCGGCTAAAGCAGAAGAAGTAAGAGCAAATGATTCTATAAAATTTGCTTCAGGATTCGAAGGTATAGAAACTAGAGATATAGATGGAAGTAACTTTATAGAATCTTACAATACCATAAAAGAGGTAATTGAAATTATCAGAGAAGAAAGAAGGCCTTTTCTTATTAGAGCTACGGTACCACTATTGGGACATCATACTTCTGGAGTTCAAAAACAATGGTACAGAGATGATTTAGAAGAACATGAAACTCGTGATCCTATGCCTAAACTCCGAAACATTTTGCTCGACAACTCATATAGCGAAGAACAGGTTTCAGAGGTTGAAAACGAAATAATAAAAGACCTAGATCAATTGTGGGAAAAAGCGATTCTTGAAGAGGATCCAGATCCAAAAGATTTTGAAAATCACGTTTGGGCAGAAACTGTCATTAAAGAAGAAACTGGCACTCGAAAACCTAAAAACGGAGAGAAGGTAATGATGGTTGATGCCGCTCTACACGCTGTTGAAGAGAGCATGAGGAAATTTCCCGAATCGCTTCTTTACGGTCAGGATGTTGGACGTAGATTAGGAGGTGTTTTTCGCGAGGCATTTACACTAGCAGAGAAATTTGGGAAAGACAGAGTATTTAACACTCCCATTCAAGAGGCTTTTATAATTGGAAGTACTGCTGGAATGAGTGCTGTGGGGCTAAAACCAATTGTTGAAGTGCAATTTGCCGACTATATATGGCCTGGTTTAAATCAACTATTTACCGAGTTGAGTAGATCTAACTATCTATCAAACGGTCAGTGGCCAGTACAATCATTAATAAGAGTTCCAATTGGTGCTTATGGCAATGGTGGTCCTTACCACTCTTCGAGTATAGAAACTATTCTGACAAATATAATCGGTGTAAAAATTATCTACCCTTCTAACGCTGCCGACATGAAGGGATTGATGAAAGCAGCAATTTTAGATCCAAACCCTGTGGTTATGCTAGAGCACAAGGGGCTTTATTGGAGTAAAATAAAAGGAACAGAAAGAGCTAAAATGATTGAACCTTCTGATGATTATTTCATTCCCATTGGGAAAGCTAGAATAGAACAAGAAGCAAAAAAAGAAGAGATAGATAGAGGAAATTCTCTTTTGATAATTACATATGGCATGGGTGTGCACTGGTCTGTAAATGCCTCGAAGCAATATAAAGATAGAGTAGAAATAATCGACCTAAGAACTATTGTACCACTAGAAGAAGACCTGATTCTGAAAAAGGCTAAAGAACACGGAAAAATACTTGTTGTTGTTGAGGAAGCCGAACGAAATTCTTTTGGAATAGCTCTTGTTGGTTGGATTCAAAAAGAGTGCTTCAAATATTTAGATGCTCCAGTAGAAATAATTGGCTCAGTGAATATCCCAGCTATACCACTGAATGAAGCATATGAAAAAATTATGCTTCCAAATGCCGAAAAAGTAAAAGATAAGATTGAATATTTATTGAATTACTAAGCTCTCATGATTGGGAGTTCTTACTTGATATAGCCATAAATTACTTATTTATGGCTATGCTTGTTTAGTTCAATATCTATAAATAAAGAACACCGATTAACGATTTT
>JAGLEB010000158.1 GCA_023145275.1 Flavobacteriales bacterium | reverse complement strand
TAATTTCTTTTGCCATTTTTATTTTTTTTAAGTATTTAGTACATTGTACTAAGTATTTAGTAATGATTCTTCTTGTCTAAGTACTTTAGTCTAGATACTAAGTACTAAATGATTGCCAATATTTCAGTATTTAGTACATTGTACTAAGTATTTAGTAATGATTCTTCTTGTCTAAGTACTCTAATCTAGATACTAAGTACTAAATGATTGCTAAAATTTCCGATTCGGGCATAATTAAATAATCTGTGCCTTGGTGTGTAATTCCTGTACCTGAAAATTTGCCATAAATAACAGTTTCTCCAACTTTAACGGTTAGATCTTCGTCATTACCAATGGCAATAACTTTTCCTTGCGATGGTGTTTCTTTTGCATTATCAGGAATGTATAATCCTGATGCAGTTTTAGTTTCGGCAGCTATAGGCTCTATCAGAACTCTATCAGCTAATGGCTTTATACTCATATTAAATCTATATTTTTTGGTTTAAACTACAAATGTTTTGCGTATTGCCTATCAATAGATGGGCGTTCCCACAAGGGTCGGGCTTTCGTCTATATCCCCGATAGCAATCGGGGGATGCCGACTCTATCCCTAACGCATGCTACTGCAATGACAGAAATTATGCCAAAAGGAACTGTCATGCCAACAAAAAACAAAAAATGCCGACTTGTCATACAAGTCGGCATTTTTTAAGATATTTTGTCAGATATGAAATTACTCAGTACCTGCATTTTCTTGCTTTACTGGTTCAGCAGTAGGCATGTTAACTTTTGGTGCGCTATCAAGAATGTTTTTCAATTCTGTTTGGTCTTGAATGTTTGTGTTGTGTCTTGGAATAACAAAGTTAGATAACAAGATAAAACCAATTAAAGCAGCAACTAAAGTCCAAGTACTTTTCTCAAGGAAATCATTTGTTTGCTTAACTCCTCCAAGCATCTGGCCACCGCCACCGCCACCGAATGAAGAACTTAATCCTCCACCTTTAGGGTTTTGTACCAAAATTACCAATATTAAGAGTAATGATACTATAAGTATCAGGATTGCAAAAAGTGTATAAGCATTCATAAGATTAATATAATTTTCTTTTTTTCAATAAAATTAATGATCGGTCAGCTTTTTTATTGACCTTATTTGGTCGGCAAAGAAACCACTTTTTTCCGGATATTTCAAACTTAAAATAGTATAAGCTTTAATAGCCTTCGAATATTTGTTTTGCTCTATATAAACTTGTGCTAAAGTTTCGGTCATCCAACCGTCATTTTCTTTAGATCCAGATAGTGCTATGTTGTCCGAAATCCCATCTTTGTTTGGGTTTGGCCGTAGTTTTGGTTTGCTGTCTATGAACTTGTCAATGAGATCGAATTTTGATTTTCTACTAGGGTCAACTTCTTTTATAATATTTGATATTTCTATGTTTTTAGCTATTTTTTCATCTATTGCCCTATGAATTTCTCTAACATTAGATAGTTGAAGCCACTCATTAAAGGAGAATTTATCGTCTTTAGTGAAAGCTAAAGTTTGATGTGCTTCTTTATCCTCATCATCGTCAGGTTTTGTTCTTGTATTTTCTTGAATACTAGTAGTCTTAGTAGGTATTTTCTCTTCTTTAGAACTGCTTATTTCTACTTCCTCTACTTTTTCTTCTTTTAATATAGGTTTCTTTTCATCGAGAATTACTTCTTCATTAACTTGAGTTATATATTCGAATAAAACAGACCTATCACCAACAAAAGCAGCTGTTTCCTTTAGATAGGAATTAAATTGAAAGTTGTTTTTAATTTTTAAATTTTTCAAAAATAGCATTCTAGCACTTTGAAAATATGGAAAATTTTCAATCACGCTTTCCAACTGTTGCAAATCAATGTTTGTAACAGTACTTGGCTTCTCAATAAATTGTATAAAATCCTTTGTATTCATTACCAGTTAGCAACCGATTCGTTAAATATATTCTCGAAAATTCGTTCTAATATCAAATTTACAAGATCGTCTTCAACAGCTCCAGAAAGCGATGTATTAGCGTCGAAATCTTCATAGTGAGAAAATGTCTTGTCAAAATTTTGCTCTTCATCTTTATTGTTGTAAAAACGAACCTTTACAGCTATGGTCAAACGGTTTTGTGCTGCTGTAGACTCTGCAGTCGTGGCCGATGGAGTAATCCTATACTCTGTAATCTCACCCTCAAATTGTAAGTCGCCATCAGTATTTGTCAGACTTAAATTTGTTTGATTTAAGAATAAATCTTGTAAACCTTGAGTGAAAGTTTGAGAAAGAGCCGGGTTTACCAACTGTGCGTAGTTTGGAAAGTCCGAAATTTGAACTGTCTTTACATCAGGCGATATAGATGCCCCTGTAAACGAGTAAACTCCACATGATTGAAATGTTAGTATAGACATAGAAAATGCCAAGATAACAAATGATGTGTATATTTTTTTTAATTGCATTGTTACAAGTAATAATTTTTCTCGAAAGTAATTATTTTTTTTCAAATTGGCTATTGTCAAGCTTATATTTGCTAACTACAGATTGAATTGTTTAATTTTTCGGTACAAGGTTCTCTCAGAAATACCAAGCTCTTTAGCAGCGTCTTTTCTTTTTCCTTTATTTTTTTCAAGAGATTTTTTTATTAACTCAATCTCTTTATCTATCAATGATAAGCTAGTAGACTCTTCTATGTCGATGATGTGTTGATCATGGTCATCTTCATAAAAGTTATTGTCATTTTGCGATCCATATTCAAGAGGTAATGAGTTTTTTACGGGCACCAATGATGTTGACATATTCTCATCTTTTATTTTCTCTTCATCGCCAAATAGCTTAGTTATAAGCTTGTGGTTTTTTTCGTAAAAAGCGAGATTATTATTATCTTTTATAAATTCTAAAGTCAACTGCTTAAGATCGTCAATTTGCGACCTTAATTCAAAAAGTACGCCGTAAAGCACATTGCGTTCATTTGCTAAATCAGGGTCAGATTTTTCAGATCCTGAAACTACTGGATAGTTGTGTTTAGTGGTCTCGGGTAAATAAGTAGATAGAAGCTCAGGAGTTATCAATCTGTTTTTCTCTACTACAGAAATTTGTTCGGCAAAATTTCTAAGTTGTCTAATATTTCCAGGCCATCTATGTTTTTCTAGCAAAATAACAGCATCAGGATCTAGTCTTAATACTGGCATTCTATATTTTTCTGCAAAATCTATTGCAAATTTTCTAAATAATAGATGAATATCTTCCTTGCGTTCCCTGAGAGGAGGGAGGTGAATTTCTATTGTATTAAGTCTGTAAAATAAATCTTCCCTGAATTTTTGCTTGCTAATAGCTTCTGGCATATTGAGGTTAGTCGCGGCAATTATTCTCACATCGGTCTTCTGAATATTCGAAGATCCAACTTTCATAAATTCGCCATTCTCTAAAATACGAAGAAGTCTAACCTGTGTCGTTAGTGGTAGCTCACCAACTTCGTCTAAAAAGATTGTTCCTTTGTCGGCAACCTCAAAATATCCTTTTCGAGTAGTTGTAGCACCCGTAAATGCACCTTTTTCATGGCCAAAAAGCTCACTGTCTATTGTTCCTTCAGGGATGGCACCACAGTTTACTGCAATATACGAACCGTGTTTTCGATGGGAAAGTTGATGGATGATTTTTGGAATATTTTCTTTTCCAACACCACTCTCACCTGTAATTAATACTGAGATATCTGTTGGTGCAATTTGTATTGCTTTGTCAATGGCTAAATTTAGACCATCGTTGTTGCCAATAATCTCAAATCTTCTTTTTATGTCCTGTATAGTTGGCATTGCTTTAATATTAAATTTGTAAGCTTGAACCTCGAAGCTTAAAGCATGTTTATTCAATATAGAATTATGCTATCAGCTTCGAGTTTTTAGCTTTGAGCTAATTTAGTTATTTTCAGAATATCCAACTGGCTTACCTTTCAAAGTAGCTGTTGTAGCATCAAAAACTTCTACATTCACAAAATCTCCAACTTTGTAATGTTCTTTAGGAAATACTACTACAGAATTGTGAGATGTTCTTCCTTGCCATTCTTCATCAGACCTTTTTGAGGTAGACTCAATTAATACTTCAAAAGTTTTACCAATCTGTTGCTTGTGTATGTAATGTGAATGTTTGTTCTGAAGCTCAATTATTTCTGCTAATCTGCGTTTTTTTACTTCTAGAGGAACGTCATCCTCCATGTTTTTTTCTGCCCCAGTCCCTGGTCTTTCAGAATATGCAAACATATAGCCGAAACCGTATTTTACATACTCCATCAAACTCAATGTTTCTTTGTGGTCTTCTTCGCTTTCTCCAGGGAATCCAGAGATCATATCATGAGAAATTACACATCCCGGAATAATACTTCTTATGTTATTAATAAGCTCAATATATTCTTCTCGAGTATGTTGGCGATTCATGTCTTTCAACACTTTCGTACTACCTGATTGCACAGGTAAATGAATATATTTACACACATTTCGGTGCCGAGAAATAGCGTGTAAAACATCTAACGACATATCGTGAGGATTTGATGTTGCAAATCTAATTCTCATTTTAGGCACTGCTTCTGCAACCATGTCCAAAAGTTGGTTGAAATACAATACATTCTCTTTTTGATTATCGCTTGCTTTATGGAAATCCTTTTTTGCGCCACCGCCGTACCACAAATATGAGTCTACATTCTGCCCTAATAAAGTAATCTCTTTATATCCTTGATGCCATAAACCCTTTACTTCTTTTAAAATACTTTCAGGATTTCTGCTTCTTTCACGTCCTCTTGTATACGGAACAACACAAAAAGTACACATGTTGTCGCATCCTCTAGTGATTGAAACAAAAGCTGTAACACCGTTTCCTCCTAATCTGATTGGTTTAATATCTTCGTAAGTTTCTTCTAACGAAAGTTGAACATTAACAGCATCTCTACCGCTTTCTACTTCATTTACTAGATTAGGTAAATCCTTATATGCATCAGGTCCAACAACAAGATCAACGATTTTCTCCTCCTCTAGGAATTTCACTTTCAAACGTTCAGCCATACATCCCATCACTCCAACTTTCATGTCGGGATTGTATTTTCTCTGAACAGTTTTATACTGGCCTAAGCGTTTTCTGATTGTTTGTTCTGCCTTATCTCTAACAGAACAGGTATTTACTAAAACTAAATCGGCATCTTCAAGATTTTTTGTAGTTGAATAGCCCTCTTTTTCCATTATCGATGCAACAATTTCCGAGTCAGAAAAATTCATCTGACATCCATAACTTTCGATAAATAATTTCTTATTTCCAGCTTCGTTTAAGGTTTTTAAGACCTCTCCTTGCTTAGATTCATCTATTACTTTTTCCATTAAAAGTGTGTTTATTTTTTGAGAATGCAAAAATACAACATTAAAATACAATATGTCAAATTGTCAGTGTTTTTTTATGATGTATAATAAAAATGGGGCCTAAGTAGTGTAGGGTTGATTGATAAATATTGTATTTTGCAAAAAAAAATGAGTTAGTTCAAAAAATATTAGGAAACAAAATATGGTTTTTTGTTACTTTGTAGGCAAAATTGAATAAGCTCTAATTACAATTATATGGCAAAGAATTTAGTTATAGTAGAGTCACCTGCTAAAGCAAAGACGATAGAAGGATTTTTAGGAAAGGATTTTCAGGTTGAATCTAGTTTCGGACATATTAGTGATCTTGTATCGAAAGATATGGGGATAGATATATCGAATAATTTCAAACCTATATATGAAGTTTCTAAAGACAAGAAGGATGTTGTAAAGAAACTGAAGAAATTATCGAAGGATGCAGAAACTGTTTGGTTAGCTTCCGATGAGGATCGCGAGGGAGAGGCTATTGCATGGCATCTCTTTGAGAATTTGAATTTGAAAAAAGAGCAAACAAAACGTATCGTTTTTCATGAGATTACTAAGAATGCTATTACTAAAGCAATTGAAAATCCAAGAGAGATTGATTACAACCTTGTTAATGCACAGCAAGCACGTAGAGTGTTAGATAGATTAGTTGGTTTTGAGATTTCTCCAGTTTTATGGAGGAAAATTAAAGCTGGACTTTCTGCTGGTCGTGTTCAGAGTGTTGCAGTAAGGTTAATAGTTGAAAAAGAGGAAGATATAAAGAAATTTAGTACTGCTTCGGTTTACAGAGTTATTGGAGAATTTATTAATTCGGAAGGTAAGTTAGTAAGAGCCGAATACCCTACTAAATTTGATAATAAAGAAGATGCTCTCAATTTCTTGGAAGGTGCTAAAAATAGTGGTTTTAAGGTTGCTGAAGTTGTAAAGAAGCCTGCAAAGAGAACTCCTTCTGCGCCTTTTACTACATCAACACTTCAACAAGAAGCATCTAGAAAACTTGGTTTTGGAGTATCTAAAACTATGGTTGTTGCTCAGAGATTATATGAGTCGGGAATGATTACATATATGAGAACAGATAGTTTGAATCTGTCTGAAGATGCAATTAAAGCTGCTGAAAAAAATATTGCAGAATTGTATGGTGAAGAATATTCTAAACCACGACGATTTGCAACAAAAAACAAAGGAGCACAAGAGGCTCACGAGGCTATAAGGCCAACTAATTTGATGAATCAGACTGCCGGAGGAGAGAATGATCAGAAGAGATTATATGAGCTAATTTGGAAAAGAACGATTGCTTCGCAGATGAGCGATGCTCAGTTAGAGAGGACAACAGCTAAGATTTCTGGATCTAAAATAGATAGTGATTTCACAGCTAAAGGAGAGGTGATTTTGTTTGATGGTTTTCTGAAAGTTTACCTTGAAGGAACTGATGACGAAGATAATGAGGAACAAAAAGGAATGCTCCCAAAACTTAGCGCTGACGAAAAAATGATTGTAAGTGAAATTGTTGCAAGTGAGCGTTTTTCAAAACCTCCTTCTCGATTTACTGAAGCATCATTAGTGAAAAAGCTTGAAGAGCTTGGAATAGGACGTCCGTCAACATATGCACCTACAATATCTACAATTCAGCGTAGAGAATATATAGAAAAACTATTCACCGAAGGGAATAAAAGAGAGGTAGATAGGTTAGTTTTGAAAGATTCTAAAATCCAATCTACTAAAATTAGTGAAGGTTACGGAGCAGAGAAAGGAAAGCTTGCACCTACTGATATTGGAACAGTTGTGAATGGTTTTTTAGTAGAAAACTTTCAAGATGTTTTAGATTATGGGTTTACTAGAAGCGTTGAGGAAGAATTTGACCTTATCTCTGAAGGTAAAGCTCCTTGGACAGAGATGATTAGTGAGTTTTATAGCGGATTCCACGAAAAAGTGGAAGATGTGAAAGAAAATTCAGAAAGAGCTTCAGGTGAAAGAATTATTGGGGTAGATGAGGAAACAGGTCATACTATTTTAGTGAGAATTGGTCGTTATGGGCCAATGGCTCAAATTGGTACTCCTGAAGAAGTTGAAAAGCCAAAGTTTGCTAGTTTAAGAAAAGATCAATCTATTTCGACCATTACACTAGAGGAAATAAAAGATTTATTTAAGTTGCCTAGAGATTTGGGAACTTACGAAGATAAAAAAGTTGTTGTGGCAATAGGACGTTTTGGACCTTATGTTCGTCACGATAGTAAATTTGTGTCTATAAAAGCTAAAGATGGCGATGATCCATTAACGATTGAGCTACCTCGCTGTATTGAATTAATTGAAGAAAAACGTCAAGCAGATAGAGAGAAGTTTATTAAAGCTTTTACAGAAGAAGAGCCTTTGATAGAGATATTGAAAGGGCGTTGGGGACCATACATTAAGATTGGTAAAAAAAATGTAAAAATCCCTAAGGATACAGATCCATTATCTTTGACTAGAGAAGATTGTTTGGAACTAGAAGTAGAGTCAGATAAGGTGAAAAAAGGAGGGAAGAAAGCAGCGCCGAAAAAAGCAGCACCTAAAAAGGTAACCGCTAAAAAACCAGCTGCAAAGAAACCAGCTGCAAAGAAACCAGCTGCAAAGAAACCAGCTGCAAAGAAAACTGTAACAGGAAAAACGACTAAGAAGAAATAATGATAGAAGATTTTCTTTCACCCATAGATAATTCGGTTGTAGATTTCTCAAAAGAGTTAGCTGAAACTAGCATTGGTTACAATATTTTGAAACATGACTCTTCTGGGCTGCCTAGTCTTGAAGGTGTAAAGCTAGCATTGATATTTGTTAGAGATGGAAGGTCGGCAGTTGGAAATAACGAAACTGGATATGGTTTCGATACTATCAGGCGATATTTCTATAAGCTATTTATGGGTTCATGGGATATAAAAATTGCTGATCTTGGCGATTTAAACCCTGGATTCGAGGTAGCAGATACTTATTCAGCTCTAAAGGAAGTGTCAGTTTTGCTGATTAAAAAACATATTATACCTATTGTCATTGGTGGAGGACAAGATCTTACCTACGCATTGTATAGGGCGTATGACAACCTTGAGCAAACCGTAAATCTTGTAAGTGTAGATTCTAGATTCGATCTAGGTAGTGTTGATGGTAAGCTTGATTCTAACTCGTATTTGAGCCATATTATTTTAGGGCAACCAAATAATTTGTTTAACTATTCGAATATTGGATATCAAACATATTTTAATTCTCAGGAAGAGATCGATTTGATGGATCAACTGTATTTCGATGCTATGAGGTTAGGAAATGTGTCGAAAGATATTACCATGGTTGAACCTATTCTTCGAGATGCTGATATCGTAAGTGTTGATTTAGGTTCTATAAGACGAAGTGATGCCCCTGCTAATAGAAATGCATCACCAAATGGCTTTTATGGAGAGGAGTTGTGTGCCATTACTAGATATGCCGGAATAAGTGATAAAGTTTCATCATTTGGTATATACGAATATAATGCTGTGATAGATAGCGAAGGGCAAACAGCTCATTTAATAGCTCAGATGATGTGGTATTTTATTGAAGGAGTTGCTTTTAGATCAGATGATTACCCTTTCTGTTCAAAAGATGATTATTATAAATATATAGTTTTAGTAGAAGGAGAGGAACTTTATTTCTACAAGTCTAATAAAACAGATAGGTGGTGGTTGGATGTTCCATTTCCTGATGGAACAAATGAAAACTATACAAGACATGCTTTAATTCCGTGTTCTTATGAAGATTATTTGAAAGCTGCCGATCAGGAAATACCTGATAGATGGTGGAAAGCTTATAGGAAATTATTGTAAATAACCGACTATTGTACAATAACAATATTTTACTAACTTTATAACTTTATAAATAGAACTTAACCTAATTCTAAGATTTGAGGCCACATTTACTTATTTTGTTGGGTGTGTTGATGTTTACGAACTTTAAGATATATGGACAGCAATTTACCAACCTAACACAATTTATGTTTAATAAGAATATGTATAATCCGTCAACTATAGCTGAAGGAGATGAATTATGTGTTTCAACGTTTTATCGTACACAGTGGACTGGAGTCGATGGAGCTCCGGTGTTGATGGGAGTAAATGCTGCAATGCCTAAGTTAACAAGAAATATGGGTTTGGGTTTGGCTGTGTTTAGTGATAAGCTGGGCAAGTATAATAGAATACTTATTGAAGGAAATTATGCATATTCGATTATATTAGAAAATGCTGTAATTAATATGGGTTTAAAGGTTGGCGTTTTGAATATGTCATTGAGCGATCTTAATTGGACAGCCCCTGATGGCGACGTAGGAAATGATCCTGGAATTATTAATGTAAAATCAAATTCATGGTCTCCAAATTTCGGTGTAGGATTCCAATATTTGACAAAGAAAATGTACATAGGAGCTTCAGTTTTGAATCTTCTTGAGCAAGAAAATTCATTTTCAGAAGTCGAAATCCGTCAGAAAAGACAGTATTTTATTACAGGAGGCTATAATATTAGAGTAAATTCATCGTTTAAAGTAATACCAAATCTTATGTTGAGGACTGATTTAGATACGTACCAAGTAGACCTTAATGTTAATACTAAAATATATGACAACCTTATTGTTGGGGTTTCATATAGATGGCAAGATGCTGCGTCTATTTTATTGGGATATAATATTTTAGAAGGGCTGAATGTACTGTATTCATATGACTTTGGGATGAGTAAAATAGGGTCGTTTTCGCATAGCGGAGGCTCCCACGAATTGAGTGTTAAATACTGTTTTAATTTTGAAGGAAAAGTAAAAAAGAGTAAGAAGAATAGGAACGTAAGATTTCTGTAAACTTTTATAAAAAAGGGTTGAAAAACTCAAAACAAATTGATAGGTTTACGATTGCTATGTTAAGCTAACTTAAAACAGGGATAAAATCCATTATTCATGAAGAAAATATTATTATTAGGAGTAGTAGTCTTTGCACTCACTGGGTGTTTTGAAAAGAAAAGTAAAGGAGATCTGGTGGGAGCACCCGCTGGAAATTCTTTTTCATCTGAAGCACCTTTTGGTATGGCACATATACCAGCAGGAGCGTTTACAATGGGAGCGGCAGATTATGATATAGCATCTACTATGACGGCACCGTCGAGAACGGTTTCTGTAGCATCATTTTCTATGGACGAAACGGAAATTACAAATAATGAATACCGCCAATTTGTCTATTGGGTTAGAGATTCTTTAGTGAGATACAATCTTGCAATGAGAGCTTATGAAGATGATTTAATAGATGATGAAGGAATAGGGTACTACAGGTTTAAAGATGTAGATACTTCAGGAAGTCCATATTATCAATATTTACTTGATAAGAATGCAAGTGCTGAAGATTCTGATATTCCTGAGGGACGTTATTTAGATTGGTCTAAAGATATAGAGTGGGATATTAATAATTATCCTAGTGTTGAATATGCTGAAATCTTGGATTCGATGTATTTGCCTGTTGAAGAAAGATTTTTTGGTGCTAGAACTTTAGATGCAAGAAAGCTTGAGTTTACTTATTTTTGGGTTGACATGCAAAAGGCTGTCAGAAAAGGAGGTAACAGAAAAGACTATATTTTTAAAGAACAATTGAATGTATATCCTGACACTACTGTTTGGGTTCGAGATTTCTCTTACTCGTACAATGAGCCAATGATGAGAGATTATTTTTGGCATGCTGCTTATAATGAATATCCTGTAGTAGGTGTTACTTTTGATCAAGCTGTTGCATTTTGTGCATGGAGAACAAAAGTTAAAAATGATTTCCTTAGATCTAATGGAGATGCCACTGTACCCGCATTTAGATTGCCTACTGAGGCCGAATGGGAGTATGCTGCTCGTGGAGGTCTAGAGTATGCTACATTTCCTTGGGGAGGTCCTTACGCTGAAGATTCTAGGGGTCAGTTTATGGCGAACTTTAAACCAATGAGAGGAGATTATCTTTCTGATGGTGCTCTTTACACTGTTCAGACAGATGCTTACTTTCCTAACGATTATGGCTTGTTCAATATGGCTGGGAATGTTTCAGAGTGGACAAGTACTGCCTATGATGTATCTTCTTATTATTATGTTTCAACGATGAATCCTAATTATGAGAACTCAAATAATAAAAGAAAGGTTATTCGTGGTGGGTCTTGGAAAGATGTTGCTTACTACTTACACGTAAGTACAAGAGATTATGAATATAAAGATACTGCAAGATCGTTTATTGGATTTAGAACAGTTCAAAGTTCTCAAGGAACTGGGATGCAGTAATAGATATTGAAAATTAAACTAAACAAAAGAAAACTATAATTAAATTATTTTAAAATGGGATTTATTGATTTTGAAACTGTACAGGGTAAACAAAGGATGAATTATATTTACAGTATCGGTGCTGCTGTAGTTATTATTGGTGCTTTATTTAAAATTATTCACTTACCTTATGGAGATTGGATTATTGGAGCAGGACTTTTAACAGAAGCATTGATTTTTGTTGTATCTGCATTTGAGCCTCAACATGCTGACGTTGATTGGGCTAGAGTTTATCCAGAATTAGCTGAAGGTGCTGATCCAAGTACTTTTGCAAAGGGAAAAAAACCAATTGCTGCTGTAAAAGAAAGTGGAGATATTGAAAAAGCATTCTCTGATAAGTTAGATAAGATATTTGCTGATGCGAGGTTTAACTCTGAAAGGGTTGCTAAACTTGGTGAGGGTATTGATAAGTTTGCAACTGCAACTTCATCTCTTGTGAATGTTGTTGATGCGAACAAAAATGCTCAATCATATTCAGATCAGTTAGCTATTGCAGCTAATCATATGGGTACTCTTAATAATTATTATGCTTCTCATGCTGCACAAACTGAATCTCAAGCTGAAATTGGTAAATCATTTATGAAGGCTGCTGAATCTTCTGTTCAATATGGGCAGGAATTGACAAGTGCTGCTTCTAATGTAGCATCAATGAATAAGATGTATTCTAACCAAATTGATAGTATGACCAAACAAGTGGAGTTGAGTGCTTCTATGGTTGATGGTATTGAAGTATCAGTAGTTGATGCTAAGGCAATGCATGCACAGGTTAAACAATTGACAGAAAACCTTACCTCTCTTAATAGTGTTTATGGAGGTATGTTGACTGCTATGAATGTAAATAAGTAATAATTTTAATTTACTGAGAAGATGGCAGGTGGAAAATTAACCCCAAGGCAGAAGATGATTAACATGATGTATCTCGTGTTAATGGCTATGCTTGCATTAAATGTTTCAAAAGAAGTTCTTTTGGCATTTGGACATATTAATGATAGTATTAATAAAACAACGTCACAATTGAAAAACAATGGTGACATGGTGTATAGAGATTTAGAATCTAAAAATACGAATAACCCTGTAAAGTATAGTGATATATACGAGAAAGCTACAAGGGTAAAAGAGGCATCTAATAAAATGATTACATTATTAGATGATATTACTGGCGATTTAGAAAAAAGAGCTGGAGAGAGAGATGAAAATGGTAGACTTCCTTGGGGAGAGATGGATTCAGGAGCTGGAGATGAAGTTTTATTTCCTGGAGGTAACCCTAAAAATGGTAGAGGTGCTGAGTTAGAATCTGGCCTTACTGAGTTTAAAGAAGTGTTATTGTCTGTAACTAATAGACATAATTTGGTTGAAGCTATTAATAAGAGTTTTGATACGAGTCCTATTATAACTCCTGATGGAGCAAAAATACCTTGGGTGTTAGAAAGATTTGAACATTATCCTCTTGCTGCTGTAATTACATTTATGTCGCAGATTAAAGCAGATGTTAGAAATGCTCAATCAATTCTTCTTTCTAAGATGATTGATGAGGGACTTGGTGAGCAGATTACTGTAAATACTATGGCTGCTCTTCCATTGGCAACTTCAACAACTGTAATGAAGGGGTCAAGCTTTGAGGCTAGAGTAATGCTTGCTGCTTATGATTCTACATTAGAGCCTGAAATGTATTTGTGGAAGGTTGATAAGAATGGAAAAAGACTTGATAAGTCTGAAAAAAGATTAAAGATTGCTGGTGGAGCTGGAGTAGTAGAACTTCCTGCATCAAATACAGGTGAATTTTATTGGGGAGGTGTTGTAAGAGTAAAATCTGACGATGGTGCTGAGACTAAAGAGTATCCTTTCAATAGTAAGTACAGTGTTAATGAGCCTGCTGTTGTTATCTCTGCTGATAAAATGAATGTACTTTACCGTGGAGTAAAGAATCCTATATCTGTTTCTGTACCTGGAGTTCCTTCGAATAAACTGAAGGTATCTGGACCAGGACTGTCTTCATCTGGTGGAGGTAAATATGTTGCTGACGTTACAAGAGTAAAAGGTAGAGAAGCTAATATTGTTGTTACTGCTACAATGGCTGATGGATCTACAAAAACGTTCCCTGGACAAAAATATCGTATTAAGGATATTCCTAAGCCTACAGGTATGATTGGTGGAAAATCTGAAATTAAGCTTCCTGTGTCTAACTTAACTAGACTACCTATCGAAGCTAAACTTCAAGATTTTGCCTTTGATTTAAAGCTTAAGGTTACTTCGTTTAGCCTTAAAGTTCCTGGAAAACCAACATTTGTTGTTCGTGGAAGTAAGACAAATAAGAGAGTTAACGATGCGTTGAAACGTGTACCAATCGGAACTGAAGTAATGATACGTGATATCAAAGTTCAAATTCCTGGTAACTCAAGTTATAAAGTACATGGTGTATCACCAATACTTGTTACAATAACGGGTCGTTAGAGTTTAAATAAATCATAAAGGATATACCCATGATTAAAAAATATTTTATACTACTTATTGCAATTGCATTTACTGGAGTTACTTATGGCCAAAATTTATTGAACGCCAAGTCTCCAAATGATGTTACAAATAAGAATTTGGTAGATGGTGAGGATGGTGAACTAACCGAAGAAGACGATAGTCCGATGGATTATGGCTACATTAATGATAGAGATATTATGTGGTCAACTACTGTTTGGGAAATTGTTGATCTTAATGAACAACTTAATTTGCCATACTATTTTCCTATTGACACTATGAATATAGGGATAGAGCGTAGGTCTCTTTTTGATGCTTTGTTACTTGGTATTTCTAAAGGTGAAATAACTGAGGTGTATTCTGATGATTATTTTACGGCTCGTAAATCTTTGAGTGAGATTAATGAATCATTAACCAGAATCGATACTCTTGATATTGGTTATGAGCAATACAATGCTGGAGAGGAAGTGTATCCAGAGTATATTGTTAAGCAATCTTTAACTTCTAGAGATATTGTTCAATACAAGATTAAAGGTATTTGGTATTTCGATAAGAGAAACGGAGAGATGAAGTATAGACTTCTTGCTATTGCTCCAGTATCTCCCGATGTAAATGAAATGGATTCTGAAGAGCCTGATATGGTTGAGTTATTTTGGGTGTGGTATCCTGATGCTAGAGAAGTTCTAAATAGAACAAAAGTGTTTAATCCAAAAAATACTTCTTTCTCTTTGTCTTTTGATAATATTCTTAATGCTCGTAGATTTATTGGAATTATTTATAAGGAAGATAACGTTTATGGAGATAGAAAAATTTCTGATTATATTAAAGAAAACGCAATGTTTCAACTTTTAGAAGCTGATCAGGTGAAGAATAATATTAGAGATTTCGAAATGGATTTATGGAGTTATTAAAATAAAAGTAAATTATTTATAGTAAAATAGCCTTCACAATTACGTGAAGGCTATTTTTATTTTTATATACTCAATAAAAACACCACTTTTGCAAAATATAATTCAAAAATAGATTAATGGTATCAGTAAATAATCTTACAGTAGAGTTTGTGGGTAGGGCCCTTTTTGATTCAATAAGTTTTACAATAGATAAAGGTAACAGAATTGGCCTTGTTGGTAGAAATGGAGCAGGAAAATCAACCTTATTAAAAATAATATCTAAGAACCAAGAGCCTACTAAAGGTAATATTGTTGTTATTCGCGATGTTAAGGTTGGCTATTTAGAGCAGGATATTGATTTTATTGATGGTTTCACTGTGAAACAGGAAGCTGAAAAAGCATTTGCTGAGCTGAATGAAGTAGAAAAAAGAATTGATGTTATTAATGCTGAATTAGCAGAGCGTAGCGACTATGAAAGTGATTATTATATGGATTTGATACACGATTTAAATGAGTGTACCGATAAAGTAGAATTGCTTGGTGGTAGTCAAATTCAAGGCGATATTGAAAAAGTATTGAAAGGACTTGGTTTTCAAAGTGAAGATTTTGAACGTCAGTCTAATGAGTTTTCTGGAGGTTGGAGAATGAGAATAGAATTGGCAAAATTGTTATTGAGTAAGCCTGATGTTCTGTTGTTAGATGAGCCAACTAACCACCTTGATATTGAGTCAATAATCTGGTTAGAAGGTTTTTTGCAAAACTATATTGGCGCTGTTGTTTTAGTTTCTCACGATAAAATGTTTCTTGATAATGTTTGTAATCGAACAATAGAAATATCATTAGGGAAAATTTTTGATTATAAAGCTTCGTATTCAAAGTATCTAATCCTTAGAGAGGAGAGATATGAGAAACAAATGCAATCGAAGATAAATCAGGATAAGGAGATAAAACAAACTGAAGATTTAATAGAAAAGTTTAGGTATAAAGCCTCAAAGGCTGCTTTTGCCCAATCGTTGATTAAAAAACTTGATAAGATTGATAGAATCGAAGTAGAAGGTTTTGAGAATCAATCGATGAGCCTTAATTTTAATGTGGGACAAGCCTCAGGGAAGGTTGTAGTTGAAGCATTAGGTGTTTCAAAGTCGTATGGAGATAATAAGGTCCTTAATAATCTTGATTTTATTATCGAGCGTGGAGCAAAAATTGCTTTTGTTGGACAGAACGGGCAAGGTAAAACTACACTAGCGCGTATGATCAATAAAGAATTGGCATTTGATGGGATGTTAAAACTAGGGCATAATGTAGATATTGGATATTTTGCACAAAATCAATCTGGTCTTTTTGATGAGAATATTACAGTATTAGAGACTTTAGAGAATGCTGCTGATGAAAGAAGTAGAACAAAAGTTCGTGATATCCTTGGTGCATTTTTGTTTAGAGGTGAAGATGTAGATAAAAAAGTAAAAGTACTTTCTGGTGGTGAAAGGGGTAGGTTGTCATTAGCTAAGTTATTGCTAAAGCCACATAACGTATTGATTTTAGATGAGCCAACTAACCACTTAGATATGAATTCTAAAGAGGTTCTTAAGGAGGCCCTAAAAAAGTATTCTGGCACATTAATTCTTGTTTCTCACGATAGAGATTTTCTGCAAGGCCTTTCAGATTTGGTTTATGAATTTAAAGATGGAGGAATAAGGGAACACCTCGGAGATATAGATTTCTTTCTTGAACAGAAAAAGATTGAGGATATGCGACTTTTAGCCCTCAGAGATAAAGAGAATTCTAAAAATGTAGAAAAGGCTGATTCAGTATTGAATAAGAAAAATTGGAAGAATAGTAGGAATATAGAGAAGAAAGTAAAACGTATAAAGAATCAAATTAATAATCTAGAAAAGGATATCGCTATTCTTGAAGGTAAAATTGAAAAATTTGATATTGAGCTTTCTAAACCTGGAGGATATGAATTTCTAAGTAACGAGGAAGGAAAGTTCGAATCTTATGATAGTGACAAGAAGCAACTTGATGCATTTTTTGTAAAGTGGGAATTATTTCAGGAAGAATTAGATTCTTTATTGTAGTGAATATCAGTTAAAAATATTAAAAACATGACGAGAGTCATAAAATTACTTGGATATATGTCATTATTTTGTTAAGTTGATAGGATGATATATTAAGATTAATAAAATATTTTTAGCATGAGCTCATTAAAACACCAAATTGTTTTTATTGGAGGAGGTACAGGTACAATGATGACCGCTTCTCAATTATTACGCTACGGAAAAAACTTAGATGTAGCAATTATAGAACCTGCAGATACTCATTATTACCAGCCAGAATGGACCTTAGTAGGGGCGGGGATAATACCTAAATCTGATACTGCTCGTGCTATGGATAAGACAATGCCTTCTGATGCCAAATTGATTAAAGATAAGGTTGTTGACATTGATCCTGATAAAAATCTAATTGTTCTAGAAAGTGGTGATACTGTTGAATATGAGTATTTAATTGCTGCTCCTGGTATAGAAATCAGGCTTGACCTAATAGAAGGTTTAGAAGATACAATGAATAAGAATGGTGTTTGTTCTAATTATATTGATCCCGATTATACATGGGAAACACTACAAAAGTTTAAGAAAGGAGTGGGCTTATTTACTCAGGCTGCGACACCTATAAAATGTCCAGGTGCACCTCAGAAAATAATGTACTTAACTGCTGATTATATGCGTAAGCATGATCTTGAGGGAGAAACTAGTTTAGTGTTTGCTACTCCTGGAACAATGATTTTTGGTGTAGAGCCATTTAAGACTGAGTTAAAGAGGATTGTTAATGAAAAATATAACATAGCTCAGAGATATGGCTATAAGCTTGTAAAAGTTGATGGGGAAAAGAAAGAAGCCCATTATGAACGTCTTGAGCTACCAAGTGTTCATGGTGTTTCTAATTATGTAGTTAATGATGAGCGTAATGCTGCTGGCTGTATTGGTTATGTTTGGGATGATGAGGGAGAACAATATGAGGTTGAAGAATCTAATCATAGACTTAGCGAAATGCAAGTTGGTGCTCGTTATGTAATTAAGTATGATATGCTTCATCTAGCTCCTCCGATGTCTGCACCACGATGGTTTCAAAAAACAAAATTAGCTCATACTGAAGGGCCTAATAAGGGTTGGATGGAAGTAGATAAGTATACTCTACAGCATAAACAATATTTAAATGTGTTTGGAGTTGGCGATGTTACCGACTTGCCTACTGCAAGAACAGGTGCAGGAATTCGTAAACAGGCTCCTGTTGTTGTAACTAATATTATAAATATGATTAATGGGAGGCCTATTTCAGATATGAAGTATTCTGGATATGCATCTTGTCCGCTTGTTACGTCTTATCATACAATGTTGTTAGCAGAGTTTGGATATGATGGAGTTAGAATGACAGATCCAATGCTACCTAATTGGCTTACAGCTAAAGAGAGATGGACTATGTGGATGATGAAACGTTACGGACTATCTTTCCTATATTGGAATTTGATGAGACGAGGGATTAGATTCTAGAGCTTATTTTATATAGATATAAAGTTACAATAATTGTTATTGTAACTTTATTTGTTTTATAATTAGGATGTATGAAAAAAATAATTACCTTTGCAGTCGCAAATATCGCGAGGTAGAGCAGTAGGTAGCTCGTCGGGCTCATAACCCGAAGGTCGCTGGTTCGAGTCCAGTCCTCGCTACTAATATTTGTTGAAATGTTTAAATGTTGCATGTTTAATCTATTAAACAGATAAGCAACAAAACAGTTCAACACCAAAGGTATATCGCGAGGTAGAGCAGTAGGTAGCTCGTCGGGCTCATAACCCGAAGGTCGCTGGTTCGAGTCCAGTCCTCGCTACTAATATTTTGTTGAAATGTTTAAGAGATTTAACAGTTCAACAGCAGAAGGTACATCGCGGGGTAGAGCAGTAGGTAGCTCGTCGGGCTCATAACCCGAAGGTCGCTGGTTCGAGTCCAGTCCCCGCTACTAGGAGTTTATCATTAAAAGGCTGATTTTCAGCCTTTTTTTGTATTTAAAAACTATGCGTTATTTATTTATTGTAAGTTTGCGATCGATATCAACTATTTTAAATAGTTGATATTAATTATATTAATAAAAATTATAAAATATGAAGCACAGGGCTGGTTATGTAAATATTATCGGAAACCCGAATGTAGGAAAGTCTACATTGATGAATGCTTTGGTTGGAGAAAAACTTTCAATCATCACTTCAAAAGCTCAAACCACACGTCACAGAATATTAGGAATTCTAAATGGTGATGATTTTCAAATCTTGTTTTCTGATACTCCAGGAATTATAAAACCTGCATATGGCTTGCAAGAGTCAATGATGGATTTTGTAAAGTCTGCTTTTCATGATGCCGATATATTAATTTATATGGTAGAAGTAGGAGAGAAGGAGTTAAAGGATGAAGCATTTTTTAATAAAATTAGAAATGCTAAGGTTCCTGTATTATTGCTTGTCAATAAAATTGATACTGAAGATCAAAAATCTGTTGAAGATAGAATAGACTATTGGAAAGAAAAAGTACCTAATGCTATGGTGCTGCCAATTTCGGCAAAAGAAGGTTTTAATGTTAATGTTGTTTTTGATAAAATATTAGAGCTATTACCTGAGTCTCCAGCTTTTTATCCGAAGGATCAATTGACAGATAAGCCTGAGAGATTTTTTGTAAACGAAATTGTCAGAGAGAAAATTCTTATACACTACAAAAAGGAAATTCCTTATGCAGTTGAAGTAGTAACAGAAGACTTTTTCGAAGAAGAAGAGATAATCAAAATCAGGACAATTATTTATGTTGAAAGAGAAACTCAAAAGGGTATTCTAATCGGACATAAGGGTAATATGCTTAAACGTGTTGGTACAGAGGCTAGGAAAGATCTTCAAAAATTCTTCGAAAAGCATGTGTTTATAGAATTGGTTGTTAAAATTGACAAGAATTGGAGGAGTAATAGCCGACAATTAAAGAAGTACGGATACAACTCGTAAAAAGACAAAAGTATAAAGACAAAAGGATTATGGCAAAGGATGCAATTCTAGTATGAATATGCTATTGCCTTTAATCATTGTCGCATAGAATCATTTAATTATAATACGTCGGGAGACGAAAAAAAAGGAGATTAATGGGAAATATGGTAGCGATTGTTGGTAGACCAAATGTTGGAAAATCAACACTTTTTAATAGATTAATACAACGCAGACAAGCAATAGTTGATTCGGTTAGTGGAGTTACACGAGACCGTCACTATGGAAAGTCTGAGTGGAATGGAAAACAATTTTCGGTAATTGATACTGGAGGATATATAGTTGGTTCAGATGATATATTTGAAGCAGAAATTAGAAAGCAAGTTAATTTGGCTATTGATGAGGCAGATTCAATAATTTTTGTGGTAGATGTTGAGGCTGGTGTTACTTCTTTAGATATGGAAGTTGCCAATTTACTTAGAAAGTCTAAAAAGTCAGTGTTTTTAATGGTTAACAAGGTTGATAACGCTATGCGTGAAACCGATACTGTTGAATTCTATGCTTTAGGCTTAGGAGAGTACTTTTCAGTAGCTGCAATAAGTGGCAGCGGAACTGGTGAATTGCTTGATGCTGTAGTAGAATCATTTGCACCAGAAGAAGAAATAGAAGAAACTGAAGTACCACGTTTTGCCGTTATAGGTAGACCAAATGTAGGTAAATCATCTTTGATTAATGTATTGCTCGGTGAGGATAGAAATATTGTTACTGATATTGCTGGTACTACTCGCGATTCTTTAGACTCGACATATAATAGGTTTGGACACGAATTTACTTTAGTAGATACTGCTGGACTTAGAAAAAAGAGTAAAGTACACGAAGATCTTGAATTTTATTCTGTGATGAGATCAATAAGAGCTATCGAGAATTCAGATGTTTGTTTGATGATGCTTGATGCTACAAGAGGTATTGAATCACAAGATCTTAGTATATTTCACTTAGCAGAGAAGAATAAGAAAGGAGTTGTTGTTTTAGTAAATAAGTGGGATTTAGTTGAAGATAAAGATTCTAATACTCCTAAAAAATTCGAAGCAATGGTACGTTCGCGTACAGCACCTTTTACTGATTATCCTATTGTGTTTGTTTCGGCTCTTACAAAACAGCGTGTATTTAAGGCTGTAGAGACTGCAATAGAAGTTCACAAGAACCGTAGACGTAGAATCCCTACAAGTAAGCTTAACGAGGCTATGTTAGAAATAATGTTAGATACTCCACCACCAGCAACTAAAGGTAAGTATGTGAAAATTAAGTTTTGTACTCAATTACCAACATATACTCCTCAGTTTGCTTT
>JAGLEB010000157.1 GCA_023145275.1 Flavobacteriales bacterium | reverse complement strand
AACCAATAGCTAATAAGTTGTCAAAATCAATAGGAGTATCAAGGTGTTCTTCTGTTAAACAACCACCTGAAGGACCTCCTGTTTGTACAGCTTTAAATTTCTTTCCGTCTTTAATTCCTCCTCCAATATCGAAAATTACTTCGCGAAGAGTTGTTCCCATAGGAACCTCAATTAATCCAACGTTATTTATTTTTCCTGCTAATGCAAATACTTTTGTTCCTTTTGATTTCTCGGTACCTACACTTGCATACCACTCTGCTCCTTTGTTAATTATTACAGGAATATTCGCAAAAGTCTCAACGTTATTCACGTTAGTAGGCTTATCGAAATATCCTTGTTGTGCTGGGAATGGTGGTTTTAATACAGGCTCTCCTCTTAATCCTTCCATAGAATGAATAAGTGCAGTTTCCTCACCACAAACAAATGCTCCAGCTCCGTATTTAAGGCTGATATTAAAGTTAAATCCTGAACCTAAAATATCATCACCAATTAAACCTGCATCTTCAGCTTGTTTAATCGCTATCAACAATCTATCAATTGCTAATGGGTACTCAGCACGTATGTAAATTAAACCTTCGTCTGCCCCTACTGCTTTACCACAAATTGCCATTGCTTCAAGTACAGAGTGTGGATCGCCCTCTAATATTGATCTATCCATAAATGCTCCTGGGTCACCCTCATCGGCATTACATACAACATATTTTTTATCGCTTACAGAATCTTTTGTAAGACTCCATTTAAGTCCTGTTGGGAAACCTCCACCTCCACGACCTCTCATTCCAGAATCTTTTACAATCTGAATAATTTCGTCGGGGCTAAGTTCGAAAAGTGCTTTACCTAAAGCTTCGTAACCTTTACGAGCAATGTATTCTCCTATATTCTCTGGATCAATAAATCCACAGTTACGCAAAGCAATACGAATTTGTTTTTTATAGAATCCCATATCTTTAGACTCGTCAACAATCTCATGTGTATTAGGGTCTGAATACAAAAGTTTCTCAACTTTTCTACCTTTTAACACATGCTCTGTTATAATAGCTTTAGCATCCTTAGGTTGAACCTGAGTATAAAATGTATTATCTGGAAGCATTTTTACAATTGGTCCTTTTTCACAAAAACCAAAACATCCACTCTCTACAACTTTTACGTTCTCGTCGAGTCCACTATTTCTTAATTCTTCCTTAAGTTTTTCGGCAAGCTCCTTACTTTCCGAAGCTCTACAACCTGTACCTCCACAGGTTAAAATATGTTGATTGATCTTACTCATATCATTAATTAATTGGGTTAAAAGGTGATGGGGTGAAAAGGTGACAAGAATCTATAACTGATACTCTTTTAACCTTATAACCATTTAACCTCAGAACCTGATTATCTATATTGTTTGATAGCTTTTTGGAACAACTCCATCAACTAATTCTCCTTTTCTAATAAATGTTTCAATAATTTCATCAGCCTTAGCCAAATCAACTTTACCGAATACCACTGACTCTTTTCCAGGCATAGTAATCATTACCAAAGGTTCGGCATATTTAATACCCATGTCTCCAGTTTGAGTTACTACAGCTTTCACATTCCTTTTTGAAAGAGCATCAGCAAAATAATTAAAAATCTCTCTGGCTCCAGCAGCAATACCACTAGTTGCCATTCCTATTTTAACTTGTACAACCGCTTCAGGGCTTTCTGCGTTCTCTCTCAGTTCAAGTGACGATTGTAAATCTGCTCGCAATTTTCTTAAATCGCTTAATGATTTAATTTTTGACATTTATTCAGGCTTTTATTTATTATCTTACAAGTGCAAAGTAACAAATATCACGTTAGTGTTGTAATGACATTTACTAGGATTCAAAGTGATAAATGTTACCTTTCAACACATCAAATGTCATTTTTGATACACAGTAACTTTTGTAACATTGCTTTTTATACGTTTAATTATATATATGACAGCAGAAAAACTAATAGATTTAATCAGTGGTAACCTTTTGAATGTTGCTAATACTAACACTCAAATACTAGCTTCTGTAGTAGCTTCCGACTTAATGAGCGATGTTTTGACTCTCGAAAACGAGCCAGATATCCTTGTTACGGGATTAGCAAATACTCAATGCATTAGAACCGCAGAAATGGCAGATATTCCATTTGTGATAATTGCTAAAGGAAAAAAAGTTTCTCAACAAATAATAGATTTGGCTCATGAAGGAGATATCTATCTTATTTCTACGCATTTATCTATATTTAAATGTTGTGGCCTTTTATATACTCACGGAATAAAAGATACTTTTTAATTATGAGTGGTATAACATTTTCGTACAAAATAGATGGAGGTGATTTTGTAAATGCGGGAAAAGCATCGAGCGAAATAAAAAGAACATTAAAGCAACTAAATGTTGCACAAAAAACAATTAAAAGGGTGGTAGTCTCACTTTATGAAGCAGAAGTAAATATTGTAGCACATGCGCACAGAGGTGAAATAAATGTTCTAATTAATGCAGAAGAGATCTCAATAACTTTAAAAGATGAGGGACCTGGTATTGAGAGTGTAGAGCAAGCTATGGAGGTTGGTTATTCAACGGCGTCGCCATCAGTTGTAAGTATGGGTTTTGGTGCTGGAATGGGACTGCCAAATATGAAAAAAAATTCTGATTACTTAAATGTAGAATCGAAAGTTGGAGTTGGTACAACGGTTACAATAAAAGTTGCTTTGGTTGGGTAACAGGTTTCGTGTTGCAGGTTGCAAGTTGAATGATATTACTCAAGCAGCTACACAAAAAACGATTCAACCCCGATAGTTATCGGAGCAAGAGTTTAAAAAAAACAAATAATGAAAAAGGATTCTTTATATCACGCAATACATATAAATGTTGAAAAATGTATTGCTTGTTCTCACTGTGTGAAAGTGTGTCCTACTGAAGCATTACATATTTGGGATGGGCATTCAAACTTAGACCCAGAAAGATGCATTGATTGCGATGAGTGTTATAGAGTTTGTCCTGTTGGAGCTATACAAGTTGAGGATGATGGTTTATCACAAATAGAGAATTTTACAACAAAAGTTGCTTTGATTCCTTCTGTATTTATGGGGCAATTTCCAATACATGTAAAAGCTAGAGAAGTGTTCAAAGCAATTCAAACACTTGGATTCACATATGTTTACGAAGTAGAAGAAGGGTCGCAATTGGTAGAAGAACTATTTAAAGAAAAAATAGATAGTAATGAGAAGTCACCGTATATTTCATCATTCTGCCCAGCAGTTTTAAGACTTATTCAGGTAAATTTTCCCCAATTCACTGATAATATTATCAACTTAAAGACTCCAGTTGATATTACTGCTACATCTGTACGCAAGCAGCTAGAATTAAAAAACAAAGAAAATATAGGTGTCTTTTATTTTACACCTTGTTCTGCAAAAATAACATCTTTAAAGGCTCCTATTGGAGAGGAAGAATCAGAACTTGATGGTGTAATTAATATGGATAGTGTATTCAACAAAATTCAAGCTATTCTTAACAATCAAATTTTCATTCATAAAAAGAATAAGAAAGAGATATCAAATAATGCAATTCAACCGGACCACATATTATGGAGTCTTACTGGTGGCGAAATAAAAAATTTACAAGGCACGTGCTTATCTATTGATGGCATAAAGAATATTATTTCATTTTTAGACAGGATAGAAACTAGGGGGTGCCACGAAATAGATTTCTTGGAGATGAAAGGTTGTGACCAAGGTTGTGCAGGCGGAATTCTCACACCCCAGAATAGATTCATCACTGCTCAACGACTGAGAAATAGAGCAAAATACTACTCTGACTTCTATTCTGAGAATCCAGACAAATCACCTATCCATCATACGGATGGCATATCTTTTGATGAAGTAAAAACAAACGAAATTAAGCCACGTTCAATTGTGAAATTTGATTCCGATCCAATGAAGGCTTTGCTAAAGATGCAGAAAACCCAAGAAATTTCGAGAAAACTTCCAAGCTTAGATTGTGTAGCATGTGGATATCCAACTTGCAAATCACTTACAAGAAATATTATTGAAGGAAATGCAGAATTAGAGTACTGTTTTATTTATCAAAGAAAAGCAGAAGAAAAAGGAGACTTAACACCCGAAAAAAGTAAAGAAGTACTTGAACATATTTGGGGGGAAAGAAAATTTAAACAATAAAAATAGCCATGGTTGTAAAAAATATAGTGAGAGAACTAGACCTTAAAGTATTTAACAAAAATGCAGATTTAGATCTTGAGGTAAAAGGAGGTTTCGTTGGAGATTTACTAAGTCACGTTATGGGAAATAGTGAAGAAGGGCAAGTATGGTTGACTGTTCAAACACATAAAAATGTATTGGCTATAGCTTCACTAAATGACCTAAGCGCTATAATCCTAATTGATAAGCAAATTCCAGATCCTTCAATGCTAGAAGCAGCAGAAAAAGAGGGTATCCCAGTTTTAGGTAGCGACAAAACTGCTTTCGAACTTGGGGGTAAGCTTTTTGAGTTGTTAAGAATTGACTCTTAGATTAGAGATATATTTTTAATTAGAAATATTTTGCGCCCAGCCTACCAGGCAGGATGCTAAACAAACAACTAAACCCCCGCTAGCTATCGGGGCCAAATAAACAATTATACAATGCTCTATAAGGCAGATTTACACATACACACAGTCCTCTCTCCATGTGGTGATTTAGATATGAGTCCGCCTATGATTATTGATCATGCAAAAATAAAAGGACTCGATATAATTGGAATTACCGATCATAATTCAACAAAAAATGCTGTAGTTACACAAGAATTAGGGATGGGAAATGGCGTATTTGTATTATTGGGTACTGAAGTTACTTCAAAAGAAGAAGTACATTGCTTGTGCTTTTTTGAAAATAAATCAACTCTTTCAGAATTTCAAGAATACTTAGATGAAAATATAAATACGAAAAAAAATAACCCCGATTTTTTTGGCAACCAACTTATAGTAGATAAAAAAGAGAATATACTAGGAATAGAGGAATTATTATTGATTCAGTCAATAAACCAGAATATTTATCAAATAAGCAATAAAGTAAATTCTCTAAAGGGAATATTCATACCTGCTCATATTGATGCTCACAGAAATAGTATTGGTTCTCAACTTGGGTTTCTGCCTGATGATCTAAATTTTGATGCCCTAGAAATTAAAGACCAAGATAATGTAGATAAAGCAATCAAAAAATATAAAATCCCAGATAACACAGTGATTATACACTCTTCTGATGCACATTATCTAAATGATATTGGGAAACGATATACAGAATTTGATTTGGAAGATTTGAGTTTTGAGAACATTAAGTTAGCGATGCAGGAACCAGTAAAATAGTGAACAACGAAATCAATTAATCCCCAGATAGCTATCGAGGCAGCAAATAAACAATTAAAC
>JAGLEB010000156.1 GCA_023145275.1 Flavobacteriales bacterium | reverse complement strand
GGTGAGCTTTCTCGCTCATTGGTGCCCCTAAGAATTCTTCGTAAACCTTGATTACTGCAGGATTTTTATGAGATTTTCTTTTCTCTTTTCCTGCATCTTCTCTGTAAAGTGCCGCTGCTCTTTTCTTAAGAATACTAGAATCTCCATGGTGATAAGGTTGTCCACCTCCGCCGATACATCCGCCTGGGCAAGCCATAACTTCAATAGCGTGGAATTCTGATTTCCCATCTCTTATATCTTCAAGTAACTTACGAGCGTTTCCTAGTCCGTGAGCAATACCTATTTTTAAATCTAATCCATCGAAATCAACAGTAGCTTCACGTATTCCTTCGAATCCTCTTAGCTGTTTGAATTCTACATTTTCTAGTTCTTTCTTAGTGTGAAGTTCGTAAGCTGTACGTGTTGCAGCCTCGATTACTCCTCCTGTTGTACCGAAAATAACACCTGCTCCTGTTGACTCTCCCATTGGTTGGTCGAACTCTTCTTCTGGAAGATTTACAAGGTTTAAGTTTGCTTGCTTCATCAAGTGAGCTAACTCACGAGTAGTAATTGAAATATCTACATCAGGATTATCATCAACCTTAAACTCATCTCTTTGAGCTTCATATTTCTTAGCTAAACATGGCATGATAGAAACCACAACCATATCTTCTCTTTTTATCTCTAGTTTATCAGCGAAATAAGTTTTTGCAATAGAACCAAAAATTTGCTGAGGAGAACGTGCTGTAGATGGAATATCTAGCATATCAGGAAACTGAGACTCGAAGAAGTTAACCCAACCTGGGCAACACGAAGTAAGTATTGGCAACTTCACATCTTTATCTCCCGCAAGGTGTTTACCTAATCTATCAAGTAACTCTGTACCTTCTTCCATTATAGTAACATCGGCAGCAAAATCAGTATCGAAAATATAATCGAATCCTAAAGCTCTTAATCCAGCTACCATCTGACCTGTAACCAAATTACCTGGTTCCATACCGAAATCTTCTCCTAGAGCAGCACGTACTGCCGGAGCAGTTTGTACAACAACAGTTTTTGTAGGATCGGCAATGGCTCTTATTACTTTGTTTGTGTGATTAACTTCAGTTAATGCAGCTGTTGGACAAACCGCAACACACTGTCCGCAGTAAGTACAAGTTGTATCTTCAAGATCCATGTGGAATGGAGTACTGACTACAGCTTCGAATCCACGACCAACTGCGTGTAAAGCACCTACTGTTTGTACATCGTTACACATAGTTTCACACTTACGACACATAATACACTTATCCATGTTTCGCACAATGGATGGCGATGTATCTAATCTGTAAGTTGACATTTCGCAATTTTCGTGGTTAGGAATTTCTCTAACCCCTAAACGAGCTGCCATATCTTGTAAATCACACTCCATGTTTTTAGGACAAATTAAACAGTCCTTTGGGTGATCTGATAAAATAAATTCCATCACAGTTCTACGAGCATTAACTACTCTCATTGTGTTAGATTTTACTTTCAGCCCTTCGAAACAATCAGTAGCACATGAAGGAGCAAGGTTTCTTCTTCCTTCAACTTCTACAACACAAAGTCTACATC
>JAGLEB010000155.1 GCA_023145275.1 Flavobacteriales bacterium | reverse complement strand
GGTTCTTTTACTGAATTTTATGGTGTTGATTTCAACGACGATATTGTGTTGATGGGACACGATGGACCAGGACATATTGCAATAGCGGAAGACAAACCGATATTGAAGAAACTTGGCGTGTATCACGGTAAACCGGGTAATGGTTTATCTGTAGAGATGAAAGTAAAACAAGGCCCTGTAACTATCTTGTCTGTCGTGCAAACTTCCGATGGAAAAATGAAGCTTTTAGTAGCAGAAGGTCAATCAGTAGAGGGTCCAATTTTAGAAATTGGAAATACTAATAGTAGATACAAGTTTGATATCACAGCAAAAGAGTTTATCAACAAATGGAGTATGGAAGGCCCAGCACATCATTGCGCAATAGGGATAGGACATATTTCATCTAAAATAGAAAAATTTGCAAAAATTAAGGGAATTGAAATTGTTCAGATTTGCTAACTTACAACTAAAGGTTAATATAATAGACATCAACATTTTACGCACCCTTTTGGGAAATACTCTTTAGGGTTGGAAAAAAAATAAACACCTCAGTACTAAGTTAACATCAAACTTACGGGGCTACGTCATTTTGAACGTTTTATTTTAGCAAATAGATTATAAATACTATCGTGATCTAAATCTTAAAATAAGCTGTAAGTCTATAAGTTAAATCAGACTGAGGTTTTACGCCTATATCATTTTCATCGTAAATAATATGGATAATGTTTGGAGTGAGAGTAAGATATTTGCCTAGAGGAAATTCAAATCCTCCAATAAGAAAAGTTGCTTTTGAATTTGGATCAAAAGGTATATAGGAAATATTATTACCCCGTGGGCTAGGTTTCATAATCCTGTCAACCCTAGCAATAGCAGAAATATTTTTATAAAAACTACCAACAACAAATGCAGAAAATAATTCTAAGCCTGAATCATCCTGTCTAGTATTATTAGAATAATGAGTCCCCCATCTAATCTTTTCTCTTTCGTAAGCAATAAATATCTGATAGGTCATTCCATTACTTTCACCTTCTACTCGCTCATAATCAGTAAAAAAATCTACTGTCCAAACATTGTCAGGTTGCCAAGAGATAGCTCCTTGCACTCTAAACCCCTCTCCTGTTTCTCCTCCGAAATCAATATCATGAGAAATCATTGTACGATATTTAAGTCCAATTTTGCTTATAATATTACCATCTACCGCTAAACCCCATTCTCTACTTGCCGATCCCTGCATATCCATAGGTGTTCGTGCTAAATATCTCAATCCCCAAATACCTTCTATTATATCAAATGTCTTAGTTGGCGAAAGTCCAAATACTATTTTATGTTTTTCGAACTTATAGCCAATAAGTAAATCCTTTACTTCAACTTCAAAGTTATATGTTTGATATTCTCCAGACTGATTTGCTTCGAATCTTAATCGAGTATACCAATTTTTGGCAAATTTAGTATCGAAAGTTATATACGCTCTCCTCATTACGGCACCTGCAATATCGTTTGCTTCAGGCAGGTGATGTGTATCTACATAGTATGCATCTCCAAAAACTAAGCCTTTCAATTTATAAGAAAAATCACTTTCTTCTTGAGAAAATACTTGGTTAAAAGAGAATAGCAATAGAAAAAATATTGAGCATTTAACTTTCATCTATAGTCTTAAATCATATAAAAATAATGAATTATTGATGAAATACTATAATTAAATGACACTTGAATTATACGGAGTCTAAAAAACATAAAATATACACCATATTTCATTACACCTGCTTAGCTATTATATAAATAGACGATGATTAAAATAATAGTGACTATGTCGTTTGTAGAGGGTAACATAGAATGTGATAATTTAATCCAATTACTCAGGTTTAACACTTAAAATTTACATAAATTACTATAGGTGCGAAACTTTAGTCCAATTATAATCAAATACAACAAAGTGAATGCGCTTAAAGTAACTAAGAATATTTGTGTAGTTCTACTGTTATTATAATGGGTTAATAGGTTATGAGGTTAAAAGGTTATGAGCTTGGTAACCCTGTCAACCTTTTTGTCTTTAACCTTAACTTAGGTTATTAATAACTCTAGTTTCGCACTTA
>JAGLEB010000154.1 GCA_023145275.1 Flavobacteriales bacterium | reverse complement strand
TTGAGTGTTGTCATAGGTAGCGGAACCGAAGGGTCTATTACTACAAATAAACACACGCTGTTATAACTGTTGATATAGATGTTTAGCTTTGCTGAATCTTCGATTTCGACTACGTTTCCTTCGCTTCGCTTTGGAAACTCCGCTCAACATGCCGCACCTAAATAAATGATAATTACCCACTACAAACGACATAGACCAGTAATTTTATTATTACAACACTCATTAAACCAAAAAAAATCACCTTTTCAAGATTTGAAAAGGTGATTAAGTTTCATCACAATGTGACTATATTTTATTTCCAGCGCGTTTTCTTTGGTGCTCTTTCAAGAAAATCTTTCTCAATCTAATACTTTCTGGAGTTACTTCAACATACTCATCTTTTTGAATATACTCTAAAGCTTCCTCAAGTGTAAAGATAATTGGTGGAGCAAGCTTGATTTTATCATCAGCTCCTGAAGAACGTACGTTCGACATTTTCTTCATCTTTGTAACATTTACTCCAATATCCTCAGATCGTGTATTCATTCCAATAACTTGACCTTCGTAAATAGGATCGTTTGAATGAACAAAGAATTTACCTCTATCCTGCATCTTATCTAAAGAATAAGGAATAGCTTTTCCTTCTTCTAACGAAATAAGCGAACCATTATTACGCTCAGGAATAGTTCCTTTAATTGGTTGGAATTCAGAAAAACGGTGAGTAACAATTGCCTCTCCAGCTGTAGCAGTTAAAGCTTGATTTCTCAAACCAATAAGACCTCTTGAAGGAATAGAGAATTCAAGAATCATACGATCTCCTTTTGGAGCCATACTAGTCATCTCTCCTTTACGAACAGTAACCATCTCTACAACTTTACCTGAGTACTCTTCAGGTACATCAACTGTTAAATCTTCAATTGGCTCATGTTTCTTACCATCAATTTCTTTGATAATAACCTGTGGCTGTCCAATTTGCATCTCGTAACCTTCGCGACGCATTGTCTCAATAAGTACAGCAAGGTGAAGAATACCACGGCCTGAAACTATAAATTTATCAGCAGACTCTCCTTGTACAACTCTAAGTGCAAGATTTTTCTCTGTTTCTCTTTCTAAACGTTCCTTAATATGACGAGAAGTTACAAACTTACCCTCTTTTCCGAAGAATGGAGAATCGTTAATAGTAAACAACATGCTCATTGTTGGCTCATCAATATCGATAGTTGGTAAAGCTTCAGGGTTTTCTAAATCAGCAATCGTATCACCAATTTCGAATCCTTCAATTCCTGCAATAGCACAGATATCACCAGCCTCAACAAGCTTAGTTTTTTTACGACCTAAACCTTCAAAAGCAAATAACTCTTTTACCTTAGATCGAACATGAGAACCATCTCTCTTAACCAAAATTACTTGTTGACCTTCTTCAATTGTCCCTCTATGAACACGTCCGATAGCAATACGACCAGTGAACGAAGAAAAATCTATCGAAGTAATAAGCATTTGCAAGTTTCCAAACTCAACTTTTGGAGCAGGAATATGCTCTATAACCATATCTAACAATGGCTCTATATTATCAGTAGGGTTTTCCCAATCTTCACTCATCCAGTTGTTCTTCGCAGAACCGTAAGCTGTAGCAAAATCTAACTGCCACTCATCAGCTCCTAGGTTAAACATAAGATCGAATACCTGTTCGTGAACAATATCAGGAGTACAGTTTTCCTTATCTACTTTATTAACAACAACAATAGGCTTCAATTTTAGATCAATAGCCTTTTGAAGTACAAATCTTGTTTGTGGCATAGCTCCTTCAAAAGCATCAACTAATAAAAGAACACCATCAGCCATATTCAATACACGCTCAACCTCACCACCAAAATCGGAGTGACCAGGAGTATCAATAATGTTAATTTTGTAACCCTTATATTGTACCGAAATATTCTTTGAAGTAATTGTAATTCCGCGCTCACGCTCTAAATCATTACTATCTAATATTAAATCTCCAGTCTCTTTACGAGTATCCATTGCTTGACAATGGTGAATGATTTTATCAACCAAAGTAGTTTTACCGTGGTCAACGTGCGCAATAATTGCAATGTTTCTGATTTCTTGTTCCATAAAGTAAAATAAAAAACACTTTTGTATAGTGTTCAGATTTTTAATAACCGCCTACCGCTAGGCGGCTGCAAATATAGTGTTTTATTTGATGCAATCAACACAACATCCAAAAAGCCTATTACATTGTACTCGTGTACGTTATATAAATGACAAAGTATCTCTTTTAATCCTTGAACAACAATTCAATAGCGATATACCCTATCTTTTATTAAAACACCCTCCTATTAAAACAATACTCAGTTAAATAACACCTTAAGCCTGCAAGTGTTTTGACTATGAAACACTCACTCAACCTTTAATTTCGAAATGCACAATGTTTTATATATCAAAAATAAAATCATATTTTTGATTATGCAATTGAACATTAGTAACATGGAAGAGTTTATAGATTTAAATTCAACGAATATTTCTTCAGAACACATATGCTGTGCAATTTCGGATAAAAAGTGTTCTGATAGTTACCTAGCAAAAAAAGATTGGCTTAGAACTGAATTTGAAAACGAATATGTTTTCAGAAGAATAAATGCTAGAGCAAAGGTATTTATAGAATATGGTCCTGCAGAAAAGGCTTGGATACCAATATCTGCTCCAAACTACTTAAATATAAATTGTTTTTGGGTTTCTGGAAAATATAAAAAAAATGGTCATGGAAAACATCTCCTTAAAACGGCTATTGATGATGCTACAAAGCAAGGCAAAAATGGTATTTTAACTGTTGTTGGTACAAAAAAGTTTCATTTTATGAGTGATACTAAATGGCTGTTAAAACAAGGCTTTGAGGAAGTAGAAAGAATTTCAAGTGGATTTAGTCTATTAGTTTACAAAATAAATAAAAGTGCAAAAAGTCCAACATTTAATGAATCTGTCAAAAGTGGCGAATGTTCTGAAAAAACTGGGATTGTAGTGTATTATTCAAACCGCTGTCCTTTTGCTGAATTTCATGCTAAAAACTCATTAATAGAAACAGCTGAAAAAAGAAAATTAGCCTATAAAATAATAAAGTTAGAAACTATAGACCAAGCACAATCAGCTCCGAGTCCTGCTACAATTTTTAGTTTATTTCTGAATGGAAAATTTATTACGACAGATATAAGTGTTTGTATGAATAGTAGGTTTGATAAAATATGTAGGATTTAATCTAAAAAAAAAGCGCTTAAACAAAATTTAAGCACTTTTTTTTATATGTCGAGAATAGAAATACTATGACATTATCATTCCTAGGTTTCTATTAATCTTTTGTAAATCTACAAACCCACTTTCTCTAAACAACTCTTTACCATTTTCATAGAACACTACTGTAGGAGATGTCATAATCAACTGTTGAGCTGCAAGTTCTCTGTGCTCGTTTACAACAATCTCTGCCAATTTTACATTATTACTAACAAAAACTTCAGATACTTGAGGCTTCATTGTATTACAAACTCCACATTTGTGTGAACTGTAATATACACCTACAAACTCATTTCCCTCAAGAAAGTCCGTGTAATCTTTTTCTAACTCTAACTTATGTAACATACTATTTACCTATTTTTTTTAAAATCTAAGTTGCAAACTTATAAAGCATTTTCCCTATTAATGTATCTTTTGATACAGTACTAGATGTTCTTTATTTACTATCACAAAGGTAATCCAAGCTAGTATACAATACACTAAAATCTGACAAACAGCAACTTAAATAAACAAATCAGTGATTTTACAATATATTTAACACTTATGTTAATCTTAGTTAAATGTTCTATTCTAATAGTGTGAAAAACTTCATTAATTCCAACCTTTTTATATCTTCGCCGAAAATAGAAATTAAATGAAACACATTCTACTATATATAGTATTCACTTTATCTATTATTCAAACTTCTTTTGGTTCTGATATTAAATTAGATCCAATAAAAGACAAGCCAAAAAGTGGTAAGATATTTGGCTTGGTTATAGACAGCCAAACAAAAAAAGGTGTTGAATTCGCCTCTGTATCTCTGTTAAATATTGAAACTAGCGAAATAATTGCTGGTGAACTAACAAACGAAAAAGGATTTTTCGATTTCCTATCTATCAAGAAAGGAGAATACATGCTTAAAATTGATTTTATTGGATATGAAAGTTTCAACTCAGATGTAATTAACATTGCTAGCAAAAGTAAGGTTCATGATTTAGGCAAGATTCTATTAAAGCCAGATGTTAGTATATTAAATGATGTTACAGTTTCTGCCGAAAGAACATATATCGAGAACAAGATTGATAAGAAAGTTGTAAACATTGGAAAAGATCTTCTTACTGCTGGAGCATCTGCTGTTGACATAATGAGTAACCTACCTTCTGTTGATGTTGATATTGAAGGAAATGTTTCTTTAAGAGGGAGTGAAAATGTAAGAATTCTTGTTGATGGTAGACCAACAAACCTCACTTCTGAAGAATTACTAGCTTCAATACCTGCCGAAAATATAGATAAGGTTGAAATTATCACAAATCCATCCGCAAAATACGACCCTGATGGCATATCGGGAATACTAAATATTATACTTAAAAAGAATAAGAAACTTGGGTTTAATGGTAGTGTTAATGGAGGCATAGGAAGTGCTAACGAATTTTCGGGAATAAATAAGTACAATGCCTCTTTAAATTTAAATTATAATACTGGAAAGTGGAATTTCTTTGCAAACTACGGATACAGAGATAATCAGAGAGTTTCAAGTGGCGATTTCACAAGAGAAACATTCGATAAAGATGGTGTAAAAACGGGAGTTTTAGAACAAGAAAGTTCTAAAGAGCGCGGTAGAAAAGGACACACTTTAAAAGCTGGTGTAGATTATAATTTTAACGAAAGCAATAATATTAGCTATACTGCAAATGTTCGAAATTCGAAAAGATCGGCAATAGAAGATATGGAATACTTACAAAGTACAATTCCTAAACGTACTACTGACAGCGAGTACGACAGCAAATCTCTTAGCCATGACCTTACATACAAAAGCACTTTGAACGAAACTTCTTCGTTAGAATTCAACGTATATAGAATCGATTCAAAAAGCGATAGAAAAAGTGTTTTTGAACAAGAAAATAGAGGTGATGAAAATGACTCTGGTAAAGGGAATGATAATATGACTTCGACACAAGTTGATTATACTATGGAAAATGATGGTAGTAAATTAGAATTAGGTGCAAAAGGACAAGTCAGAAACATTGATTCGGACTATCATTTTTACGATCAATATGACGATGACCTAGAAAGTAGATCAAATCACTTCTTGTTTAATGAACAACTATACTCTGTTTACACAAATTACGGTAAAAAATGGGGTCCATGGGGCTTACAAGCAGGTATTAGGTTAGAACAAGCATTAACAGAATCAAGACTTGTAGAGCCTGTTGACTCAACATACAACAACAACTATTTCAATTTTTACCCGAGCGTTTTTGTTACTCGTAAGCTTGGTGAAAAAAGCGAATTAGGATTTAGCTACAGCAAAAGAGTCTCAAGACCATCAACCTATCAATTAAATCCTGCTAAAAGGTATTCTGATGAATTAAATATTAGAACTGGTAATCCTACTCTTAATCCTGAATTTACAAACTCATTAGAGATATCCTATAATAAATATTGGAAAGGTGGATCGTTTAGCACTGCCGTTTTTTATAGACATACAACTGATAAAATTCAAAGAATAAAATTAGTTGATGATCAAGGTGTTTCTACATCTACTTACGGAAATATCGCAACAGCTCAAGAAATAGGATATGAAGCATCAGTAATGACTAAAATTACTGAATGGTGGAGCATAAACGGTAGTTTAAACATGTATTACACTCAACTAGACACCGACGATCCTAACTTTAGTAATAATGGAATAAATTGGTTCACAAGGCTGAACAATACTTTTAACTTAACCAAAACATGGAGTCTTCAAGCTTCAGGACGATACATGGGAAAAAGAGTAATTCCTCAAGGACATATCGACCCTATGTATGGTATGGAGTTAGGCCTACGAAAAAGTTTATTTAACAAAAGAGCCACTTTAGGATTCAGACTAAGCGATGTATTTAATTCATATCAATTCAACTACTACACTAGTGGTGAAGGATTTGAAGAGGTTGGCCACCGACAATGGGAATCTAGAGTTGCTTATGTTACGTTTACATACAACTTTGGTCAGGCACAGAAAAAAAGATCTAAGAGTAAAAGATCTACAGAAAGAGAAGGTGGTGATGGAGATGCTAGTTTCTAATACCTATTTCATTATTTAAATGATAAACGATTATTAGAACTGTTATCACAAGCAATAGTCGAAACAATATTTATTTACTAAAGTTCCGCACCTATTGTAATCACC
>JAGLEB010000153.1 GCA_023145275.1 Flavobacteriales bacterium | reverse complement strand
GATTTATACTCAGCTAGCGCATCGTTATTATATAGGATAATCAAGAAAGTATTAAAACATTGAATCATTATCTCATTTACTCATTGAATCATTTACTCATTGAATCATTATCTCAGTTAATCATTGAATCATTATCTCATTTACTCATTATCTCATTTTCTAGGCCACAGATGCACAGATTTATACTCAGCTAGCGCTTCGTTGTTGTATAGTATAATCGAGAAAGTATTAAAACATTGAATCATTGTTTCATTTACTCATTATTTCATTGAATCATTGAATCATTATTTCATTGAATCATTGTTTCATTGCCCTCATTGTTATTATAGACACGGTGTAAGCTAATTAACCTGAAACTTATAAGAAATAAAACCCTTTTGAGTCTCCTTTGCTGAATAATCACTGTTGAATCTTGCCCTCTTAGCGTATTTAAGGGCTGTCTCTTTAAGGCATTCGTTGTTGGTAGTAGATTTGCCTTTGTTGTAGCTTGCTTCTATGACTCTCCCATTTTGGTTTACTTTTATATCAATATATACTAGACCTCCATCGATACAGGTGTATATTGGATTGGGCATTTTATCGCTATATCTATTTTCTAAGTAAAAGTTTACCGTACTCCTTCCTGTAAAGGCATTGTCCGCTTTTCTCTCGCTTTCGCCTTTTCCTGTATCTGCTTCTTTTTCTAGGTGCTTGATCTTAATCTCACGTTTTGCTGCAGCTTCAGAGAATAAATCTACATTTTCGTCTGAATTTGAAATTTCTCTTGCTCCTTCTAGAGATTTCATAGACGCTCTTAATTCCTCAACAGTATTTTCGTTCGACCTGCTAGAGGCTTGATTTGTAGAAGGGTCGGTAAATTCGTCGTAAATAACCTCTTTTTCTTGGATTACCTCTTCTTGCTCTTGTTCTACTACTCTCTGCTCAATAAAATTTATTAGAAGTAATGTTTCTTTGTCAACAGTACTTGTCCTCATGTAAGTGTGAGTAAATATGGCAAATAGAAGTACGTGGAACGTTAACGTTCCTAGAATAGCAACATTCTTATTTGTGATATATTTATTAAAATCCATACTGTTTCTAATCCTTGCTTGTGTAAAAGTAATTTATTGTCGAGCCTAATTAATGCTGTTTGCAAATCTATAACTTAATTCTCATTTGTACTTTAATTTCAGTCTTCTGATTTCCATTTATTTGATCATTGCCCGATCCTACAAAAAACTGATTTTCGTACTCAGTATGGGCTATTCTTGCCCAAAAGCTAAATTTTCTGTTTAACTTGTAGTTTGCTCCAAAATAATATTTAATTCCTTGGTTGAAGTAGCTCGGAACTGTAAAAATATATAGTATGTCATTTTCGTAGGCGTATATTCTGCTATTCCAACTATCAGTGTCAAAGAAAGCTATTCGGCAATATAAACTAAGGGGAGAGTTTGTAGATTTCCATTTTATATCTTGATATATCATCCAGCCATTTTCTATGCTTCTATGTGAGTAGTGTACGTATTCTATTCGCGATGCTAGGCTGATGCCGTGTTCAAGTGCTTTGTTGAGATGTAGTCTAATGTTTATTTTTTTCTCATCTAATACTTGATTAAGTAAATTGAGTTCGCTTGAATTATTTTTGTTCTTCTTCTCGTATTTTATTCTGAAATATGCACTAGAACTTCGATTTATGTAGGTGTCTAATTGGAGAAGGGTTTCATATCCCTTTGTTGGAGAATCCTTGTGGTATTGAAGCCAGCTTTTTTCAAATAGATCAAAATAAAACGAAAATTTAAGATTTTTATGTACTTCTCCTTTTGCGCCGAGGTAAAAACCTACTTCTCCAGGAGAAGAGTATTCACGAAATGGAGAGTTGTATGCCGAGAAATATTCTTTTTGATAATTGCGATACGAGATCGTAAAACTTAATTCGGGAGTTGCATTTATTGACAGATTATGGATTGCTGCCCAAGCCCCATTTATATTATTTGAGTGCTCCCCACTTAGTATAACAGTGTTGAGGTTGATTAAATAGTTTGCCGCTATGCTTGTAGTCTCAATCCCATCGAAGTCGAATTTTTGATATTCCTTTGATCCTCTTGCTATCTTATTATTGTATTTTGTGTTTATGTAGACTATTCCAATTCTTGAATGCTTTAGGTCATAGCTTAGATTTATACCATAATCGGTCTTAGTTAAGGCATTATAGTTCTTTATTTCTGACTCGGTTCTGTGTAGTCCACTCTCGTACAACTTGTATTCTCCATATTTTATATTTCCTAGGCGAGCATCTACCTTGTTTATTGATAGAAATGGTGATATAGTAATGTTTTGTTTGGTGATTGTACCGCTTATTCCTCTGAAAAAAACATTCTCATTAGTTCCCGAAAATGGAACAATTCCCCTGCCTAGTTTAATAATATCAGTAGAGTAAGATGACTTGTTAGTGCTAAAAGAAGACCAAAGGGCTAGTCCTTGTCCAAATTCAATATTATAGTCACCAATTAATAGTTTGTCGAATATTCCAATATTTTTTAGTTCGAGATGAAAAGAAGTGAAATCGAACCCTAGGATTGAGTTTTCGCCTCCAAAAACTTCTCCTGCATCCTTTTCCATTGTAAATCCAAAGCGAAGCTTGTCATATGAGTTAAAGAGGTATTTTGAGTAGACTTTGTATTTATTACCTCTGTATTTTGTTTGGGCACTATCACTATCTGTCATGTGTCCTCTAGCTGTTTGTACTGCAAATTGTGTTCTTGAGATGAAACTATGCCTTCCAAATTTTATTACTTCACCAATATCTTTAATCTTCCAGCTTAATTGGTCAATTTTTTTTATTTCAACAAAAGGAATTATTGATCTAACTATTTCTTTGTCGAAACCATGTATGCTACTTAATTCGAATATAGAAAATAACTCTCCATTTCTTTCTCGATAGTTAATTAGGTTATTTATTTGAAAGATATTTAATATGGGAAGTTGTTTAAGCTCTACGGCACTGGCGGTATTTAAGTTTATTTTATTGCTTTTTAAGAAATCTAAGTTTTCGGCTATTTCAGAATAGTCTCTTTCCGAAATAGATTTCTCGCTTAAACCCTCTATCTGCTGCGTGAAAATGTGATTCGCATTCAGAGAATCAAAATCCTGAGCATAGGTGCTAATAGAGAGTAGGCATGCGAGTATGAATAGCTTTGTTCTCATTTTGTTCCGATGAAATTATAGTTTCCAGAGATGCTAGATCCTGTTCCTAAGTATTGATTATGGGAAGCACTAATATCAATGCTTATCGATTTAAATACCATGCCTATTCCTAGCGATACATTCATCGGCGTAGACGATACACCTACTCTTGCAAAAACTTTATTTATAATAGAATATTCTATACCTCCTCTGAGCGAGATATCTGATTGTCTAATTTTTGTAGCCTCTAAAAGTAGGTTTAGCTCTTTTATGGGAAACCACGATAGAGCTAATGATAACTCTTGAATATTGTCACTTTCTTTCGTGTATGTTTTTTCGAAACTGTAATGTGTAGCAAGGTGTATGCTGTTGTTTAGTTTTGCGAATAGGTTTATGTTAAATGATATCGCATGGTTTATTTCACTTGTTTCTGCAGTTCTTATGTATTGTAAGTTGTCGCTTAGTTGTACTCCTGCTGATGCATACTCGGATATTCTGTTTGAATAAGAAATTGCTATCTTATTCTCGTTGTATATCTCGTAGCCAAATCGCTGAAAGTAAAAAGAAATATTTCCAGTATTGCGAATAGGAATTATCATCGCCAGTGTTGCTGATGATAATTCTTTAATCATAAAGTTATTTTTCACATCGAAACCTATTGATGTTCTATCTGTGAAAACGAGATTTGAAGGGTTTTTTATTAACGACCAGAAACTTATTGATGCACCTGTTGCGTTTGCTAGAGCTTGAGGACGTGCACCAGTTGAGTTTAATGATTGTGCTGAGGTGCTGCATAGGTTTATGAGCACTAGGATAAGAGCTAAGTGAATCTTCATGGTAAGAAAATTTTGCGAGCATGGTAGTTGCTGTTTTAAAATACATTACCAATAGTATTGGGTTAACTAATTGGTAGTTATAAAGTTAGTGATTTATTTGTAAAAATAAGAAAGTCGATAGGAAATAAATCCTACCGACTTTCAATTGTTGAAATATGTACTCTGTTTAATTATGCCTATTATAT
>JAGLEB010000152.1 GCA_023145275.1 Flavobacteriales bacterium | reverse complement strand
GCTTTATTGCGGAGAAAGAGGGATTATTCTCAATCTCTCTTATTGTCTTGTTTTACTACTGCTCACAGTGTTTGTATTTTGCTTGGTGAAGCATCGGTGAAACATTATTAAGTATAATATTTCTTGTTTTTCAATGATAGATTTAACAATTTAGTAACATTGGGAGTTTACTATGATATAGTAATTAGTTTCATTCTTTCTAATTCTACTATTGTAACCTTAAAAGTTGTTATAGTGTTTTGTCATAATTAATTACGGGCATTTTTTATTTGTAACATCAACGGTAGATACTCCACTTTTTTAATATATCACGTTCTAACGTAACTTCCTTCAACTCTTTCTTAAGTGTTTTTAGTTCTATCTCTTCTGCTGTTAACTCTCTCTTCTTAGAGAAATCTCCTGACTTTAGATCAAACTCTCTACGCCATCTTCTAATGGTATTATTGTTAAGGTTATATTCCTTACTTAGTTCTGTTGATTTCCTTCCTGATTTTAATAATTCTACTATCGTAACCTTAAAATCATTGTCATAATGTTTTGCCATAATTCAAATATATAATTAATTACGGACATTTTTATTTTGTAACATCAAAGGTAGACACTCCAATCTCGACCTTGAAGTTTTTTATACACCACCATAAAGAATAGATAGTTTTCTAAGTGGTACTAACAAATTGAAAAGAACTATATTTGTCCAAGTAAATTTATCTTTTAAAACTTATATCAAATATGTCCTTTACTTCATTAGGTTTATCTAAATCATTATTAAATATTTTAGAGGAACAAGGTTTTTCTCAAGCATACCCGATTCAAGAACAGGCAATTCCTGTTATTCTAAAAAAGAAAGATGTGTTGGGGATTGCAAAAACAGGTTCGGGAAAAACCGCTAGTTATGTATTGCCTATTTTAGAGAATATTAGAGGAAAGGTTCATAATAATGGTCGTGAAATAAACGTGTTGGTATTAGTGCCTACCAGAGAATTAGCAGCACAGGTACATCAAGTATTTGATGATTTTGCTTCAGGACTAGATGAAGATATTAAAACAAAAGCAGTTTTTGGCGGAGTTTCTATAAATCCACAGATGAAATCTTTACACGGCGTAAATGTTCTGGTTGCCACTCCTGGAAGGTTGCTTGAGTTAGTAGAGAAGAAAGCGGTAAGTTTATCAAAAGTAACGACCTTAGTTCTTGATGAGGCTGATAAAATGTTAAATCTTGGGTTTAGAGAAGAGATGAATGATATCTTTGATTTATTGCCAGTCAAACGTCAGAATTTATTATTTTCGGCTACGCTTAATAAAGGTGTCGACTATGTAAATAAAATTATTCTACACGATGCTACGGTAATAAAGATAGAAGAAGAGAACGTTGGAATAGAATTAATTAATCAAATAGGATATTCAATTTCAGAAGAAAAGAAAGGTCCATTATTGCGCTACCTTATTAAAGAACAGAAAATGAATCAAGTATTGGTGTTTGTTTCGTCTATACATAAGGCAGATAATGTTGTTGATAAATTAAAAAAGAATGGGATTCAGGCATTGTCCATACATGGTAAGAAAAGTATGGGTGCTAGGACAGAGGCTCTAAGGATGTTTAAAACTGGAAAATTAACAGTGCTTGTCGCTACAGATTTACTTGCACGTGGAATTGATATCGAATTCCTTCCTTACGTAATTAACTATGAGTTGCCTCGCTCACCAAAAGATTACATTCACCGTATTGGTCGTACTGGGCGTGCTGAAGCATCTGGTGATGCAATTTCTCTTGTTACTCCCGAAGATAAACAACATTTTAGAGTTATTCAGAAAAAGATGAAAAGGTGGGTAACTATGATTGATGGTGAAATCATTGATTTGAAAGGATATTAAATTTCACCTTCTTTTACTATACAAACATGCATAAACTCAAAATGTATCTTTTGACTTATTCATATTTAAGGTATTAGAATAAGTATACAACCAAAAATATCCTATATTCGATAATTACAGCTTGGCATAATTTATTATATTTATGATGAATTTGAAGGGATGTTTAATATGTCGTTCCCTTTTTAATAATTTATAGTTATGAGAAAAATATTTTCGGTATTAGCAATAGTAGTGTTTACGGTTGCTTGTTCTAGTATGCAGGTTTCAAGCGACTACGATAAGGATGTAGATTTTTCGCAGTATAAAACATACAAAGTGCTTTACTTTATAAATGATAAAGATCTCGAAGAGAAAAGTTTTAGCATTAATGATATTAATAAAAAAAGGATCGAGGGTGCTATATCAAGTGAAGTAAGATTAAGAGGCTTAGAGTATTCTGAAAACCCTGATGCTATTTTCCTCTATGCTATAGAAATTGATATGGAAAAAAGCTATGAGAGTCATACTGATTATTCTGGTGGAGCATATATGGGGTATGGAGGTAAACGATATGGAAGATATGGCTATAGAGGTGCATCATATGGCATGGGGACTTCACAAACTACAACTACAGAAGTGGATAAGAAGGTTGGTAAGTTGCGTGTAGCAATGATAGATGCCAAAACAGAGAAGCTAATTTGGATAGGCTCGGCCAAAGAAGAAGTAAAAGGAGATGTAAAAAATTCAGAAAAAAATATAAAGAGTGTTATTTCAAAAATCATGTATAAACTTCCAATAAAAAAGTAAAACTTTGTTTATTGGGCTAAATAGTATGTTTTAGATGTGTGTTTCTTTTTAGAAAACCTTATTTAATTGGTTCTATTACGACTAATAAACACACGCTGTTATCACTGTTGATATAGATGTTTAGCTTTGCTGAATCTTCGATTTCGACTACGTTTCCTTCGCTTCGCTTTGGAAACTCCGCTCAACATGACGCACCTAAATAAATGATAATTACCCACTACAAACGACATAGATCCGTAATTAATAAGCTAAGTTAAGGTTAAAGGCAAAAAGGTTGACAGGGTTACAAGCTCATAACCTTTTAACCTCGTAAGCTATTAACCCATTAAAATAACAGTAGAACTAATTAAGTTTCCCTTTCGCACTTTCTATTCGTTTAATCTTACCAGAGTCTGTCCTTACAAAATTATCTATAAAGAATATTTCTTTAGGAGAATGGTATTTTGGCAGTAATTTTTTTAATTCGTCTAAGTTGATGTGAATTTGTTTCCCCTCAATAAATAATACTGGCTTTTCGCCAAAAGTTTCATCTTTTATTGAAGAAATGAAGAATGGAGATGGAATATGTTCTGATAGGATGCTTTCTATCTTTTCAGGATGAATCTTCACCCCCCCACAATTTATTACATTATCAATTCGCCCTAGCCATCTAAAAGCCCTATTATTTATTAACTCTATTATATCGTTTGTAACAATATCATCATCACTAACATTCTTTGCATCTATTATTAGACAGTTTCTTTTGTCAATACTGAAATAAACATCTTTTAAAGCTTTATAATATGTATCTGGATTTTCGCCATTTAGTTTTTTAAGAGCTATATGCGTTATGCTTTCAGTCATACCATAACTAGAAAAAATATTGGTGCTAGATTTTTTTATTTTAGATAATAAAGAATAGTCAATTGCTCCCCCACCAATAATAAGATTTGAAATCCTTTTTGATTGTAACTCATATATTGAGTTTTTAACTTGCAAAGGAACCATGGCCGCAAAATCAATATGCATATTTTCGGGGATAGACTTCAGTGGACTCGAGCTTGGTTCTATGCAAATAAGCTTCATTTCCCAAACCATAGATCTAACAATCATTAGTTTTCCTGCAATATATTTGGGTGACATACACAACAATGCGTTGTCGCCTTTCTTAAGCTTAAAGTATGTGCCTGTTGCTTTTGCTGAGTTTATCACTTTTTCTTTATCAAGTACTATCTTTTTAGGAATACCTGTTGATCCGGATGTTTCAGCGGTTATGAAACTATTGTCATCCCACCATTCTTGTAAAAAGAGTAAAATATCATTGCTCCATATATCCTTGTAGGTAGATGCAGCTTTTAGAACTTCATCCTTATTAAGCGAAAAGTCAATTTTATACATAGGGTAAAAGTATGTAAAAACTATGATTTTGCAATATTCTTATGTGTTATACCATTTTCATTAGCAGATGACATAAAATAAAATCGAAATATTTATTATTTATAAGAATATAAAATTCGTTGCATATCCATAGATTCAGTCCTAATTTTAGATGGCCCGAGCATGGTTGACTTTTTCACTCAGGTGAAACAATAGCAATGACATGCGATAACCAACTTGCATTTAAAATAGATTTTTCAAGTTGAATTATAGAGGGAAAAGATAAAGATTTTATACGTCATTTTATGGTGTAGATGGTATTATTATCTATGCCTAAATAAATGTTAAAAACTAAAATTATTACTAATTGTACCTTAAAATGTATATTATTTGTATAAGCTTAAATCCATTTGCGGATTTAAGGTATAAGTATAAAAATTAAAACATATTAGTTTATGAAATTGCTTTTAAGAAATAGTATATCGCAGTTACTGTTGTTGATGATTGTGTTTTTTCAAGCGGAAACTGCTTTAGCACAGGCACCAGATTTGAATCAACCTGTGCCTAGAGATCAGAATATAAGACATGGTGTTCTTCCAAATGGAATGACGTACTATATTAGACATAACGAGGAACCAAAAGACAGAGCTAGTTTTTATATTATCCAGAATGTAGGAGCCCTATTGGAAAATGATAGTCAAAATGGCTTGGCTCACTTTCTAGAGCATATGGCGTTTAATGGAACCGAGCATTTTCCTGGTAAAGGTGTAATAAACGGATTGGAAAAATACGGTGTCAAATTCGGGGAGAATATAAATGCCTATACTTACTTTAACGAGACTGTTTATAATATCAGCGATGTACCTACAGAGAATAAAGATGCAATGGATATGGGGCTAATGGTTCTTAATGATTGGTCTAATTATTTAACTCTTGATAAAGATGAGATTGATTCTGAAAGAGGAGTTATATCTGAAGAATGGCGTACTAGAAGAAATTCTAGCTTCAGAATGAGAAGTCGGTATTTTCCAGTTATAGTGAAAGGATCTAAATGGGCTGAAAGGGATGTAATAGGAGATTTAGATATTATCAACTCTTTTAAACCTAAAACTATAAGAGATTTCTATCACGATTGGTATAGAACTGATTTGCAGGCTATCGCTATTGTTGGTGATTTTGATGCTGTTGAAATGGAAAAAAAGGTTATTGCTTTGATGTCTAAAATTCCTGCAGTTGAAAATGCCAAGCCTCGTCCAACTTTTACAATACCAAGTCACGATGATATGAGATTTGTTGTTGCAACAGACAAGGAAGCAACTAGCTCTGTTGTGAATATGATGATTGTTAAAAAGAAAGCAGAGAAGCAAACTTTAGCGACAGAGAAACAGTCTCTTATTGATGCCATTTATGGAACTATGCTTAACAATAGAATTAGAGAGCTTTTAAGAAAGAGCGATGCCGATTGTACTTATGGAAGTTCTAGTATCTTAAGCGAAATGGTTAAAGGGTATGGTGCATATTCTTTAGCTGCATCAGCTAAACCAAATAAAGAAAAAGAGGCTTTCGAAATTATTTATACTGAAACTGTACGTGCAAAACAACACGGATTTCTCCAATCTGAGTTAGATAGGGCAAAACTTGATTTTGATGCTTACTTTGAACGTAAATTCAATTCTAGAGATAAAATTACTAATGATGATTATGCAAGTAAAATTAAAACTGAATACTTGAAAGGAGAAATAGCAACAGCCCCTGAGTTTGATTATCAGTTTGCCAAATATAGCCTTCAAACAATTTCTTTAGATGATGTTAATAAAGTGTCTAGTGAATGGTTTGTTAAGAAAAATAGAACAGTTTACATAACAGGGCCATCCGAGGGTGTGAAACATATGACTAAGTTAGATGTTGAAAAAGTAATTGCTGATGTTGATGCGAAAGAGCTAGCTCATTATGTTGATGAAACAGCTGGGTTGAAGCTTATTGATGCTGATAAAATTATGGGAGGTAAGGTTGTTTCTACTAAAAAGCTCGATAAGTTTGGAGCAACTGAATGGACCTTGTCTAACGGGGCAAAGGTGATATTCAGGCATGCAGATTATGATAAGGATGCAGTTAGCATTAATGCTTGGTCTAAAGGTGGAACTTCTATTTATGGAGATGATAAAATAGTGTCGGCTAATAATTTGACAAATGCGATGAGTAAGTTCGGTGTTGCTGATTATGATGAAACTACACTTAATAAGCTTTTAGCAGGTAAGTCAGTTGGAGTTGATGTGTACTTGGGTAAGCTTGAAGAAGGTGTAACAGGTGCGTCTTCTGTGAAAGACTTTGAATCAATGATGCAATTAGTTTATTTAAAATTTGAGAAACCTCGTTTTGATGAAGGAACTTTCAAAATTCAGAAAAGTAAACTAATGAGTAGTATAGAGTCTATGGCGACAAACCCACAAAAAATAATGGGAGATTCTATTCAGGCTATTGTCTATAATCATAACCCACGAGTACGATTTATGAATGAAGAATATTTGAATGATCTGAAATTCGATGAGATAAAATCAATTTATAATGATCGTTTCGTTGATGCTTCTGATTTTACTTTTCTTATAGTTGGTAATGTTTCTGAGGATGTTGTTAAACCTCTTGTTGAAAAGTATATTGGGGCAATAAAGGATATTGATAGAGAGGAAAATTGGGTTGATAGAAAGGTTAGAGGTCCTAAAGGTGTAACTGAACGCAAGCTTTATTTTCCATTAGAAACGCCTAAAGGAACTTCAATAGCTAAGTATTCGAAGGAGATGAAATATACCCCTTACAATAGGTTGGCTCTTGAGGTGATAAAGGAAGTTCTAGATTTTAGATTTACAACTGAGATTAGAGAAAAAGAAGGTGGAACTTATGGAGTTGGTTTATATACTTCGTTTGCGAAATATCCTGTTAATAATATGGCATTAATATTTCAGTTTGACAGTAAGCCGGAAAAAGCTGAGTATCTTAAAAATAGATGCTTCGAGGTGATTGATGATTTTGTAGCAAATGGGCCTACACAAGAAGAATTGGATAAGGTAAAGCAAAACATGCTGAAAAACAGAGAACAATCTAAGGAGCATAATAGTTACTGGTCGGGGGTTATTAAGAACTACTTTGTTCTTGGAGAAGATCGTAATGATAGTAAGAATTATGAAGATATTGTAAAAGCTTTTTCTACAAAGGATATAAAAAAGACAGCTTCTAAAATTTTCAAAAAAATTGATAAAGTAGATATTCTTATTCTTCCTACAGAAATGGAAAAGAAATAGTTTATTTAAATATTTGGTTATCGTATGCTTTGTAAGCATATGATAACCAAATATTGTATAGTTGATCCCTCTCCGGAAATACATAAAATTAGAATTAGTTCTTTTTGTGTGTTTCTGGAGTATACTCATAGTTTAGGTCATAGAATTCTATTTCTGTGGCTTTTTTTTATGAGCTTATCATTTGTGTAGGAAAATATCATCAAAGCATTTGCAATTTAGAATAATTATGTATTACCTTTGTGCTCTTAAATGTGGATAGATTTGTATCGGGCTTGCGACCACTTAAAAAAATGCTAAAACGTGTAGATTTCTGCGCATAGTAATAGAGCATCCCACCATTCAAGTTTTTCACCTATTTATTTTATTAATTAAAAAAAATATAGGAAGATTATGTCTTATTTTTTCACGTCAGAGTCTGTTTCAGAAGGACACCCAGATAAAGTTGCTGACCAAATTTCAGATGCACTTTTAGATGAGATCATTGCTTATGATCCTAATGCAAAAGTGGCAATTGAGACAATGGTTACAACTGGTCAAGTATTCTTGGCTGGTGAAGTAAACACTAAAACATATGTAAACGTTCAGCAAATTGCTAGAAATGTCATCAATAAAATCGGTTATACAAAAAGTGAGTATAAATTCGATGGTGAATCATGTGGTGTTTTGTCTGCAATTCACGGGCAGTCTGATGATATTAACCGTGGGGTTGCAGTAGAAAATGAAGCAAATGAAAATAAGGAGCAGGGAGCCGGAGATCAAGGAATGATGTTTGGTTATGCTTCTAACGAAACTTCTAACTACATGCCATTGGCTTTAGAAATTTCGCATATTATACTTAGAGAGCTTGCCGATCTTAGAAGAGAAGGAAGCGAAGTAGATTATCTTCGTCCGGATGCGAAGTCGCAGGTGACTATTGAATATTCTGACGATCATAAGCCATTGAAAGTTGAAACAATTGTGATTTCTACTCAGCATGACGATTTTTCTGAGAGTGATGCAATTATGCTTGATAAAATTCGTCAAGACCTTCAGTACATTCTAATGCCAAGAGTTATTGCTAGACTTGATGCTGATGTTCAAAAACTATTTGGATCAGATATTAATTATCATATTAACCCTACGGGGAAATTTGTTATTGGTGGGCCACATGGTGATACAGGATTAACAGGACGTAAAATTATTGTTGATACTTACGGAGGTAAAGGGGCTCACGGAGGAGGTGCTTTTTCAGGAAAAGATCCATCAAAAGTTGATAGGTCAGCTGCATATGCTGCTCGTCACATTGCTAAAAACATGGTTGCTGCTGGGGTCTCTGATGAGGTTTTAGTACAAGTTTCTTATGCCATTGGAGTAGCAGAGCCAACGAGTATTTTCGTGAATACTTATGGAAAATCAAAAGTAGAGAAAAGTGATAGTGAAATAGCAGCTATTATTAAGGGAGTGTTTGATTTGCGACCAGCGGCTATTGAAAGTAGATTGAAATTGAGGAATCCTATTTTTTCTGAAACCGCTGCTTATGGTCACATGGGAAGAACACCTAAACTAATAACAAAAGTTTTCGAATCTCCATATTGGGGTAAAAAAGAAATAGAAGTAGAGCTATTTACTTGGGAGAAACTTGATTATGTAGATATTTTAAAAGCAAAATTCAATTTGTAGGATACCTTTAAAAACTACTTTTGAAATATTTGTATTGTTTTTTTTCAAATACGAGGCATTAAAAGCGGAGTTTAGCTGGGCTAAATGAGTGTTTTTATAACGAAGTAGATGAGGGAAAGACTATGTAAATAATCAATATTGAGTTATTAGAGGTTCCCTGTAGTAATATTTGAATTATTATACTAAAAGCGGTTTTTTGGTTATCTTGAGAAAGATTAACTCAAAAACCGCTTTTTTTGTTAAAAACTCCTGTTTATTGTTCTATAATAAAGTGTATATTTCCTTTACATTTGTAAAGAACATTATGATGATATATTATTTGAAAATATATCACTGAATAATATAATAATAAGACCATGCACATTGCTATAGCCGGAAACATTGGATCTGGAAAGACTACTCTAACAGGATTACTTGCGAAACACTATAATTGGGATGCTCATTTTGAAGTTGTTGATGATAATCCGTATCTAAATGATTTTTACCATGAGATGGAACGATGGTCATTTAACCTACAGATATATTTCTTAAATAGCAGATTTAAGCAAGTCAGCGATATTAGAGATGGTGGTAATACTGTTATTCAGGATAGAACTATCTATGAAGATTCACATATTTTCGCCCCAAATCTCCATGATATGGGCTTGATGACTAAAAGAGATTTCGAAAATTATCAATCTTTATTCTCGTTAATGGAGTCCTTTATTAAAGCTCCAGATTTATTGATTTATTTGCGTGCTGATATTTCTACCTTGGTATCTCAGATTCACAGAAGAGGTAGAGAATATGAAAATACTATTAGTATAGATTATTTAAGTAGACTAAATGAAAGGTATGAAGCTTGGATTTCTGATTACAGCAAGGGGAATTTGTTGATAATTGATGTCGATAATATTGATTTTGTAAATAATCCTGAAGATTTAGGGTTGATAATAGATAAGGTCGAAGGACAAGTGAACGGACTATTTTAGAGCCGATAAAGTATATTTAAGAAAAAACGATCAATTGATACAAATTCAATTGATCGTTTTTTTGTTTATAGGTGTAACAAATACTTATTGACCTCGTCTTCTTTTTATATTGCAAAATATGGCCAGTATTTTACTATAAATTTAGTTCGTAAAAATTAATAATAATCGATTAAAGAAAATGTTTCCCATATAGAATATCCCTATTAATTTGGATATTATTGTGGCGCTAATCGATAAAAAATATAGAAATCATGAAAAAGATATTATTTACACTGAGTATAGCACTTTTTTCAACACTCGCATTTTCACAGAATAATGTTCAAGAATTATTGAATAAATATAGAGGTCAAGATGACGTTAATATTATTTCAATTAATGGAAATATGTTTAAGTTAGGAAGTAGTTTTATTGAAGAAACAGATAAGGAATCCAAAGTAGCTAAGGAGATAGCAAGTCAGATTGATGAATTGAATATAATTAATACTCAAACAAAATCTAAAGGCTTAGAGTTGAGTAAATCCGTAAATAAACTTATCAGAACAAATAATTATGAGGAATTAATGACAATCAATTCAGAAGGGGAGGAAGTTAAGTTTTACGGCAAGGTGAAGAATGAAAAGATAGAAGAATTTTTCATACTAGTTGGAGAAGACGAAGAAACTACCCTTATCTCAATGAGAGGGAAGATTGATTCTAAACAGATTAGTACCTTGTTGAAGAAAACTAATTTTAACTAGTGACTGCAATAAAATACCAATTTCCTCAATGAACATCTTTTCTCAAGAAATGATGTTCCTTGAGAAGGTCTTTAGTTTAATAAACAACTAAGAGAAAAAACTAAATCGCCCAAAGGATTTCTTTTCCATTTATCAAATCTTTTTTCCTCCTAGCAATTTCCTTTTTTTGTTCTAAGTCTAGCTTGTACTTAGAAACTGGATTCTCTGTATCGTTCAAAGCTTTTACAAAAGAACGATCTATTAAAGGGGTTTTTATTACCGTAAGTTTGCCACGCTTATAAAATTGTCCTTTGTTCCTTGAGAAAAAATTAGTCAATGTATAAGGGTTCATATCTAAGTCTGTATTTAGAACAGTTAGGTTCTCATAAATACGAGCATTTTCAATATCGTTATTTCTTATTACTATGTACATGAAGTTAGAGCTTTAGCTTCATCAAACATATAAAATATTTTAGAATTATCAAATCAGAAAATACTGACATAAGCGTCATCTTTTAATTTAGTTTAAATGTAATAGGAATCATAAACGATACAGGAACTGCTCTTCCTCTTTGTGAGGCAGGTGTCATTTTTGGAATAGATCTTACAATTCTAATAGCTTCTTCATCTAATGATTTATCTATGCCTCTCAATACTGTAGCGTCAGATATTACTCCATCTTTTCCAATAACGAATTTTATTATAACCCTGCCCTGTATGCCCATTTCTCTTGCGATTTCGGGATATTTAAAGTTTTTTCTTACATGCTTCATTATGTTCTTTTGGAAGCATATGTAGCGACTTTGCTTGTCCGAAAAATTTTCGCATCCTGGATATATTGGTTGTGATTCAACAACCTGAAAGTTATATACTTCCTCTTCCTCTTCTTCCTCCACAGGCATTAAAGGGGGTGGAGTGCTCTTTTGAAATTCTATCTCAGTTTCTTGATCTATCTCTGTTGACGATATCTCTAGTTCAAATTCAATTGCTGTATTGTCCGCAACAACCATAATCTGCGTTACGGGTGGTGGAGGTAGTTTTCTGATTTTTTCTTTTCTTCGCTCGGTGACTGGCATAGCTTTATCGTCAATCACACTTGTTTGTTGGGTGTAAAAGATTTCAGTATCAAAACTGTTTTTGGATTTACTCTCTAAAGCGAAGTAAACTAATACTAAGGATAAAAATAGACCAATTTCGAAGAAAATGGTTCTATATTTTTCGAGGTTAACGACTGAATATTTCTTAATTTCCATAATCGACTTTTTTTACCTGCCTAAGCAGGGTAACTTAGAAGTGTACTCTAAAAAAGTCAACGTTTCAATAAAGTATTTACTAAAAAACTGAAATTAAACATTTATTAAAACGTCATCGAACTCCTGATTTCTCAGTAATAAATGCAATAATATCTATATTATATATTTACAGTCTTAATATACGAAAATTATAAATAAAAAGCAATGTTTTGCTCATGTTTATGTTTGGTTCTATGTTGTTTGTAGTGGGGAGTAGAAAATGGTGTATTCTCTATTTTATACAATACACAAAATTAGCACCTAGTTCCCTTTAGGCGTTGCAATATAAGCGACTAATACCCACTATTTTTTAAATAGCCCTTTATGTTTGTATAACTCCTAAGTTAAACTTGTCGGTAATTGGCGAATTATTAGCAGCTTCAATACCCATGTTTATCCATTTACGCGTGTCTAATGGCGAAATAATTGCATCTGTCCAAATACGCGATGCCGAGTAGTAAGGAGATATTTGTTTGTTGTATTTTTCGGTAATATGATCTAGTAGTTCTTTTTCTTTTTCCTCTGTAATCTCTTCTCCTTTGCTTTTTAATGAGGCTTTTTCAATTTGAAGTAGAGTTTTAGCGGCTTGTGCACCACCCATTACTGCTAGTTGAGCTGATGGCCATGCTACTATTAGTCTGGGGTCATATGCTTTTCCGCACATAGCGTAGTTTCCTGCTCCGTAAGAATTACCCATAATTACAGTGAATTTTGGAACAACAGAGTTCGCAACTGCATT
>JAGLEB010000151.1 GCA_023145275.1 Flavobacteriales bacterium | reverse complement strand
CCGGTAACGTCTTGCAAGAATACTAGTGGAATTTTTTTCTGATTACAATTTGCAATAAAACGCGTTGCTTTGTCTGCAGAATCAGAATATATAACACCTCCAAATTGCATCTCGCCTTTTGCATTTTTAACCATTTTTCTTTGGTTCGCAACTATTCCAACTGCCCAGCCTTCAATCCTTGCATAAGCACAGATTAGAGTCTTTCCATAGTCGGCTTTATATTCGTCATATTCCGAGCTATCAACTAATCTTTCTATTATATCGAAAGTATTATAAGGTTGATTTCTTTCCTTGGGTAGAATGCCGAATATTTCTTTCGCATCTTTAGCAGGTTCTTTTTTCTCAATCCTGTTGAATCCAGCCTTTTCAAAGTCCCCGATTTTCCCAACTATACTTCGTATTGTTGTTAATGCTTCTTTGTCGTCTTTAGCTTTATAATCGGCAACTCCTGATATTTCGGTATGCGTAGTTGCACCACCGAGAGTTTCATTGTCTATCTCTTCTCCAATAGCAGCCTTTACTAGATATGATCCTGCTAAGAAAATAGTGCCCGTCTTATTTACAATTATAGCTTCATCGCTCATTATAGGTAAGTATGCACCTCCAGCAACACAATTACCCATTACTGCTGATATTTGTGTGATTCCCATTGCACTCATCTTAGCGTTATTTCTGAAGATACGTCCAAAGTGTTCCTTGTCTGGGAAAATTTCATCTTGCATTGGTAGAAAAACACCAGCACTATCAACTAAGTAAATTATTGGAATTCTATTTTCCATTGCAATTTCCTGAGCTCTTAAATTCTTCTTAGCTGTAATTGGGAACCATGCGCCTGCCTTTACAGTAGCGTCATTTGCAACAACAATACATTGCTTTCCACTTATATATCCAATAGTTACAACAACTCCTCCAGCTGGGCATCCACCGTATTCTTTATACATTTCGAACCCTGCAAAATCAGCAATATCAATTCTTTCACTTCCATCGTCTAATAAATAGGCAATTCTTTCTCTAGCAGTTAGCTTACCTCTATAAAGTTCTCGCTCTATTTTTTTTTGCCCACCGCCAAGATGTATTTTACTAAGACGTTTATTAATGTCTGATAGTAAAAGTTTATTATGGTCTTCGTTGATGTAAAATTTAAGATCATTCATGCTATAAGTGTAAATAAAAATATGTCAAAAGTACATAAATTTATTCTCATTGTATTCCATAATTGATTGAGTTAGTCTTGAAAAAAAACTAACGCATCAGGATGACGTACCTATATAAGCGACGATTACCCACCATTTTTGACCCTTTTTTTATCACACTTAATTTTCTGTATAATTTGGAAGTGTCTGATATCTAAAATTTTACTATATTTATGTTTTTGTAAAGAAATATCACTATCTAAATGTTGACTTACCGTTATTCGCTGATTAAATAATTTTTTTTGTGAGCTATATTGGTTTTTTCATGACAGGTTAGGTGTTTAATTAGAGATTGTTCACTGGGAATGTCTAGATGCTTTTTTTACAAAAAAAATAGAAGATATTATTAACTCAATTTTTTAACTTAATCACAAATTGTATGGAAAGTAAAATTTTACGATTACTTACATTTGTTCTGCTTTTCATTGGACATATCGCTTTCGCACAAACGAAAGAGATAACCGGAACTGTTTATGACGAAAGTAATCTAGGATTACCAGGAGCAAGTGTTATTGTAAAAGGGGGTACTATAGGTACTACAACTGATTTTGATGGAAATTTCACCATTGAAGCAAAGCAAGGAGATGTTTTAGAAATTAGTTTTATGGGCTATGCTACAAAAGATGTTAGCTTAGGAACCGAAAGTGTTATGGAAATTAGCTTACAACCTGATGCAGCAGCATTAGAAGAGGTTGTTGTTATTGCTTATGGTACTACTAAAAAGGAGTCATTTGTTGGGTCAGCGGGTGTTGTTGGATCTAAGCATTTAGAAACAAGAACTATTTCTTCTGTAACACAAGCATTAGAAGGGTCTACTACAGGTTTGCAGGTTACTGCTTCTTCAGGACAGCCAGGTAGTGCACCGCAAATTAGAGTTAGAGGATTTGGAACACTTAATGGTTCTGCAGATCCTTTGTATATTGTCGATGGAGCTCAGTTCGAAGGAGATATTTCATCGATTAGCCCGGATGATATAGCATCTATGACAATTCTAAAGGATGCTTCTTCAACTGCGCTATATGGGGCAAGAGCTGCAAATGGTGTAGTAATGATTACAACTAAAACCGGCAGTAATTCAGGTGGCGAGGTTAAAATGAACTTTAAAGCTGTAGCTGGGGTTGTAAATAGAGG
>JAGLEB010000150.1 GCA_023145275.1 Flavobacteriales bacterium | reverse complement strand
GCTTATAAAGAAATATTTAATCAATTGAAGTATAATCCATTCGATGTCGATAATGATATGATACTTGGATCTGATGGAAAAATAAACCCAAGTGCAAATGTTATTTTTCCAGATTTGAATTGGTATGACCCTTTAGAACAAACAGGTTATAGACAAAATTATAACTTATCTGCTTCTGGTGGAGGGGAGAAACATACTTACTTCTTTTCTTTGGGATATTTAGATGAAACGGGATATATGACAAATTCGGACTATAACCGTATTAACGCACGTATCAATTTAAATATGACTCCAAAGAAATGGTTGAAAATTGGAACAAACTTTTCTGGATCTCTTGTTAATCAAGGATTAGCTTCTACTTCTACAACAGATACAGGTTACTCAAATCCTTTTTACTTCGCTAGGAGTATTGGCCCGATTTATCCTGTTTATGTTGTTGATCCTAATACAGGGAAGTATATAAATGATGCCTCTGGGAATAAAATATATGACCTAGGTGAAGGATATCAAGAATACGGAATAAATTCAAGACCTTCTGGGGCCTTCAATGGTAGACATATCGTTGCAGAATTAGATTACAATGATAACTATACGAAGGTTAATAATTTAAGTAATAGAACTTTTTTCCAATTTAATATAATTGAAAATTTAAAGTTGACTGTAAATGCAAGTATAGATATTAATAATTATAAACAAAGCGAATACGAAAACGATATAGTTGGAGATGGTGCACCAAACGGACGATATAGTGAAACTAGGTATTCGAGAACTGTTCTTAACTTTAATCAATTATTGAATTATTCGTTCACTCTAGGTGAGGATCATAATTTCGATGTTTTACTTGGTCATGAAAATTTTAGTAGAAATTATACTGATATGTATGGGATGAAATCTCAACAAGTGATTGAAGGTATTTACGAATTTGATAATTTCGTAACACCAACATCTCTTACTGGAGCTACTACAGATAAAAGAAATGAAGGGTATTTTTCTAGATTAAATTACGATTACATGAATAGATATTATCTTTCTGCTTCTTATCGATATGATGGTTCATCAGTGTTCCATGAAGATAATCGATGGGGAGGTTTCTATTCAGTTGGATTGTCATGGAGGATTACAGAGGAAAACTTCATGCAAGATATTACTTGGTTAGATAATTTAAAGCTTAGAGGTTCTTATGGAGAAGTTGGTAATGATAATTTAGCAGGTGACTATTACGCGTTCCGCGCATTGTATTCCACTAGGCCTAATGGATTGCAGCCAGGTCTGTACCCTAGTACTCTTGGTAATGATGATCTTACTTGGGAGTCTAACAAGAGTTTTGATATAGCTTTAGATTTTGGTTTTTTTAATAATAGACTAAAAGGATCTGTAGAATTCTACAAGAAGATTTCTGAAGATTTATTGTATAATTTACCAATTGCACCTTCCATTGGCTTAGATACTCAGCCTCGTAATGTGGCTACTATTTACAATCAAGGTTTCGAATTTGGATTGGGAATTGTAGCTATACAAACGGATGATTTTAGATGGAATATAGACATGCAGGCATCTACTATTAAAAATGAAATTACTGATATACCTGCTCCTTTTATTAACGGGTCTAAAAGATGGCATATAGGTCATTCTATCTATGATTATTTCTTATACGATTATTATGGAGTAGATTCAAAAACAGGAGCTGCGCAGTATCATGTATGGGAAGAAGATGCTAATGGTGAAACACACAGAAAGTATGATGCCGATGGAAACCCTGTATTGACAGAAAATTATGCTGATGCTAATAAAGGCTATACTGGTTCTTCTTCAATTCCTGATTTATTTGGGTCGATAACTAATAGTTTCTCTTATAGAGGATTTACTTTAGATATATTGTTTACCTATTCAATAGGTGGCGAAACTCTAGATTATAGTTATGCATCACTGATGCAGGAAGGCGATTTTGGTTCTTCTCTTCACGTTGATCAGTTAAATGGCTGGAGGCAAGATGGTGATAATGTTAATATTCCTCGTTTAGAGAATGGGAATGTAAATATTGCTCCTTCTTCTTCAGATAGATGGCTAACTGATGCGTCTTATTTGTCTCTACGTAATATTAATTTCAGTTATATGTTTGACCAGAAAGCTTTAGATAAGATTAAACTGGGCTCATTAAGATTATTTGTTACTGGCGAGAATTTGTTTGTATCAACAGGGCGTAAAGGTATGAATCCTCAGCAATCGTTTGCGGGGACAACTAGTAACGTTTATTTGCCATCGAGAGTATTCTCGTTTGGTGTTGATGTTGGGTTTTAATTTTTAATTGATATAAAATATGAAAAAATATATTTATATAATAGGAGTGCTGATATTCTCTCTGTCTAGTTGTACTAAAGATTATTTAGTCACAACACCAACAGATGCAGCATCAGCAAGCGACGCTCTTTCTACTCCTGCCAATATGATGGTGGTATTGAATGGAGTACATAGAAACATGTATGCCCAGTCAAGTGTTTCTGGATACACTAATGCTGGAGAAAGTTACATAATGCCAATGTTGGATTTTCCAGCAAGTGATGCTTTGCATAGCACAACAGGAAATGGGTGGTTCTTAGGTACTCTTCGTTGGATAAGACATACAAATCCAAACGCAGGTGATATGGAGTGGGTTTGGTCTCATTTTTATCAAATCACTATGACTGTTAATAATATTATTAATGCAGCAGAAGGGATGCCTGAAGAAGAATTGCTAGATCAAGTACTTGGTGAAGCATATGCTTATAGAGCTTATACACACTTTAATCTGGTAAGGTTGTGGGGTAGGGATTATCTCCATGGGAATCCTTCTACTGATCCTGGAATCCCCATCATGCTTGTAACTAAGGCACCTTATGAGGGGCAGAAAAGAAATACAGTGAAGGAGGTTTACGATCAAATTCTTAAAGATTTAGATGCATCAATAGCATATTTTGAAAATGCGTCAAAAAGGGATCACAAATCTGATATAAATATTGATGTAGTTAAAGGGATTGCAGCTCGTGTAAATTTAGCTATCGGAAACTGGGACGAAGCCGCTAAATATGCAAACGAAGCTAGGCAGGATTATAGGTTGATGAATCATGATGATATTAAAATTGGTTTTAACTCTATAAAGATTCCTGAGATTATGTGGGGAGGTGAGGTAGTAGCAGATCAAACAAACTATTTTAGGGCCTGGTTTTACTATATAGGTACAAATTTTAATGGATCTCAGAATAGGGGAAATCCTAAATTTATTAATCATAAATTATACGCAAAGATTTCGGATACAGATGTAAGAAAGGACTTGTGGGTAGAGAAAGCTCCAAATGTTATTGATGGATTCGAAAATGATCCTAATTATACTGATGAAGATGCTTTCTGGGCTGCTAATAAAGCTATTAAGGATGAATATAAAATGGCAAATGGGCATAAAACTTATCCTTTTATGTCAGTGAAATTCTTAAATAGCACTGGTGCTACAATCGATCCCGATGATGTGTTGTATATGAGAGCTGCTGAGATGTATTTGATAGAGGCTGAGGGCTTAGCGCAACAAGGAAAAGATGGCGAAGCTAGTCAGGTACTATTTGATCTGGTTTCAACTAGAGATGATTCGTATGCTAATTCTACAAATACTGGTTCTGAATTAATCGAGGAGATTAAAGTTCATAGAAGAATAGAGTTATGGGGCGAAGGTTTTAGATGGTATGATATGTTGAGGTATGATGAAGAACTTGATAGGGAAGGTACTGGTGCAGATCCAACTTTATATCAAGACGGATATAAGCAAGCTAAACCATCAGTTAATCCAAAATGGTTATACCAAATACCACAGAGCGAGATAAATTCTAATCCTAATATTTCAATAAGCGATCAGAATTAATAAGAGTTTTTATTAGTAGAAATAATAGGCCATAATGGAGTGAATATTCCATTATGGCCTTTTTTTGCCTAAAAATTATCTTCATGAATATGTGTTCATTAAATATGGGTTATTTTGTGAATGAATAATAATTATTGTTAATATTTTGATCCTCAGTACATGAAGTTGTAAAAGGCGTTTGTGTATGATAAACACTATGTGTCAGGGATGTTTTTAGTTCATCACTAGTTATCGATAGTTGGTAATGTCAACTGTGAGTTTGTCATGTAAGTATTTGTTAAATAAATCAAAAAAATATATTTGAGACATGAAAAATAGAAGCAAATTGTTGTTGAAAAACAATGTTGAACTTCTATTGTAATCACTTATTTTTTAACAATAAAAACTTAATTTATGGAGAGTAAATTTTTACGATTCCTCACATTAGCTTTAATTTTTGTTGGCAATATTGCTTTCGCACAAACAAGCCAGTTAGCTGGTGTTGTTTATGACGAAAGTAATGAGCCTATACCTGGAGCAAGTGTGATAGTAAAAGGAACAACAATCGGTACAGCAACTGATTTTGATGGTAATTTCACTATAAAAGTGGAAGAAAATAGTACAATTGAGGTATCATTTATTGGATATACGACTTATTCTACAAAAGTCGGAACTCAAACAAATGTTAGTATTACTTTGCAACCTGATGCTGCTGCCTTAGATGAGGTAGTAATTGTTGCTTATGGTACATCTAAAAAATCGGCATTAACTGGATCTACAACAGTGGTTAAGGCTGATGCTATTGAGAATTTACAAGTAACTAATGTTACTAAGAGCTTACAGGGAATTGCTTCTGGAGTTCAGGTATCTTCTTCTTCAGGACAACCTGGTGAGGGTGGGTCAATAAGGATTCGTGGTGTAGGGTCTATTAGTGGATCAAGCGAACCATTAATTGTTGTTGACGGTATGCCTTTCGAGGGTAATATGAGTTCTATTAATCCTTCGGATATTGAGTCTATGACAGTATTGAAAGATGCTGCATCAAATGCTCTTTACGGTTCTAGAGGTGCAAATGGAGTAATACTTATCACAACTAAAAAAGGAAAGGCTGGTGAAACAACAGTTACACTTAATGCAAGAGCTGGAATTAACAGAAGAGCAGTTCCAGAGTATAATATTATGAATTCTGCTTCAATGTATTACCAGAAAGCATGGGAGACATTGTATCGTCAGTATTTATCTTTAGGAAAAACTGATGAAGAGGCAAGAGCATTAGCTAGTGCTGAGTTAGTTACTGAAAACCTAAAGTATAATAACTATGATGTAGCTGATGATCAAGTTGTAGGAACAGATGGTAAAATAAATGATGGAAACCTTTTATATAGCGAAAGCTGGGAAGATGAAGCTTTTAGTAATGGAATTCGTCAAGAGTATGATGTAAGTGTATCTGGAGGTAGCGAATCTACAAAAATAATGTTTTCTTTAGGTTACCTTGATGATGAAGGAATTATTACAAATTCTGACTTTTCGCGTCTTTCTACTCGATTGAATGTAAATCATAAAGTAAAAGAGTGGTTTGATATTTCATTAAATTCTGCATATACTAGCTCGGAGTCTAATTCTCCTGACTTGTCTAGTAGCACGAGTTCTGCAAACTTATTTTATATCACTCGTACAATGGCTCCAATTTATCCTGTTTACGTAAAGGATGGAAATGGAAATACTGTTTACGACGATAATGGAAAAATGTACGATTATGGGGCAAATAGACCACATATGGCTATTGCTAACCCATTGGGTAACTTGAAGTATAATGTATATAATACTGATAGAGATTTGTTCTCTAATAAAGTAAACACTCAATTTAGATTTTTAGATCATTTCACTTTCAGCGTGAATGCAGGTTTAGATAAGGAATTTAGAAGCTATTCTAATTACTTAAATGGAGAGTATGGACAGTTTGTTGGTACTGGAGGTATTGGATCTTTTACAAGAAGTACCTTAACAACTTTCACATCTCAGCAGTTATTACAGTGGGATAGGGCATTTGGAGATCATAATTTTGATGCATTAGCAGGTCATGAATCATATTCTAGAAGATATGAAACAGCTAATGGAGGTAAAGAGAATTTCTTTACTCCAGGTAATCCTGATTTAGATCAGGCAGTAAAAAACCCTACGGCTGGATCTGCAAGTTTCAGATACAACTTAGAGAGTTATTTGTCAAGAGTTAGATATAACTATGACGAAAAGTATTATTTAACAGCTAGTTTCAGACGTGATGGATCTTCAAAGTTCTCTGAAGAAAACAGATGGGGTAATTTCTGGTCTGTAGGAGGTTCTTGGAGAATGATGAAAGAAGGTTTTATGGAAGATGTTAATTGGTTACAAGAATTGAAACTAAAATCTAGTTACGGTACTCAAGGTAACGATGGTTTAATGTACGACGGGAATATGCTTTATTACCCATACCTTGATATGTACAATGTGGTAAACCTTGATGGTAACCCAGCACTTGATGGATATTATAAAGGAAATAAAGATATTACATGGGAGACAAACCACAACTTTAATATTGGTTTTGATGCCTATATGTTCGACAGAGTTTCATTTAGTGCAGAATACTTTACAAGAAAATCTTCTGACTTGCTGTTCTATCTACCTTTAGCTCCTACAACAGGATTTAGTGAGATGCCAGTTAACGATGGTGAGATGATTAATAAAGGAGTTGAAATGGATCTGAATGTTGCTATCTTCAAAGGAGGTGATTTCAATTGGGATCTTTCTTTTAACGGAACTTATTACAAGAATGAGATCTTATCTTTACCTGCTCAGTATGAGGAGAATGGTATTCCAATTGGTTCTATCAGAATTCGTGAAGTTGGTGGGTCTATCTATGATTTCTACTTAAGGAAATTTGCAGGAGTTGATAATGCTAATGGAGAGTCTCTTTGGTTTATGGACGAAGTTGATGCTGATGGAAACGTTACAGGTCAAACAACTACAAATAACTGGGAAGAGGCAACACAGTACAATTTAGGTACTTCTTTGGCTGATTTATTTGGAGGAATAAATACTCGTCTTTCTTATAAAGGATTTGACATGTCAATTAACATGGCGTACCAAATTGGTGGGCAAGTTTACGATGCTTCATACCAGAATCTAATGCACAGTAATTCTGCTGGAAATAACTGGCATAAGGATATCTTGAACAGTTGGACTCCTGATAATACAGATACTAATATACCTGCGGTTGTTAACGCAAACAGATATAATAATTCGGCTTCAGATAGATGGTTAATTGATGCTTCTTATTTTAGCTTATCAAACGTTACAATGGGATATTCTCTACCTAATACATTAGTTAATAAATGGAATATTCAAGATGTAAGATTCTATGTTTCGGGTGATAATCTTTGGTTAGCTTCAAAGCGTGAGGGATTAGATCCAAGACAGAATTTCTCGGGAACTGCAAATGCGGTGTATTCTCCTATAAGTACTATTTCAGCTGGTGTTAACCTTAAATTTTAATTTACGATGAAAAAAATATTTATAGCTTTTATAGCATTAATTACATTCGCTTCATGTTCTAAGGATTTCTTAGATCAGAAGCCAACAGATGTTGTTTCTAACGAAGATCTTGAAGATATGATCGCAAGTGGTAAGGTTGAACCACTTTTGAAGGCATATGCACTTGGTATTTATGAAACAATGAATACATACATGCTTACACATTCAAATCATAATCAATACGGTGTGATGTCTATCGCTCTGATGTCTGACCTTTGGGGACAAGACATGATTATGACTGATAGAGGGTATAACTGGAATAATGGTGATTACATCCATACTCACAGAGATTATACTCGTCCTGATGCTGAGTATATTTGGAGAACATATTACAATACTATCTTAAAATCTAACAAAGTTCTTGAAATTTCAGAACAAGTAGAAGAAGATAAACTTACAGATGAGGCAAAAGGTTATGCTATGCAAGCATACGGGCATAGAGCTTATTCGTACTATGTTTTAGCAAATCTTTACCAACATACATATGCTGGACATCAGGAAGATATGGCTGTTCCTATCGTTGTTCCTGGTATGACTGACGATGAGTTGGCTAATAATCCAAGGGCATCAGTGAGAGATGTTTATGAGATGATAGAGAAAGATTTACTAAAAGCTCTTAGATACTCAGAATCTTATGGTAGAAATGAAAAATATGAGATGAATGAGTCTGTTATTAAAGGATTATTAGCTCGTATGTATTTATCAATGGAAGACTATACTAACGCCGCAAAGTATGCTTCTGAAGCTCGTGCTGGTTTAAGTATTATGTCTGCCAACGTTTATAACGAAGGGTTTAAGGAGATAGGTGCTCAAGGAGTTATGTGGGGTGCAAAAAACACCATTAATACTCCAATAGTACAGTCTGGTATTGTTAACTGGATTTCATTTATTTCATCTGATGCTTATGGTTATATTGGTTTAACAGGAACAATGTTTAAAGCAATTGATAGAAGCTTATATGAGAAACTTGGCGATGATGATATCAGAAAAGCATCATGGACAGATAAAGATGATACACCAAACTATTATGGCGCAATAGTGCCAAAATACTCAAACTTTAAGTTTAAAAGATACAATCAAACAAACGACAACTTGAATGATTATTGTTTTATGAGAGTTTCTGAGTTAGTGCTTATCGAGGCTGAAGCTGCTGCTAAAGGTGGTGGGGGTGATGCTACTTCAATTCTTCAAGAGTTGTTGGATGCTAGATCTGCTACAACTGTTGCTGGTGAAGATATTCTTGAGAGTGTTTATACTCAGAGAAAATTAGAGCTTTGGGGTGAAGGTTTTTCTTTCTTCGATCTTAAGAGACTAAAAAGAGGTATTCACCGTGATTATGATGGAACAAATCACAGAAATGATGCTAGATTCGAAGTTCAAGCAGAAGATAATATGTTCAATCTAAGATTGCCAATTTCTGAGATTAATGCTAATAATGCAATTTCAGAGGCGGATAATAATCCACTATAGTAATAAGGCTTTTAGTGAAAATAAATTTAGCAGACCATTTATTATAAATGGTCTGTTTTTTTGTTTAAACGCTAGTGTTTATTTGTCATAAATTATTCGAGTTTGTCAATATGTGAACTGATTGGTCATTAAAATACTATTAATAGTGTAAATAAAAATATTTTTGATACATCGTTAAAATTCTAATAATTCATGTGTTTTAATGGTGATTTTAAGAATTAAAAAGAGAGTATATGAAAGTAATATTTTTACGTTTTACTGCTGTATTGTTTGTGTTGGTAGGAACGTCATGTTCGAAAAGTTTTTTCGATATTGATGATAATGGAGGAAGTTTTGTGATAAACAATGTTAAGGATGTTCAACGAGAATTGGATAATGTATACAAGGTTTTTGGTTCGAGTAATTTCTATGGTCGTAACGTAATTGCAATTGGAGACATGGCATCTGATAATGCAATAGCCAAATCGTCTAATTCTTCTTTGCTTAAGTTTAATAGGTACTCTTTTAAGGATTCTGATGGTGACCTATTGGCTATATGGATTGCGGGATATCGTCTTGTAAGTCAGGCTACCAATATTATATATGGAATAGAAAGAATTGAAAGTGGAGTTACTGGGCCAGATAAAGTTTTACTTGATAATCTTCACGCTCAGGCTTTAGGGTTAAGGGCTCTATCAAATTTCACCTTGGTAAATATATTTGGCTACTCTTATTCTGAAGAAACTAAAAGTGGACTAGGTCTTGTGCTGCTGAGAAATGAAGCAAGTGATATTTCTGGGAGAGCTAGTATAGAAACTACATATTCTTTTATCGAAAAAGATCTTGATGAAGCGGATGAGTTATTTAAAAATATAGATGTAAAGTTCTCGGGCTTAGAATTTAATGCTTTGGCTATAAAAACTTTAAAGGCTAGGGTTTTGATGTTTAAACATGATTATGAAGGAGTTATTAAAATCACAGCTGAGATAATGGATTCTAATTTAGACCTTATAGGAAATGGGTCTACATATTATGATATGTGGGGATCTGTTTCTTTATCTACAGAAGATGTTTTTGTTATTGCTAAGGATTTTCAAAGCTATTCATCTTCTTTGAACTCTCTTTATACTATTAATAAAGTTGAGCTAAGTTCGTCTTTGAAGGCTTTATTTGGTGAGAATGATTATAGGACTAAAGTTCTTGCTTATGAAGAGCAAGATATGTGGAATCCTGCTAAGTTTAGAGGAACTCTAGAATCGACAAGAGATTATAATATTCCTGTTTTCCGTTTGTCAGAGGTATATCTGCTTTCAGCTGAGGCTAAAGCTCGTATAGGTAATTCAAGTGCGATTGATGATCTTTTTGAAGTAGCTAAAAGAAACGATGATTTAACACTTGGAAATATTCCAACAGCTAAGGATTCATTGTTGAAATTTATTGCTGAAGAAAATAGAAGAGAGTTTTATCAAGAAGGCCATCGCTTGTATGATATGCGTAGAACTGGTGAGATTATGAGTGATAGACTTGACCTAAATATGGGTGAGTTTGATGCTCAGAAATTTGTTTATCCTATCCCTCTAATTGAGATACAGGCATCTAAAATTAAGCAGAATGACTGGTTGTCGGGAATGCCAAATAATAATTAATATCTTTGTAATAGAAGGTGCTAAATAAGATCAATTACAATAGAATTATACAACAACTATTGCAAAAGGGCTGTCTGTTTTTCAGATGGCTCTTTTAATATACTATCTCAAGTTTCGTACTTAAAAACAATACCTTATAATCAACTTTAGTATACTATTATAAAAGTTTTATTTTCTTTTTCTTCCTGCCTTTTTTAGTTGTTCCGTAAGCATCCATTCTATCTGCCCATTGGTACTGCGGAATTCATCCGCAGCCCATTTTTCAATAGATTTCATAGTATCTTCGTTTAGGCGAAGTGCAAATGCTTTCTTTTTTGCCATAGTCTTAAGTTTTAGACTTGTTTGGTGTAAAGCTGTTTTTATTAATGGTTTAAAGTGCCTGTGTTTACTATTGGACTCACGTCTTTGTCAGAGGTAAGTACGACCATTAAATTTGTTACCATCGCTGCTTTTCTTTCATCGTCTAGTTCTATTATTTTTTTTTCGCTTAGTGAGTTTAGTGCCATTTCTACCATTCCTACTGCTCCTTCAACTATTTTTGCTCTAGCAGCTATGATTGCAGTGGCTTGTTGTCGTTTTAACATTGCACTTGCAATTTCTTGTGCATATGCCAAGTATCCTATTCTAGCCTCTAGTACTTCTATGCCTGCTATATCTAATCGTTTCGATAATTCTTCTTCTAATGCGTGGTTTACCTCGTTTAAACCTGACCTGAGAGTTATTTCTTTGTGATCGTCGAAATTATCATAAGGATACATCCCCGAAAGTTTTCTTACAGCAGCATCACTTTGTATATGTACGAAGCTTTCGTAATTATCGACTTCGAATGCTGCTTTGTAGGTGTCTTTAACTCTCCAGACCATAATGACACTTATCATAATGGGATTTCCAATTTTGTCGTTTACCTTAACTCTTTCACTGTCGAAATTTTTAGCTCTTAATGATATGTTTTGCTTGTTTAAGAAAGGATTTACCCAAAAGAAACCATTTTCCTTTACTGTTCCTTTATATTCTCCAAATAGCGTTAGTACTCTTGACCGGTTTGGATCTACAAAGAAAAATCCAGGTAAGATAAATAAAAACGCAATTGCAGTAATAATTCCAATTGGACTTCGCATAGCTATGAAAAGGAATAGAGTAGCTAGTAAAAGTGCCAGCTCTACAAATAATATGGTATAGGCACTTACGACTTTAATTGTTAGTTCTTTTTTCATAATTAGTATTTTGATATTAAAATGATATCATAAAGATATAAATATTTTTCGTAAATAGCAAGTTATTAATGTGTTAGTGTTTTTTTTATTGTAAAGGAGGGTAGATTCCAAAAATATATTTCGTATATTTGTCTTATATAAATGAGCATTTATACATATTTTGTAAAATACAATACACTATTGTATACAAATAATTCATACATGCTGTATATGACTGATTAATAATAAAATTTCACGAATGAAAAAATATAAGAAAACGGAAAAAACGGAAGTGTCAGAGCCTTCAGTTGCCTATGGTTTCGAAACCACCACCAATTGGGATATTATAGGCATATTAGATACAGTATTCGATTCTTCATATTTTAATAATCTTTGGCAAAAGGTGAAGGCTATTGGCTTTAATAAGTCTCAATATTCCAATATACTTAATATTAATCCCCGTACCCTTGATAGAAACCTTAAGGGGAAATACACTTTAGATCTCGACAAATCAGAAAAGGCGCTTAGGCTAGATTATCTTATATCTCATGGCATAGATGTTTTTGGCAACAGAGATGTTTTTTCATCTTGGATAAATGAATATAGCATATCATTAGGGAAAAAACCAATTGATTTATTTAATACAATCACTGGTATTGAAATTGTAAATGAAGAGCTCACAAGGATAGAATATGGAGTTTTCTCGTAGTGTTTATCGAATAACCAAGGCGAAGTATGCTAATGACTTAAGGGGGTTAGGAGCTTATAAGGTTGGGGGAAGGTGGAATAGTAGGGGGAACTTTGTATTGTATACCGCATCGTCAATATCGTTAGCAATTTTAGAAAATCTAGTGCACTTTTCTATTCGTCATATTCCTGTTGAGATGAGTATTGTGAAGATTTCCCTCCCTGATGATTCTTTTCAACTTATTGAGAGAAGTGAATTGAATTCAACATGGTCAGATTTACCTCTAAGTAGGTACACACAAAATATCGGTGATAGATGGATAATGTCCCAAGAAAGTTTGGTTTTAGTTATTCCAAGTGTTGTAAATATACATGAGTACAATTATTTGATTAATCCTAATCACCCAAGATTTAAAGATGTGAGCATAGAGGAAATCATCCCTTTTGATATAGATGATAGACTTGCTGTTAATAGATAGTATCTATAATTAATATTCATAGTGCTAACTTTTGGTAGGAACTAGTGTTTTTGATTATCAATACATGAACTTAGCACTATTCATGCTTTATTCCTTCTGAACATCGAATCTGTCTCCCGATAGCAGGCAAAGAATATCGCCTTTAAGTTTTCTATCTGACATAAAAATATTTTTAGTTTATTAATGTTCATTAGTCAGCCTAATATATTTTCAAAACGCAATCTATCGAAGGAGACAAGTTTGTAATAAAGAATTAATGTTATGTATGTCATTGATTTAATGTATTTTGTATTGGTACAGGTAACCTGGAGTACAATAATTTTATGTATAGTTTGTATTGAAAAATGAGTGTTTATTAGTATCTTTGGGTAAGGCTTTAATTATTAGCATGATTGCGATTTATGCTTAATGAGTAGTTATTTTATCTAGGTGAAGTAATTCTTATTAGCTTTAATGTAGTAAAGCCAATTTATTATTAACTTTTGAAATAAAAAGCTATGAAAATACTCAATAGAATACTGTTAGCTACTGATTTTGAAAAGTCATCAGCCGGACTCCTTGAGAATGCTATAAGATTTGCAAAAAGATTTAAAACTAAAATTCTGTTAATTCACATTCTCCCTAAGGGGCTTATAAATGAGAAAGCAAAAGCTTTGCTTGAGAAGGCTGCTTTAGCTGAGTTGGAGAAAATCAGATCTAAGATTGAGGCTGATGGAGTAGAGACTTTAGAACCTGTTCTTGAATATGGTCGTTATAGTGACCGGATAGTTCAAACTGCCGATAAATTTGGTGTTAATGCTATTTTTGTTGGCTCGGGAGGAAAAGGAGATGTCGATAATTGTAGACTTGGTACTACAACAGATAGTATTTTACGAAAGAGTGATAAGCCTGTAATAGTAATTAAGAATAACGTGTCTGTTAAGGTTTCAAAGATTATTTGTCCAGTGGATTTTTCATTAGAATCCGAAAGAGCACTTTATAATGCAATTATTTTTTCGCGTAGATTTGATGCGGAATTACTTGTTATTAGTGTTGCTGAAACTAGTTTCACTAACTCTTTGATAGAATCACGAGAATTGGATGAATTGAAGGAGGCTTTGATAAAAGAGAATGATATATTATTTGATAAGTTTTTGAGTAAGTTTAACTTTATTGATGTAAAATGGGAAAAGGAGACTGCCGTAGGTTGTCCTTCTGACGAAATTGTCGCTGCGATTAAGAAACAAAAATCAGACTTGTTGTTTATGGGTACTACTGGTAAATCGGGGTTGAGTGAGTTTATTATGGGTAGCGTTACTGTAAAGGTGACAAGAGAAGTTCCTTGTTCTTTTGTTACTCTTAAATCTGAGGATATTATTGATCTTAAGTTGGGAAGTAATATCAAGGATATTGAAACTCATTTTGGAAATGCAAAACAACTTATATCAGACGGTTTTTTTGAAGAAGCGATTAACGAATTTAAAACCTGTCTCCATATAAGTCAGATGCATATTCCATCATTAAATGGAATTGCTCAGATATATGAAAAAATAGGCAAAGAGAAAAAAGCCGAAAAGTATCGTAATATTGCAAAGGAGATGATGACTAGGATATGGGACACTAAAATAGAAAACGATATTAGAAAACATTATAAACGATAGAATTCAATAAGTATAATAATGGCTATTCATTAACTTGAATGGCCATTTTTTTACGCAAAAAAAAACGTGAATCAGAATAAATTCCAATTCACGTTTTCAGTAGGTAGTAAGCAGTAACTATTTCACAATAGTCATTTCGTCAATTAGGTTTGTAGCTCCTGCATACTTGTCGATAATGAAAAGTATGTAACGAACATCAACAGAAATAGTACGTTGCAATTCATCAGAGAATTCAATATCTCCGCTCATAGCTTCCCAGTTTCCATCAAATGCTGCTCCAATTAGTTCTCCTTTACCATTGATAACTGGAGATCCCGAATTACCTCCTGTGATATCGTTGTTAGTAAGGAATCCAACTGACATTGTTCCATCAGCATTAGCGTATTGACCGTAGTCTTTTTTCTCGTATAGCTCTTTTAATTTTGGTGCAACTACAAACTCAGGATTGCTCGGATCTTCTTTCTGCATCACCCCTTTTAGAGTAGTGTAGTACTTATATTCGACACCATCCATAGGTTCATAACTCATTACCTGACCGTAAGTTAAACGCATAGTAGAGTTTGCATCTGGAGCGTATTTTTTATCCGGATTTGCTTCTCTAAGAGCCTTGATGTATAGCCTTTTTGCTGTAGATAATTCACCTTCAAGAGCTGTTTTATCTGGGTTTGAATACATATTAGATATGTATTTCATGATAAAAGAATAATATGATCTTATACCGATATCGTTCTTTAGAGTTTCTTTAGTCTTTTCATCGTCAAGGTTTGCAACAACTTCTTTTAATTTAGCTCTGTCTGTAAGAACAGATTTAGAAAATATATCGGTAGCTAAAGCATCAAAGTCATTGTTGTATTCTGTAACTATGTTAACAAACTCTTCAGGCTGTTGTTCTATTGGCGCACTTTTATAGTAAAAAGCCCACATTTTAGAAGTTAACTCCTGCTCGAGAGGAAGGTTTATTCCATCGAAGAACTTATCTATAAAAGAATCTGTACTTTCTAAGGCTTTTTTCTTTGATTCTTCGTCAGTAGCTTTTGCGATAGCTTCGAGCTTTTGCGAAAGTTTGAAGTTGAAAAGTCCAAAACTAGAACCTTGTAGGCCAGCCTCCATTAAATACTGATCTCCAGCAATTGTAGCATCTGTTGTTGAATAGTATTTCTTGTATGTGTTGAAAATACTTCCGTACTCTTTTTTTCTTTCAGGAGTCTCATTTATCCACTTGTCTAACTCTACTTCTGTTTTTTCTTTTTTAGCAACAGTCCCATTTTCGCTAAGAGCTTTGATCATTCCTATTCTATTTTTCCAATAGTTTGCAGTTTGAGCATATTTAGGCGAGTAGTCTATACGTACAGTAGCATCAGCATCCATGTACTTTTTCATTGTCTTCAATTTTAAATCTCTCGAAGCCACAAAAGCAGGATACTCTACTCCAATTTTTTGCTGCACTCCCCACGATGAAAGATAACGATCAGTAGATCCAGGATATCCCATAATCATTGCAAAATCGCCATCTTGTACACCTTTTATACTTACAGGTAAGTGGTAAGCAGCTTTGTAAGGCACATTGTCTTTAGAGAATGTAGCAGGTTCATTGTCTTTGTTAGCATAAATACGGAACAT
>JAGLEB010000015.1 GCA_023145275.1 Flavobacteriales bacterium | reverse complement strand
ATGGAAATGACAGGTCAGAAAATGGATCTTCGTGGAAAAACTGTTGCCGTAGTTGGTGGTGGAAATACTGCGATGGACTGTTGTAGAACATCTATAAGATGTAATGCCGATAAGGTTTATGTTATTTATCGTAGAACTGAAGCTGAAATGCCTGCAAATCCAATTGAGATTCACGAGTCTAAGTTGGAAGGTGTAGAATACTTATTCCTCACAAACCCTAAAGAAGTTAATAAGGACGAAAATGGAGTATTAAAGTCTGTTACTTGTTTGAAAATGGAACTTGGCGAGCCTGATGCATCAGGACGTAGAAGACCTATTCCTATTGATGGTTCGGAGTATAATATAGAGTTAGATTATATATTGGCTGCAATAGGTCAGAAAACCAATGTCGATTTTATTGATGATATCAACAAGTTTGCAACTGAAGGCAAATTAGATATTAATCGTTGGGGAGATATAGAAGCTGATAACAAGACACTTCAAACCGGAATACCTTCTGTTTTTGCTGCTGGCGATGGTGTTACGGGTGCTGCAACAATTATTGAAGCAATTGCTCAGGCAAAAACTGCTGCAGATTCTTGTCATCAGTTTTTATCAGGAAAAGAAATTAAATCGAAAGAAAAAGAGTTTTTAAGTAAGAAAGAGAATTTCAAAAATCAGGTAAAAGAAGAATACGCAGGTAAATTTGTTTTACAGCAACGTCAGGAGATGCCTGTATTGGATGCCGATGCTAGATTTAACTTCGATGAGGTAGAGTTGGGTTATGCAAGCGAAAGTGTTTGTAAAACCGAAACTGCTCGTTGTCTTGAGTGTGGGTGTGTAGAGTATTTTGATTGCGAATTGAAAAAATATTCTCAAGAGTATGATGCCGATCAAACTAAGTATGCTGGAGAATTTCATGAGCATGCAATAGATTTTCGCCATCCATTTATTGAGATAGATAATAACAAGTGTATTTTATGTGCTCGTTGTGTGCGCATATGTAAAGAGGTAGTTGGCGCAAGTGCTCTAGGTTTGGTGAATCGTGGTTTCGATACAATTATTTCGCCAAGTATGGGATTAGCTTTGCAAGACACTACTTGCGAGAGTTGTGGACTGTGTATTTCTACTTGTCCTACAGGTGCAATTAGCGAGAACTTTAAGTTTAAGCCAGGGCCAGTTGTTGAGTACAGTGCCGAAACTATTTGTAATTACTGTTCGGTAGGTTGCGAAATTAATGTTCGTCACCATAAGGAGTTTGTAATGAAGGTTACAGGTTCTGACGGTCAGATAAACAAAGACACCAATATCTGCCAGAAAGCTAAGTTTGGGTATAATTATATGAATGCCCAAGACAGAATTACTAAGCCTATGCGTAAGCAAGACGATGGTACTTTTGCTGAAGTAACTTGGGATGAAGCTTACTCTGCGATTAAAGAAAAAATTACATCTGTAAAAGCTGATGAGAATATGTTTACTATCGGCGCAAGATATAGCAATGAAGAAATCTATATGCTGCAGAAGTTTGCTAGAGCAGGAGTGAAGACAAATAATGTTGGTAGTTTTTCCGATTTTGGTAAGTCTGAATACTTTGATGGCATTTCGGAATTAAATGTTCCTTTCTCTCAAATTAACGAAACTGATACGGTTTATATTTTAGGAGATGATATTTATAAATCTCATCCAGTTGTTGGGTATATGATTCACAATACCAAGCATCTCAATAAAACAAATGTTGAGTTGATTTCTTTGGAAAGTCAAATAGATTTAGATCACAAATACGAGAATAAAACTGAAGTAAAGTCATATTACAATTTCTTTAAGGCTGTGAATTTCTACATCATGTGTAAAGGAAAAGAAAATATGATGTTTATAAGCGGAAGAGTTAATGGTTTTCAAGATTACAAGATGGAAACTCTTAGGGGTGAATATGCTGAGTTAGTTAAGAAATCAGGTGTTTCAGATAAGAAAGTTATTTCTACTTTCGCAAAGAAGTATCTTGCTGAACAGAAAAACATCATTGTTTTTGCTGATGGAAATATCGACGGTGAAACTGCTCAGGAAATAAAAAATCTTGCTTTAATTTCGGGTAAGCTTGGGAAAACAGCTTGTGGAATTATTTCTCTGAAAGATAAGAATAACTCTCATGGAATTATAGATATGGGAGCCAAAAGTTACTTAGCAGTAGGAGGGGAGAAGCTTGAAGATTCTATTAACAAGATGGAGAGTATTTGGAATGTTTCTGAGTTAAGTTCTACAGTAAACGATGTTGAATATTTGTTAGAAGGGGGTATTGTTAAGAATGCCTTTATTTTTGGAGAAGATCCAATTGGTTGTGCTGATGATGGAAATAATATTTCTGAACAACTAGAGAAAGTTCCTTTTGTGATGGTTCAAGATTATTTTATGACGGAAACTGCAAAACAGGCTGATCTAATTCTTCCTGCATCTTTCCCAATTGAGAGTGGTGGAACATTCACAAATACTCAGAAATACATACAAATGACTGAAAAGAAATTCTCTGCAAAAACTGAGAAATTAAATATCGATCAGTTGTTTGATATGTCTATGCTTTTCGGAGTAAATGGATTGAGCGATCTCGATGATGTGAATCTTGAAATAGTGAAATTCTTAAGTTCAGAGGAAAAATCTTTACAGCTTAAAGCAACCAAAGAGTCTACTTCTGAAAATAAATTTAAATACTCGTGTGATATCATAGAGAAAATATTTGATGAGGAGTTTTATTCTGAACTTTAAAAAATTGTAGTAATAAATTTATTAGAAGTTCCATTAAGAGGGAGTTTACATCTATAAAAAGTTGTAAACTCTCTTTTTTTGTGATAGTTTGCATTGATATAATTTTTAGATATGAAATTGCAGTCAGAGGTAAAAATAGAAATGCCTATTAGTAAAATAGAATATAAGGATAAACTATTATTCTTAGGGTCATGTTTTTCGGGGAATATAGGCGTTAAATTTAAGGATAGATTGTTTGACACTCTAGTGAATCCCTTTGGTGTGATTTTTAATCCGATTTCTATTTTTAAATTAATAGAAAGATCAATCGTCAGTAATTATTTCACAGAGTCTGATTGGGTTTTTAGAAATGACAAGTGGTTGAACTTAGATCTACATGGCGAATTATCCTTTTCGAATTTAGAAGAAGCATTACTAATTTCAAACTCACTTTTAGATGAGGTTTCAGAATTTTTAGAAAAAGCTGATTATCTATTTTTAACTTTCGGTACAGCTTGGGTTTATAGATTTAAAGAGAATAATCAACTTGTGGCGAATTGTCATAAAATCCCTCAGAAAGAATTTGAGAAAAAACTATTAACAGTTGATGAGATAGTTCTGTATGGTAGTGAAATTTTGAATAAACTAAAATCTAAGAATAGTAAACTTCAAACTGTTTTCACAGTGAGTCCCGTAAGGCATTGGGCTGATGGTGCCCATAATAATAATTTGAGCAAATCTACTCTACACCTTGCTGTAAGCCAGTTTTTGAAAGAAAACGAACATCAATATTTTCCATCCTATGAATTGGTAATTGATGAGCTGCGAGATTACAGGTTTTATGGTAGAGACCTTGTTCATCCTTCAGATATTGCTACAGATTATGTATGGGATAAATTATTGCGAAATTGGATTTCAGACAATACTCAGAAAGATATTCTAGAGATTGAAAAAGTAAATTCAGCTGCAGCCCATCGTCCATTTAACGTAGAGAGTGATGCTCATCAAAAGTTCTTAAATAAAATACTTTGCAACCTAGATTCTCTAAAAATTAAACATCCTTATTTGTGTTTTAAGGATATTGAAACAAAATTAAAGAGAAACTTATTAGTTTGATTTTTATAGTTTGATTAATGTATTCTACGCCAGAAAAATGGAGTAAACAGCATCAGCACGGTAAATAATTCGAGACGGCCAATAAGCATAAAAAATGATAAAACCCATTTAACAGGCTGACTAAGATTAGAGAAATTATCCATCGGACCTACTAAACCAAAACCTGGGCCAATATTTCCCAATGAAGTAGCTACAGCACCTAGAGAAGTAATGAAATCTACTCCTAAAGCTGCTAATGTTACAACACCTAGAGTATATATAAGTATGTAAACCATCATAAATGCAAGCACATTATAAACAACACTTTCATTTACAGACTTACCGTTTAAGCGTACAGGAATAATTGCTTTTGGATGTAGTTGACGTTTAAAACTAAGAAATGCGTTTTTTACTAAGATAATATGCCTTACAATTTTAACACCTCCAGCAGTCGATCCTGCTGAAGCACCAACAAACATCAGCATAAAAATTATCATTACTGCAAAATGTGGCCAAAGTGTGTAGTCGGCTGATACAAATCCGGTAGTAGTTATTATTGAAATGGTTTGAAATAATACGTCTCTGAATGTTTTTTCTAAATCGCCATTAGCCCACCCCGAATTATATACAACAGCAGTTAATACTGTTGTTACAACAGCAATCATTAAAGTATAAAGTCTGAATTCTTCATTCTCCCATACTTTTCTAATTTTACCGTGAACACCAAAGTACGTAAGTGTGAAATTCATTCCAGCAAGAAACATAAATACTATTAGAACATATTGTATGTATGGCGAAAACTCAACAGCACTAGAGTTGTGAGTAGAGAAACCTCCAGTTGCCATAGTCGTGAAAGAATGATTTAGTGCATCGAAAAAATTGAAACCTCCAAGCATTAGCAATACTAATTCTATTGCAGTTAGCGAAACATAAATAATCCATAATCTCCTAGCAGTCTCTTTTATTCGTGGCTGTAGCTTGTCGGGAGAAATACCTGGTGCCTCAGCAACAAAAAGTTGCATTCCTCCAATTCCTAAAATTGGGAGTATAGCTACTGTTAAAACAATAATTCCCATTCCTCCAATCCATTGAGTTAAAGACCTCCATAAAAGAATATCTTTATTTACAGATTCAATGTCGTTTAATACAGAAGCGCCAGTTGTAGAATATCCTGAAATAGTTTCGAATACTGCAGATGTAAACTCCGGAATAGTACCACTTATTATGTATGGCAAACTACCCGAAAAAGCCATCAATACCCATCCAAACGTTACAATTAAGTATCCGTCGCGTTTCGTCATGCCCGAGCTTACGTGATATGCTTTTGCACTGTGGTAAATAATAAAACCTACAAGAATAGTAATTGTTCCTGATAAACTAAGAGGAATTATATCTTCAATCTCGTAATAGTAAATTGAAGCCCAAATACATAAGTACATGAAAACTCCATTAAACATTAGGAGTTTACCTATGAATCTGAAAACCAGTGGTATATTGTATCTTCCGAGTGCCATAAACTAACTATTCAAAAAAACTATCTACTTTAGAAATGTTTTCACCCCCTCTTCTGAAAGTAACTATAACTCTATCACCTTCTTTAAATACAAAATCGCCATTTGGAGTAAAAGCTTTTTTTCCTCTAATTACTCCACCAACAATTGCCTCTTTTGGAAATTGAAGATCCATCAATTTAGAATTTAATATTTTCGACTCTGAATGAGCGACGTATTCCGCAACTTCAATATCAACGCCTGGCAAGCTAGCTAAATTTGTAACACGCCCTTTTCTTACGTATCTTGATATAAAGTTTGCTGCAATTAATTTTTTATTAATAAGTGTGTCTATTCCAATATTCTGAGATAAGTGAATGAAATCCATATTTTCGACAAGTGCAATTGTTTTAGGCACATTATGACTTTTTGCAACTAAACTAGCAATTATATTTGTCTCGGAGTTTCCGGTAACAGCAATAAAAGCATCAACATCAGAGATTCCCTCTTCCTCTAAAAGTTCAACATTTCTACCATCGGCATTAATCACTAATGTGTTCTTTAATAGATCGGCCAATTCAAAACTTCTATCTCTATCTTTCTCTATTAATATTACTCTATATTTTCTTGTTAGGGCCATAGCTGTAGATCTACCAATATCACCACCACCTAATATCATTATAGTTTTTATAGGATCAGAAGTTTTTCCTGTGGTTTTTAAAATTTGTTTTAATCCCTCAGGCTGGGTAATATAATAAACGTGGTCTCCAGATTCAAATACTGTATCCCCACGAGGAATAATTGTTTGATCTCCTCTTAAAATTGCAACAGTTAGAAAGTTTAGATTGGTGTTTAATTTAGCTATTTGAACTAATGATTTCCCAATAATTGCTTCATTTCCTTTTAAGTGAATCCCTATTAACGAAAGTCTTCCTGCCGCAAACTCGAAAGTATCGGTAATTGCAGTTTCTCTAAGAAGTCGACGAATTTCTTTTGAAGCTAAAGTTTCTGTAGAAATAATTTCATCAATTCCCATTTTCTTAAGATCATAAATATCTCTTCGATATAGGTATGTAGGGTCAGAAATACGAGCGACACATTTTTTTGCACCCATCCCTTTTGCCAATGAAGCAGTGAGAAGGTTGTTATCTTGAGATTTAGAAACTGCACAAAACATATCAACCTTATCTAATTCTAATTCTTTTAGAACAAGCAAGGACGTAGAGCTACCTTTAATTGTAGCCACATCAATATGGTTGGAAATATAATCCAAATGTTCTTCGTTGTCATCTATCACAGTTATATCATGATACTCCTCGGCCAAGTTTTTGGCCAAATAAAAGACAACGTCACCATCTCCACTAATTACAATCCTCATAATATGAATCAAAGTTTAAAGGGCAAAAATAAATCATTTTCTTCTTTTAGCCATCCTACAATATAAAAAAAATGTAGATTTGATTTTAAACTAATTCAAAAAGGATATTTTATCAGGTTATGAAGAAGATAATAACATTTTTATTGCTAAGTATTTTACTTGTTGTTGCATATCTAGGGTTTTCAAATTACCCTAAACTTGATATAATTACAGGATATTCCTCTAAGAGTGTTGCTTCGGCAATATTTCTGGCAAAAAGGGCACAAAAATCTGTAGAGCATATCGATAATAATTTTTCACCTATAAATTTAGCCGAAAATGAGGTTGATAATTCTACGAAGTCTGTTAGTTCTACACTTTATGGGTTTAAAAAAAATATAGCAGTATTTAGAGAGGGCATAGGAGCTGTAGTTATTAACGACGATTATGATGAAAATGCTAAAGTTCTAGTTCCAAACAGAATTTATAAGAACAATGATTTGCCTTTTCCTTATGGTGATGGTAAACAGATTGATAGTGTGTTTGCAAATGTTGATTATGAAAAGTTAAAAGAGACTATTGATAACTCTTTTGATATTAATGCTGATAGGTTGGAGGGAACAAATTCTGTATTAGTAGTTTATAAAGATAAAATAATTGCAGAAAAATACGCTGAAGGATTTGATGATAAATCGCTTTTGCTCGGATGGTCAATGACTAAGAGTATTGTTAGTACTATGTACGGTATTATGCATAAAAAGGGAATGATAGATATTGAAGACAAAGTAGATATCAAGGCGTGGCAGAATGATGATAGAAAAAAAATCACTTACAGTAATTTACTGCAAATGAATAGTGGTTTAGCTTGGGAGGAAGATTACTCTAATATATCGGATGTAACTGAGATGTTGTATTTAGATAGTGATATGAGCAAGAAACAGGCTGAAAAGGATTTAATAGGTAAGCCAAATGAGTCATGGTACTATTCTTCTGGTACAACAAACCTTCTTTCGGGTAAGCTAATGAAGGATAAGTTTAATAGTCAGCAAGAATATTTAGATTTTTGGTATGCTGAGCTTATTGATAAAATTGGGATGAGTTCAATGCTTATAGAAACAGATTTAGCGGGCAACTTTATTGGATCTTCGTATGCATGGGCAAATACACATGATTGGGCAAAATATGGTTTATTGTACTTGCATAAAGGTAATTGGAATGGAGAACAAATTGTTGACTCTACCTGGGTTGATTATTCCGTAACTCCTACGAATACCTCAAATGGGGAGTATGGTGCACAGATATGGTTAAATAAAGGGGGCAATTTGCCCGATGTACCAAAAGATGCTTACTTCTTTGATGGATATCAAGGACAAAGAGTTTTTATTGTGCCATCAAAGGATCTTGTTGTTGTACGACTTGGTATTGACAACACAAATAAGACTGATTTTAATATATTTTTGAAAGGTATAATAGGCGCAATAAATTAAAGCTGGGAAATTGCTTGAAGATGTTTTGTAAACCTATTGATTGATGGAGAGTTGTTTTTGGAGTTGTCCTAAAAATTATAGCACCCATCAATATAAACCCAATGACCGTTTTCTTTTGCGAATGATGAATTTTCGTGAATAAGGTTAGCTTTGTTATTTTCTAAAAAATAAGCTTTAAATTCGACAGTTCCTGTTTTGTCATTCTCATTTCCCTCATATTTATTGATTATATCTAGATGTAGCCAAACAACTGATTTTGCCCATGCAGCATTTTGTTCTCTTTCTCTTTTACTATTGGGACGACTAGAAGAGTGGTGACTTTTATGTAGATATTCAGGATTATCAATAGTAAATGCAGTATAGCGTGACCTCATTAGTTGTTCGGCAGTTTTTACGGAATAAATGTTATTGTGAGCTATTTCACAACACTGGGCATAGGCTTTACCACTTCCACAAGGACAAATTAATTGTTTTTGCATTTTCTTATTATTTGTTGCCGCTAATGTAATTGTTTAAATCAGCTATCTATATGTTTACGTCATTTACTTACTGAAGTTTCACAGTTGATAAAACTTTGTTATTCAAATTTTATTTGTGCAATAAATTAACAAAATGTAGCAATGTACATATTAGGCTGTTGAACATTAGTGCCTTACTTAAGTACTAAACTTTAGTACACTTAGTTTAAGTGTCTTTAGAATATCCCGAAAATAAAATCATGATGCTAGTCATGAAAAGAATTATACCTTTGCAAGATGGAATACAAGAAGTTTGAATTTGAAAAACCAAAATTAAAGAATAACGAGTCGTGGCTTATAAGAACTCTATTCACAAAAACAGCCCTTTTCATTATTCTAGGAATAATTTCAAGTTCGCTATATTACTACTATACGGAATGGCAGTTTCTGAATAATTTCAGCATAAAAGATAGTATTGAAGGTGTTTCTATGGGTGCATTGATTGGCTATTTCCTCGCAAACAATCCTTGTGCGAATAATAAGTGTTAGATAACTTAAAAACATTTTTTTAGGAATTATTATTTTAGAGATTCTACAGTTGTTTTATTGATGATATATCTCCCTGTTTATCGTCAGGCAAGTACTACTAGCGTCAGTTATTATGAAGGTAAATTTCTAAAACATGTATGATTCCATAACTTTATTGGTCTAGAAACATTATAAGTATTTCAACTTTGCTTGAAGACTTTTTGCATGCATATATGTAGAATTAATGCTTCAGCAGCAGCTTGTATCCGTCTTAATAGAGTAGATGTAGAGATAACTAAATGATAAAGGGGAGATTAATTAATAGTTAAGATCTAAAGTTTCGCACCTATTGTAATCACCTAAAACTTAATACATGACAGGTTTATATCTTCCATTATTATGCGCTGGGTCAATACTTTGCAATATTCTCCAAAGGTAGTTTATATTGACCTTATGGGTTGTGTCGTGAAAATTCAACCGGAATTGGCGTTAAAAAGGAAAAGTTGTTTACTCATTAAT
>JAGLEB010000149.1 GCA_023145275.1 Flavobacteriales bacterium | reverse complement strand
TCCTTCTATACCTGTAATTTCTCTTACCTTATCTAAAGAAAGACCGTTGAAGAAGCTCATGCTGTTCAATAAATTAATATCGTGCTTTTCGTTTCCTGCTTCTTCTGGCGTGTGCGTTGTAAAGATCATTTTAGACTTTAATTTGTCTAAATCTTTCCACTTGTCATATAAATGGAAAGCCGCTGAAAGAGCGTGAGCTTCGTTAAGGTGATAAACATCTGGCTCGTAGTTAAGAGCATCAAGTAGTTTCGCACCACCAACACCTAAAATAATACTTTGAGCAATCTTAGCCTTTGGATCAGCATCATATAAATTGAATGTAGCTGATTTCCCTAAGTAATCGTTTTCTGGTAAGTCTGTTGATAAGAAAAACATTGGCACAGTACCGAATGTTTCTGGTTTTAAGAAGTAGGCTTTTACCCATACATCTGCACCATTAATCTTAATTGTGTACTTTATATTTGTATCGATTAAAAAATCGTAATATTTGTTACGGAATGCAGGCTGCATTGATCTGTCCTCATTTCGAGTTTGATCGTAATATCCTTTTTTCCAAAGAATACCTATACCAATTACATTTTGCTTAAGGTCATATGCACTACGCATGTGCGATCCTGCTAAGAATCCTAAACCTCCTGAATATATTTTTAAACTTTGATCTATTCCAAACTCCATAGAAAAGTAAGCTACACTTTTATCGTATTTCTTATCGATATTATATGGATGCTTGTAAACTTCTGGTAAATGATTCATTGTAAAAAATGTTAATTAATAGTGTTATTTGTAAGCGCTAAAATAATTATTGTTTCCATTAATACATACCCTAAGTGTTAATAATACACTTGTTTGGCGAATGTTTGTTGTATCAGGTGTTTATGCTTGAGAAATGCGAATATAGTAAAAATACCTTAATCGACAAGTAAGAATTTTCGCACAACAGATTGTCTAAATGTGTTAATCCTCATCTATATTGATGTAATGTCAAGTCACGTTATTTTATAAATTACTTGTATTTAATAAAAACACCGTAAATTTGCCGAATGGAATTTTTTGAATTTCAATTACCCAATGGAATTAGGGTAGTTCACAAAAATGTAGATAGTCCTATTGCACATTGTGGATTTATATTGAATATAGGTACAAGGGACGAGAATGTTGAGGAGCAGGGAATTGCTCATTTTATTGAGCACACTATATTTAAGGGGACATCAAAAAGGAAAGCTTACCATATATTGTCGAGACTTGACGATGTAGGAGGGGAGATTAATGCATTTACAACGAGAGAAGATATTAGCATTTATGCTTCATACCTTACTGAATATTACGATAGAGCAATTGAGTTACTTTTTGATATTACTTTTTCATCTACCTTTCCAGAGAAAGAATTAGAAAAAGAAAAAGATGTAGTGATTGACGAAATATTCTCTTATAAGGATAGTCCGTCTGAATCTATCTTTGATGAGATTGACGAAATGGTATTCAAAGACCATGCAATTGGTAGAAATATTCTTGGGAGCCCTGAAATGGTTAAATCTTTTAATAAGAAAAAGATATTAGAATTTATGGGTGAAACATTTTCAACTAGTGAATTAGTTTTTTCTTCAGTGGGTAAGATATCAGAGAAAAAACTTAGAAATATTGTTGAAAAGTATGGCTCTCATATACCGACTAAAAGTAGAAGTAGAGAAAGGTTGGCTGTAAGTAGTAGTAGCTATGCGCCTCGTTATGTTGAAAAGAAAATGGATACTTATCAAACACACGCTGTTATTGCTAATAGGGCTTATGATGCAAATCATCCAAAAGTTACAGCATTGATATTATTAAATAATCTTCTAGGGGGTACTGGTATGAATACTAGGCTAAATTTAAATATACGTGAGAAATACGGATTTACGTATAATTTAGAGTCGTTTTATACTCCTTATAGCGATACGGGTATCTTTGGTATTTACCTCGGGACAGATAAGGGTAGTGTTGAAAAAACTTTGAAATTAGTAATTAGAGAGATGCGTCTCTTAAGAGATAAACCTCTAGGAGTTATGCAGCTAAGAAAAGCAAAAAAACAACTTATTGGACAGATGGCTATTGGCCAAGAAAGTAATGTTAATTCAATGCTATCATTTGGGAAAGCGTTGCTGACTTTCGGGAAAATTGAATCTTACGAATCTGTTATTGAGAAAATAAATGCGGTTAGTTCTGAGGATATTCAGGAAGTAGCTCGTGAGGTATTTAATCCTACTAAATTAACAACTTTGATTTATAGAGCTAAATAATTTGAAATACTTAGTGGGTATAAAGCAAAAGTTAGCTCCTGAGTACTAAACTGTCGTTTACTTAGACCATGAAGTTTTTTATACGTCATCGTAAAAACAGGTAGTATTCTAAGAGAGACTAGTTAGTAAAACAACAAAATCTCCAAATAGCTAAATGCAGCTATTTGGAGATTTTTTTACATCGAGAGTTATATTAATTATCTTTTTTCTCTTATTTGTGCATCAACAACACCTATGCTTATCATATGCACAATTTCGTCAACGCTAGAATGAAGTTGTATTATGTGAACAGGTTTTTTTAGACCCATCATGATTGGTCCGATATTCACAATTCTATTGTCTACTTCTTTCAATAGTTTGTATGAAATATTTGCAGAGTCGAGATTTGGAAATATTAGAATATTTGCACTTTCATCCGCTAGTTCAGAGAAAGGAAAACGCTCCTTCATCATCACCTTATTAATCGCAAAATCAGATTGTACTTCACCGTCAACTACCAAATCAGGATTCTCCTTCTTTAATATTTCGAGAGCCAATGACATGCGACTAGACGAACCTACTTGAGCAGATCCAAAGTTTGAGTGTGATAGTAAAGCCATTCGTGGAGTAAATCCAAAATTCTTAGCCAAACGTGCTGTTAATTTCCCAATTAAAGCTATATCTTTTTCATCAGGGACTGTGTTAATTGCAGTATCAGAGAAAAAGAGAGGTCCTTTTTTTGTTAATAGAAGATTACAGGCTGCAACCTTTTCTATTCCTTCTTCTACACCAATGGTGTGTAAAACTGGGCGAAGTACGCTAGGATATGCTCTAGAATACCCCGAAATCATAACATCAGCATCTCCGTTTTCAACCATAAGAGCTGCAAAATAATCTCTAGATCTTACTAATCGCTTTGCTTCGTCGATAGTTACACCCTTACGTTTTCTTTTTTCGTATAGTTGGGCAGCAAATTCTTCCATTCTTTCGTCATGACTACAATCTTTAGGGTTCATAATCTGAGGTTTGAAATCTAGTCCTAAAGTTTCGATAATGGAATTAATTCTCATTCTATCTCCTAAAAGTATAGGAGTAATCATTTTGTCTTCAGTTGCAATCTGGGCAGCTTTTATGATATTAATTTGATCTCCTTCAGAAAAAACAACTTTCTTGGGCGAAGACTTAGCAGTATTTTGGATTTTACGAATAATCTTGTGTTCCCAACCCATTCTTTCCAATAACTCTTCCTCGTACTTATCCCAATCTAAAATTGGCTTAGTAGCGACACCAGATTCCATTGCAGCCTTTGCGATTGCAGGAGGAATTGCGGTAATAAGTCTTTGATCAAATGGTTTTGGAATTATGTATTCTTTACCAAAAGTTATACTTTTCTTGTTGTAAGCTAATGCTACTTGTTCTGGTACTGGCTCTTTCGCTAGTTTAGCAATTGCATAAACAGCAGCAATTTTCATTTCCTCGTTAATTTTTTTAGCACCACAATCTAGAGCGCCACGGAAGATAAAAGGAAACCCTAGTACATTATTAACTTGGTTAGGAGTATCAGAACGACCAGTCCCCATAATAATATCAGGACGAGTATCTACTGCAAGGTTGTAATCAATCTCAGGAGTAGGGTTAGCCATAGCAAAAACAATAGGGTCTTTAGTCATGGTCTTCAACATTTCAGGACTAACAATGTTTCCTTGCGAAAGGCCAATGAAAACATCTGCACCTTCAAGTCCTTCTGCTAGAGTATGAATGTCTCTATCAGTTGCAAATTCTGCTTTTTGTTCAGTTAAGTTACCTCTATCTTTACGAATGATACCTTTACTATCAGTCATAACAATATTGTCAGCACTTGCTCCAATAGACTTGTACAGGCGTGTACAAGAAATTGCTGCAGCACCAGCTCCACTTATTACAATCTTAACATCTTCAATTTTCTTACCAACTACCTCACATGCATTAATTAATGCTGCTGCAGAAATTATTGCTGTACCGTGCTGATCGTCGTGCATTACAGGAATATCTAATTCCTCTTTTAATCTTCTTTCTATTTCAAAAGCTTCAGGAGCTTTGATATCTTCAAGGTTTATTCCTCCAAAAGTAGGAGCAATATTTTTTACTGTTTCTATAAATGCATCTACATCAGTTGTATCAACTTCGATATCGAAAACATCTATATCAGCAAAAATCTTGAATAGTAGTCCTTTACCTTCCATTACTGGTTTTCCGGCCAAAGCACCTATATTCCCAAGACCAAGAACTGCAGTTCCGTTTGATATTACAGCTACTAAATTGCCTTTAGCAGTGTACTCATTAGCCATTTCAGGATTTTTCTCAATTTCTAAACATGGCTCAGCCACACCCGGAGAATAAGCTAGTGCTAAATCTCGTTGTGTACTGTGTCTTTTTGTTGGTACTACTTGGAT
>JAGLEB010000148.1 GCA_023145275.1 Flavobacteriales bacterium | reverse complement strand
TTCCCCTTTCGTCCTGATGAGTGATATTTCAACGCATCTTCTCTTAATGAAGCCATAATTATGTTTATATATAGTTTTTAGTTCTTAATACAAAATTATCTAGTTTTTCTGTTAATCATAAAAAAAACGTATGTTATTTGTCATACTTTTTTATGAAATAAAAGAGACATTGAAAACTAACTATTTGCTTGTAAGAGTAAATGTATTTAAAGGGTGTAAAGTCTTTTCATATTATACTGATGTTTTTTGATTTTATAAAGTACAAAAAAAAGAGGCTATCAATTATTGATGGCCTCTTCGTAAATAGATATTATGTCCGATTTAGATGATGTTACTATCTTCTTTCTCAGGTTTCTACGATTTTTTTATTCCTCTACTTCTTGAGCGTCAACAACTGCGATAGTCGACATGTCTATAATTTCTCTTACCGAACTCGATAATTGAAGTACGTGAATAGGTTTTTTAAGTCCCATAACAATTGGTCCAATTGCTTCTGAAGAACCAATTTCTTGCATTGTTTTGTACGTGATGTTTCCTGATGTTAGATCAGGAAAAATTAATGTATTCACATCTTTATCTTCTAATTTAGAATTAGGACACCTTCCTTTACGCAGTTCTTTGTTTAGAGCGAAATTAGCTTGCATCTCTCCATCAATTATTACATCAGGATGCTTTTCGTGAAGAATAGAAATTGCTTTTTTCACTTTGTTTGAAGATACCCCTGCGGCTGATCCATAGTTTGAGTAAGAAAGCATTGCCATAGTTGGTTTAACACCAAATGCTTCAACTTTCTCTTTTGTTAATAGTGTAATGTCAACCAATTCTTCGGCAGTAGGATTGATGTTTATACTTGTGTCAGCAAAGAAATAATGACCTTTCTTTGTTCTAAGCAAATACATCCCCGCAATTTTGTTTACATCGTCGCGTTTACCCACAATTTTTAATGCTGGACGTATAACATCAGCATAAGGCGAAGAAATACCCGAAATCATGGCGTCAACATCCCCAGCCTCTACCATGGCAGCGCCAAAGTAATTTTTATCGCCCATTAATCTATCAGCACTGAGCTTTGATACTCCGCTTCTTCCACGCTTATCGAAGAATAATTTTGCATATTTAGCTCTTTGTTCTTTAGCATCATCGGCATTATTATCGATGATTTTTAAATCGGATATATCAATATTGTTTTCGGTAGCTGTATTGTTTATTCTACTTTTCATTCCAACCAAAACGGGGAATGCTATACCTTCATCCTTAAGGATTCTTGCAGCTTGTAAAATATTTTTATTGTTAGCGTCACTAAATACAATACGTTTAGGATTTGCTTTTGCTTTAGAAGTCATACCACGCATAATTGCATGATCAATTCCCATACGTTCAAGAAGCCCTTCGTTGTATTTATCCCAATCAGTAATATTAAGTCTAGCAACACCTGAATCTATAGCTGCTTTTGCAATTGCTGCAGGAACACGCTCAATTAATCTAGGGTCTAAAGGTGTAGGAACAATGTATTCTCTACCGAAAGACATGTTTTCTTTGTTGTATGCCTTTCTAACCAAATCGGGAACTGCTTCTTTTGCTAGCTCTGCAATTGCACGTACAGCAGCCATTTTCATTTCCTCGTTAATTGCAGATGCTCTAACATCTAAAGCACCTCTGAATATGTATGGGAAACCAAGTACGTTGTTAATCTGGTTCGGATAATCAGAACGGCCAGTAGCCATAATTATATCAGCGCGAGTTGCTACGGCCTCGTCATAAGAAATCTCAGGAGTAGGGTTAGCCATAGCAAAAACAATAGGGTCTTTAGCCATTGATTCTAGCATGTGAGGCTTTAAAATATTTCCAGCCGAAAGGCCTAAGAATACATCGGTATTCTTAATTCCTTCCTCCATAGTTGTTATATTGCTATCAATTGCAAACTCCTCGTTCACGATGCTTAAATCAGTTCTATTCTTTGTTAGAATACCATTAACGTCAGACATCACTATGTTTTTTCTATCAACACCTAGTTGAATGTACATTCTCGTACAAGCACAAGCTGCGGCGCCAGCACCACTAACAAATAGTCTAATATCTTTTATGTCTTTGCCATTAATTTCTAAAGCATTTAACAAACCTGCACCCGAAATAATAGCCGTACCGTGTTGGTCGTCGTGCATTACCGGAATATCTAATTCTGCTTTTAGTCTCCTTTCAATTTCGAAACATTCTGGAGCTTTAATATCTTCGAGGTTTATTCCTCCAAAAGTTGGAGCAATGGCTTTTACCGTTTTTACAAAAGCATCGATATCAGTTTCATCAACTTCAATATCAAATACATCAATATCAGAGAATATTTTAAATAATAATCCTTTCCCTTCCATTACAGGTTTCCCTGCTATAGCACCAATATCTCCAAGTCCTAAAACCGCTGTTCCGTTTGATATAACTCCAACTAAATTCCCTTTTGCAGTATATTTATATGCATCTTCTGGATCTTTATGAATTTCCAAGCATGGTTCAGCCACACCCGGACTGTATGCTAATGATAAATCTCGTTGTGTACGGTGGTGTTTTGTTGGTACTACCTGAATCTTTCCTGGTCGTCCTTTTGCGTGATAATCTAACGCGTCTTCTCTTAATGAAGCCATAATAATGGTTAAAATAGTTTTTGTTTTGTAGCGCAAAATTATATAGTTTTTCAATTAAACAGGGAAAAAGCTATATGTTATTTATCATGTACATATTTAGATAATTCAATAAAAAAGTAGAATTAATATCAATAATAAAAGAAAAGTTTTTTATTAAATAGTGTCTATAAGGAAATACCAATCTATTTGTTGATCTTGATTTTGTAATCAGTCATTTACAAAAGTAAACTCCTATTACTAAATCTTCGATCATCTCGACCTTGAAGTTTTTTATACGTCACCAAAAAGAATAGATAGTTCTCTAAGATTCACTAAATAGATAAACTTAAAAATCATTTATGGGTGCTACGCATAAGATCCATTTTTCATGTATTAGACATATAGAAGCCCACTATTAGGTGATAATTATCTAAAATAAAGTGGCTTGTACTATTTTTTAGTATGATTTGTTAAATTATTTTGCGTGTACGGAAGTTTAAGAAACATATACACTATCAACAGTTTAATGATTATTATCATCAAATAGGATATGCTATTATATTTTTTTTCAGATAAAAAGATTGTAACTTTAGATATGCCAATATTTAAATAAAAAAATTATGTATAAAATTCGAGAATACCACGGTAGTAAAGTGATGTCGTTGACTCATGATGATGATAAAGGAGCCTTTTCAGTTGGGATTGTTTCTCCTGGTGAGTTTGAATTTGGTGCAATTCCAAAGGAGAGATATGTTGTAACATCTGGAGAAATTGAATTTTGGGAAGAAGACGAGCATCATTGGAGATTAATTAGAGTAGGCAAAGAGTTTTCAGTTGTTGATCACAAGAATTTCAAAATGAAAGCTAACACTGTAAGTTCGTATATTTGTTTTTATGATTAATCGTTGAGTACTAATAGAAAGCCGCACAAACTGTAGTTATGTTGTTTGTGCGGCTTTCCCATTATAGACTATTTGCCATATCGAAAGCATTTCCTATTGCGTCCTTTGCTTTTCCTACCTTATTAGCATCACCAATTACATGAATGTTTTTTCTGCTATTATCACCTGCAAATGGCATGTAAGATTTCATTCCTGTAGCTAGTACAATCACATCTATATTTTCTAGTTTACTTTTATTACTGATACCATCAAGGTAGATGGTACTGTCTTTAATTTTAGAAACTTTAGTATTCAAGAAGATGCTTACATTATTATTTGACAGAGCTTTTAAGGTGAGCTTTTGCTCTATCATTTCCATACCTCTTGCAATAGAATCTAGCATTTCAACAATGTAAATAGTATTCTCATTAACTAATAATTTGTAGGCTATTTCAGTACCTATTAGCCCGCCACCTACGATAAGCACATTTTTGTTTTTTGGTAAGTTTTCTTTTTGAAGAATTTCAGCCCAAAAATATTCTTTAAGCCCCTTGATTGGGGGAACTATAGGTTTAGACCCTGTTGCAACAATAATTTCGTCAAAATTATTTTGATCATCTGTAATGAATTCTTTTTCCACAAGTTCGATATTGTTGAATTTCATTTCTGCTACCAAGTAGTTTATGATTTTTTGTAATGATGATTTGTGGGGTGGAAGTGGAGCAAGTAAAAACTGACCTCCAAGATTGTTTTTTTCAAATAATGTGACTCTGTGCCCTCTATGTTTTAATGTTACCGCTGCCGTAAGTCCGGCTAGCCCACCGCCAACAACTGCAATGTTCTTAGGTGATGTTGTAATCTCATAAGTTTTGCCTTCTTTTCCAACTTCGGGGTTAACAGTGCATCCAAGTCCTTTTCCACTTTTAACTCCTCCTAAGCAACCTTCGCTACATGCCATACACGGTCTTAGATTACCACCAACCTTACCTAAATATTTACCTACAAAGTCGGGGTCAGCAACTAAAGCCCTTCCGATAGCTATGAGTCCTGGATTAAATCTATTTGAAATTTTATCTACATCATCAAACTCATTTATTTGCCCTACAAAAATTACAGGAATATTTATGCTATCATTTATTTTGCCTGCCAATTCCCAAGATTTTCCCTTAGGCACAAACATGTGTTGAAAATACCATGGAGGGGTATTGCAAATCGTCCCAGAAGAAACATGAATGGCGCTTACTGATTTTGATTCTAAAATTTTAGAAAACGATATCATCTCGTTTATCTTAATACCGTCTTCTATCATTTCATCTCCACTTATACGAACTATTATTGGAAGATTAGTTACTGACTTTACAATGTCTAAAATTTGAAGAGGAAACTTAATCCTATTCTCGAAACTTCCTCCATATGAATCTTTACGCTTATTAACTCTAGGTGATAGAAATTGTGCCGCTAAATACCCATGCCCGAATTGCAGCTCTATTATGTCGAATCCCGATTTTTCTGCAAGTATAGCAGAATTAGCAAATAGCTGCAGTATTTCTGAGAATTCTGTTTCATCTATCATTTTTGGTTTAGCACCACCCATCTCACAAGCCACATCAGTTGACGATAAAAAAATATTACCGGGAATTTTGGGATTTGCCATCCTGCCAGGATGGTTGAGATGAGCAATCACTTTAGTGTCCGATTTATGTATTTCGTCTGTTAGGCCTTTTAGTCCGCTTATTTTATCCTCGGCGTCAATACCTATTTGAGTTGGTAGTTCTCTAATTCTCTTGTCAATATAAAGTGGTTCTAGTGTAATTGCACCAATATACTTTGCTCTACGTTTGTAAAACTGAATATGCCTTTCGGTAACCGTGCCTAAATTGTTTCCATAACCTGTTTTTACAGGTGCCATAATGAAATTGTTTTTCAGCTGTATCATAACCTTGAATTTAATATCATTAAGGTATTTAATAATCAGCATTTCACATATGATTTACTTAATGTAGTTTAATGATATTTAGCAGTGAATTAGGCCTCTATAAGGTAATGTTGAAAAAAAAACCTCCACAAAATTAATTG
>JAGLEB010000147.1 GCA_023145275.1 Flavobacteriales bacterium | reverse complement strand
ACTTTAACTGTGTTTCAGAAAGATGCATACAGCGATGTTGCAGGGCGCTCATCACTACTATGGCCTCCACATACTACAACTGTTTTCAGGTGGGATGAAGGAGTATCTGTTCAGGTAAATCACGGAGCAGCTCCAGACGACACTGACGATGCGGGAAACATTATGCTTGTTTCCGTTAAGGAGTATAGATTTTCGGGGACTCATGACGAACTTCAAGCTCTCGAAAAAGCATATAACAAGGCCATTTACGATGATGATGAACATAAATTCCTAACGCTTACCGATGCGAAATCTGTATTTTCGAAGGCTCTGATAATAGGAATTGCAGAAGCAATAGAAAAAGATGACAATCTTATTTGTGACGGAACAATGACAAAAGACGAAATTGTAACATTACTAAAGTCTGGAGATCCGAAAAAAATAGGTGAAGCAATTCCTGAATTAACTACATGTAATTGGCATGACAAAAAATGGCACGAAATGTATGATAACGTACTAAGAGAGGTCTTCAGTAATTTAGGAGAAGACTTATTGATGTATCACACTTGTAATGATGATGCCGAAATGCAAGTTGGTTTAATAAATAATTTCATCTCATCACACGAGATTAAGATTCCTGAAAAAGTTGACAATGGGCCTCGCATATATTATTTTCCGATTTAGAGAACCCTTTAGACGCTAACAAATGTTAATAACACTGTTAATATCTATATATCATTAACAATCCACCGTCAATAATATATCTTATTTTTAATCACGAATTGTAATTCAAATAAACATCCATTAATGATTATTGGCTATAAATTTCAATGAGCAGAATGGATAATATAAAATTGGCTATCTCATAAGTATTATATAGCAAAATCAAGAGATTAAGGGACTCGTAAATTCAATTGCACACTTATTTCTCATAGTTAAGATATAGATTGAGATTACAGATACAGCATAACATACATTACTGTGGTAGCCATTATTGAATATTAGAGGGCTTGGCATTTGCTAAGCCCTCGTATTTTTTTTACGATCATTGACTATCGAGATTAATGGCATCAAGTATCTTTAGATCAGCAGATATTCTACCAATAGTAATTTTGAAATCGCCTTTTTCTGCAATATATTTCATGCCTACCAATCCTATCTTCAATAGTCATCTTTCGTAAAATAGCTTCAACTTTTGTATCAATACTATCCTGATTTGCATTATTATCCAATTTGGAATTTGAACTTGAATAAAAAAAGAGAATCAAAAATCACAAAAAACACATTTAGGAGATCAATAATTTTATCTTTTAAGGACTGGGCAAAAAATCAATGAAAAAGTGATGAGAATCATAACTTATACAATTAGATATTGAATTAGCCAACACAGGCTATAAAATTCTCTGCCTTTTTGCCTCGAACAAAATAATGGCTGCAGAAACTGAAACATTCATTGAGTCTATTACTCCTTCCATAGGGATAATAATATTCTGTTTTGAAGCCTCTAGCCAATCACTTGTAAGACCAGTAGACTCAGTGCCCACAACAATGGCTGATGCATCTCTAAAGTCAATATTTATATATGGTTTTGAAGCCGTAAGTGCTGCCGAATAAATATTAATATTATTCAATTTTAACCACGAAATTATCTCTTCATTAGTCCCCGTAACAACATTATTTGTAAATATACACCCAACACTAGAACGAATCACATTAGGATTGTATAGGTCTGTTTTTGGATTAGCTATTATTACAGCATCAATATTTGCAGCATCGGCGGTACGCAAGATTGCTCCAATATTTCCAGGTTTCTCGATGCTTTCTCCAATAAGAATTAGCGGTTTTGTATTAGCTAATTTAAGATCAACAATACTATGATTCTTTGTTCGGGCAATAGCAATAGTTCCTTCAGTAGATTCTCGATAGGCAAGCTTTTTATAAACATCTTCACTTATAGAAATTAGTTCAGGAAGTACACCCCCTTTAAATAGATTCTCTATAGTATCTACATCTATAATTTTTGGTAGAAACAAAATTTGATCAACCGTATAATTACCTTTTATAGCAACACTAAGTTCTCTAAGACCTTCAATCAGAAACAACGATTTTTTCTTTCTAACTCGAGATTTATCTCGAAGCTGAATTAGTTCTTTTATAAACGTGTTTTGAGTACTAGATATTTCTTTAAGCATTTTTATTAACAGATATTAAGCTTTATACTTTTTGTGCAAACCTCTCGTAATTTTAACAGAAACATCCAGCAATATGATCCTAGGATTCCCATTTCTTTCGATGTGAAAAATCGCCAAATCTATCTCGTTTATTAAATCAAATATATTCTGTCCATGAACAAATTTTATAAAACTTTCGAAACGAAAACCTTTCGCCTCAAGTTTTAAAAAAGATAACTCTTTAGCCTCATAGTTTTCTAAAAGTGCTTGTCTGAAAACTCTAACGGCATATTTCAGAAAATTAATTTGAAACTGTTTACCATTAGTAGCCATCAAATCAGCCCAATCTATCAGCATTTTTATATCAGCCTTAAAAGATCCTCTAACCCAATCTACAAACAACTCCTGAAAACGTCCTTCCTCCTCATCTTCAATAAGCAAATTCTTAGCTTCTCGGACATTCCCTCCTACTCTTATGGAAATATCTGCAGCTTTTGTAGCATCAATATTTAACTCGTCGATTAAGTAATTCTTAACATTATCATCGCTCAGTCTTTTTATATAAACTATTTGAGTACGAGAAAGAATAGTTTTAATTATTGACTCTTCATTCTCGGTAACAAATATAAAAAGAGACTTACCACTAGGCTCTTCAATTAATTTTAAAAGTTTATTGGCTGTTTGTATGTTCATTAATTCGGGCATCCAGATAATCATGATCTTAAAATCGCCTTCATAGGCTTTTAACATCATATTTTTCACAATATCTGCAGCCTCATCTACTCCTATTCTCCCAGCCTTTTTATCTATCCCTATCTTTTCGTACCAATCTTGTATACTTGCAAACTTATCATCGAGAATAAACTCTTGCCACTCCTTGATAAAATCCCGAGAGATAGGTTTACTCTTTATCACTGTATTTGTATTTACAGGATACACAAAATGCAAATCAGGATGATTGAGATCTGAAACTTTTTTATAGCAAGCTTCACTAGTTTTATTCTGAGAGCACAGCACATACTGTGCATATGCAAAGGCTAGCTGCAGGATTCCAGAACCCTCAGGTCCAGAAAACATTTGAGCATGGCTTACCTTTCCTGAATCAACAGAGTTTTTTAAATGTTCTATAACACGATCGTGTCCTAAAATTTCATCAAATAGCATACGCAAATCTAAGTTATTTTCTTCTAAACAGATACTACCTCAAGCTCATCTTTTAAATAAACTAAAAGCATTTTATCAACAGTATAACCAAGCTCTTCCAAGGCCTTAGCATAAGAGACAAGCTGCTCGTCATGCTCCTCTATCCTAGTGCCTGTTTTATAATCAATAACGGTAGCAGTATTACCATCAATAACAACCCTATCAGGCCTTAAAACTCTACCATCGTCCAAAAATATGTCTTGTTCATTTTTCACAATCTTATCATCAAAAAACAGTTCATTAAGCATTGGATGAGAAATTACTTCGCCCAACAATATTTTTATTTTATCAACTACCGAAAGATCAAGACTACCTTCGAGCAATAAATTGTCAATGACTATATCTACATCTGAAAGATAATTAACCTTAGAAAGTATAAGGTGAACAAGCTTACCGTACTCACTATCGGTAACCTCCCCAACATTCCAAAACATCGGAGCCTCAAGACTCATTCTAACCCTATCAGTCCAACGATATGACTTAAAACTATCAATCTCATATTTTCCAAGAGCGGAACTGTCATCAATCTTAATAAACTCCTTTTCGCCAAAATAAAACTTATCACCAAGTTGCTTCAAATGGCTAGAAATATATTTTGAGTTTGACTTTAAGTACTGCAAAAAATACTCCGACAATTTTTTTCTACTATCGCTATAGGTAATTACATAAAGTCGTTGAACAGGTCTTGTAATTGCAACATAAAGCAGGTTAAGATTATCAAGTTTCACCTCATTCTCGTGTTTATCGTATATCTTCTTCCCAATTTTTGTTGCTGCTAACTCCCTATTAATAGGTACTAGAGCATTTTTTATGCCATTAAAACTTTCCTCAGCATTCTCTAATTCTATCCACGTGCGTGGATTACGGTCGCTAGTAGACCAGTTTGCATAAGGGAATATTACTATTGGAAACTCCAGACCCTTAGATTTGTGAATTGTCATCACCTGAACAGCATCTAAACCTTCGGGAATCACCAAACTTAACTTATCTTTTTTATCATCCCAATATTCTAGAAAAGCGTTTATTCCAGTATTGTTCTTAGAACTAAATTCTAAAACAAAATCTAAAAAGAATTGTATTTCGGTGCTAGCATCATCTCCAAGACTAAAAACTCTTATCAATTCCTCCATTGCATCATAAAAAGGTAACTTAAGAAACCTTTCAAGGCTGAAATCTACTCCATATCTATTTAGCCTTTCGAAAAACCCTAATGAACCCAATGGTATAAATTCAGTATAAACATCGTGTCTATCCCTTTCTCCAATGTCAATTTTCGAGGAGTGAATCAGAAACTCAACAGCTTTTAATCGAGCATCGAAATCATCGTTAGAATTTATTAATTTCAATATTTGAATACAGAACTCAACCTGCTTAACATTTTTTATCAGTAGTGATTCTTTAGAAACTACGCTTATATCATTTTCTATCAAATAATTAGAAACAGACACACCTTCCTTGTTATTCCTTGTAAGAATGCAAATATTTTTTAGTGAATAGCCTTCGTGCAATAGATCTCTAATAATAATTTCGGTTTTAGAATTATTCTGATCTTCTATATCTTCCAATTCATTTTTCTCGATAAAATCTATTTCAACATATCCCCCCAGTTTACTATTAGATTTCTGATTATTGCCATCAATATACATATCCTTATAGCTCTCGCTAGTAAATGTACTAGATGCAAATTTAAAAAAGTCGTTACTAAAATTAACAATCTCACTATAACTTCTATAATTTCTATCTAACGTTGCTGGAGAAATTTCGAATGGGAAATCAACTTTTCTCTGACTTAGGTTAATAAATTGTTCAGCCTTTCCTCCTCTCCATCTATAAATAGCTTGTTTACCATCTCCAACAATAACACAGTTCCCACCAGTTGCGATTGAATTTTCGATCAAAGGCATTAAATTTTCCCACTGTAGCACCGATGTATCCTGAAACTCATCAATAAAGAAATATTGAAATTTTTCACCAATTCGTTCATATATATAAGGTACAGGCTGATTCTTTATCTCATTAGAAATCCTTTTATTAAATTCCGAAATAAATAAAACATTATTGTGTTTCTTAATCTCTTCAAGCTCCTTATCTACCTCGTTTAAAACAGTGATAGAGTCAATATTGCGCAATATTAGCCTTACTAAGATCAGCAATGATCCAGAGTCTTCAATCCATTTTCTACTTTGCGAATAGTATTGAAGGAGATCATCAAATATAGAATCAATAACAGCTGCCCACGGTTGTTTTGATTTAGCCTTTGAATATAGCTGCCCTTTATCAAACAACTTGGCTACCTGTTTCGGTATTTCGGTATCGAATACACCATCGCTGCATTTTACAAAATACTTAGGAACGGCTTTATAGGAAAACATATCATCGCTAAGCTCATTTAAAGCAATCAGATCTAAGGCACTTTTACCTAATTTCTTTAACTCTGATATAGACTCGCTTTCTACGCCACGTAATATCCTCGACAACTCAATAAAATCATTAATAGAGTAATTCTTTAATGTCTCAATCTCTTCCGCACTATCCTCTTTAAACAACTCATTAGATATCTCTCTTAACGAATGAGAAATATCCCAAGCTTTGCCATCTCTCAAATTTCTCAAAGAAAAATTTACTAGAGCATTTGTTAAATCTTTCTTACTACCAATTTTGGAAATTAAAACATCTACGGCATCAGACAGAATAGTACTAGTATTCATCTCTATATCAAAATTTATTGGCAGGCCAAGATCGAAGGAAAAAGTACGAATAAGCTTATGTGTGAATTTATCTATCGTAGAAATATTAAACCTAGAATAATCATGTAGAATATTTGAGGCAATAGAATTTGCTCTAAGAGCTAGGGTATCTCTATCAATCTGCAGTTCATTCTCTAAATCGACCAACAGATCGCTAGGTTTAGCAAAATCAGTACTCCCTATCTCTTTTAACTGCTTAAATATACGGTCTTTCATTTCCGCAGCTGCCTTATTAGTAAAGGTGATAGCTAAAATATTCTGATAACTAAAAGGCGAAGTTGATGCGAGCACAATCTTCAGATACTCTTTTACTATTGTATATGTTTTTCCTGATCCAGCTGAAGCGTTGTAGACTGTAAAGTTAGAAGACATTTATCTATAAATTTATTTATGCTAAAATAAAATAATATTGTTTCTATGTACAAAACAGAGGATAGTTTTTTTTTAATGCACTACAACAAAACTGAACGCGGTTATCTCCCGACTTTAGGTAGATATCTAGAATACCTTGGATTATTAATGTAAACAGGTTATGCTAAGCTGGTGATTGTGCCTACGGCACTTGTTTATCGTGCTTCCGCACTTCTTGTTTAAACGTGGTGTTGTATTGTGAAGATAGTCACGGTGTCACTCTAAGTGACGCTGTGTATTTAGAGACAAATCCAAACATCTCAGTTTTTATAGTGAAATATAGCTTAAGGTGAATGTGTTTAGTGCAATACCTGCGAAAAGCAGGTTTGCGGGTTATTGTGCCTATGGCACTTGTTTGTCGTGCTTTGGCACTTCTTGTTTAAACGTGGTGTATTGTATTGGCAGGTATAGTCACGGTGTCACTCTA
>JAGLEB010000146.1 GCA_023145275.1 Flavobacteriales bacterium | reverse complement strand
AGAGAGAAAGACTTAAAAAGGCCAACTGATATTGTCCTTGTTGACCGTACAGGTTTAGTATCTCATCTACAATGAAAGTGATCTAAATATAAGTGAACCCTTAATTATTTGCACATATTTTTATTAGATATATCTATTGCATATATTGAGATAAATTCAATACCTCTCTTATGAAATAGCTTCAATGATTTATGAAAGCTAATTTTATCTTTGCAGATATGCTAAGTGTAACAAAACGGAATGATGATGAAGACCGATGGTCCTTCTCTTTCTACCCTTTGGGTATTGGATCAATGAACCACAAACAAACCTCCTTGAACGTTAATTAAACCAATAATTACTATTAGTTTTTAAAATTTGTATCTCAATCTAAAAAAGTAAAAATGAGATTAAAAAATTACTCTATTCTTATATTCTTACTATTGACAAGCTTCTTGAATACATTAGTTGCCCAAAAAATAGATCCTTCAAGATTGTTCTTTGATGAGGTTTGGGAACCAAAAATATTCAATCTTCCAAGTGCTTTTACTGAGAAAGATTTATTGGCAAGTGGCAATAACGCTGTCATTACAATTTACTTGAATGACGAAATAAATAAAATATATCCTACAGTTTTAGGAATGAATACTACATTCAGGAGTAGTAATGAAATGGCTACTAATCCTACAAGAACGGAATTATATAAACAATCTGGATGGAAAACATATAGGTACCCAGCAGGTAGTGGTAGTAACGAATTTTTCTTTGATGGAAATGCTCCTTCTACCTCTGAACTTCATAAGGTGAAAATAAAAAAAGAAGTTCCTGATGGTGCTAGTTCTAATGTAGGAATAATTGATGGAACAAAATCAAAGAATTTTAAACCTTCAGATTTTATACAATTTAAGAGTGAAGTTAATGGAGAAGCAACTGTAGTAGTTAACTATTTTATGGCTCGTTACATGAAAGCATCTAATAGAACTGAGAGAGTATTAAAAGCTGCTCAATATGCTGCTAAGTTTGTTAAATATATGAATGTAGATAACGATGCTAATATTAAATATTGGGAGATTGGTAACGAAATTTACGGAAAATGGGAAGATGGTTTTTATGTTGATGGAAGCGATGGTGATGGTCATTTTATTGGAGAAGTAACTCCAACGGAATATGGCGAAGACTTAATTGTTTTTGCAGAGGAGATGAAAAAAATAGATCCTTCAATAAAAATTGGAGCTATTATACTCGACAATAGAATGGATGCAAAAGATTGGAATAATAAAGTTATAGAGGCTGCAAAAGAGCATATTGATTTCTTGGTAGTACACAACTATTTTTATGGCGAAAAAGATTCAGATTTAAAAAACATACTAAAAGGAGCCGAACAAATAGGTACTATTAAAACCATGGTTAATGATATGACTTTAGAAGTAGGCAAGCCAATAGGTCATTATCCTCTTGCTATGACAGAGTTTAATAGTAGAGGGAAATACAACATGACTATGGTAAATGCAATATTTGTAACCGAAGTTATTGGCGAGATGATGCGTCATGGATATGGTATGTCCGCAAAATGGGTAGGGGAGTGGAAAGGACCAAAAACAGGATCTACTGATAGCTTTAAGGGAACAATAGCTGTAGAGGATCTTAATCAAGCAGATTATACTCCCAGGCAAGCATACATGTCTTACCGTTATTTCGAATCTTATTTTGGAGATAGACTTATTGGTGCTACATCTAATACATCGGGGGTAGAGGTGTTTGCATCTAGGTTTAGCGACAACAAAATTGGAGTAGTAATTATTAATGAAACTGGAAGCACTCAGAAAGTAAAAGTTAAAATTCCTGATGCTTCATCGAAAAACATGACTTTCGGGGATGCTTATTGGTACGAGATTTATGCTACTAGTATAGGCGATGGTCAAACAATGAATGGCGGAACAAGTAAGTTTTATATTAATGAAGAAACGGGAACTACTGAAGGTGGTGGGCCAGAGGATTTTGCAAATGTAAAACCGTACAAGGGCTATTTTGAAAACAATAAAATATTTGAAGCTCATAAATATTCTATTAATTATATTGTAATAGACGTGACCCACGAAGATTTGGCTATTGACGATATTAATAAAATCGATATAAAAATTTATCCAAATCCTGTAGGTGATTTTCTTAGAATAGATGAATCAAAAAAAATACAATCTATTAGAATTGTTAACATGAATGGCATGGTTGTAAGAACTATTAAACGCCCTAAAAACAATGTAGATGTTAGTTCCTTAACACCTAATCAATACATAGTAGAGATAAGGACAAGTGAAGGGATATCGATAAGTAAAATGATTAAAATATAGGTAATGCCACCTATAAACTTAAAAAAACTCGAGGCCATTAAATGACCTCGAGTTTTTTTTGGATTTCACCCAAAATTAATTAGATATCTAATAATAAGTGTTTTAAGTATGTGAGTGAAAATTAATTAGTACTATTTCTTTATAAAACTTACAGTAGAAGTCTTGTAGTTTGATGTAGTAGATAAAATATATGTACCTGCTTTTAGACTAGAAATATCAATTGATCTATTGTTCTTAATTAAGTTCATATCTATAATTTTCTTTCCTGACAAATCGGAGACTTTAACATTTTCAATACCTGATTTACTATCAATAATTAAAGTGTCCGTAGCCGGATTAGGATAAATATTAATTCCTACTTTTTTATTTTTTATTGTTTCTGTTGAAAGAGTTTTATTCATTTCTAGATATAATTTATCGGCAACTCTAAGAGCTCCTTCTACAGTAAAATGTACTTGTTTTTTTAAATCCTCAATAGTGCTAATGTCTTCACCTTCTATCAAAAATATATTACTATCTCCTGCACTCTGTCTAGCAGCAACAATATCTCTAACTACTTGTCTAAACTCCTCTGCTGTCACATCAGAATCTTCCTCTGGACTTGTAGTGTTTGTAGTTGCTGTAAGTGTAAGGCAGTATATTTTTGTATTAGGATGGTTAGTTCTAGCAATTTCAAGAAATTCGGTATAATTTGCAGTGTAAGTAGCAGTACTTTCTCCTCCACCTGCATAGTCGTTATATCCAATAAGTACTGTCATATAATCTATATGTGTAAACTCATCTCTAATCATTTCGGACATAACCTTTGATGTTTTTCCACCACCAACAGCAATATTGTAAAGCTCCCAATTCATCCATTCCGAAATTAAATATGGGTATGTTTCGTTGGTTCCTTTCTGCGCTCTACCATGAGTAATAGAGTTTCCGTAAGCAACATAAATCGGTTTTGCAACTTCTGTATAATCAACCAAATCACTTCCTGATTCTAATTCTAATCCTACTAAGTTAATATCAATAAAAATTGGAAGTGTAATTTTATACTCAACTAACTCTCCTACATTTCCTGAAACAATATCAATAGTAAATGCTTTCCCTTTTTCGTAACTAATATCGTATGTATCATTAGGTATAATAGCTTCAACAGGACTTGTATGAATTGGATTTGAAATAGAATTAAGATCCTGAAATATCCCAATAAATCCTCCAGCAGGTTTTTTCTTAAATGTTTCCTTACTAATTCTAAGATTTACTTTTACCGTTGGGCTTTTTGTTTTGAATCTGATAGATATACCAGTACTTGATTTTGCTTTTTCTGGATTAAACCTCAGAATAGGTGTTGATCCTTCGTACATCTCATCAGTGTGCCTGTGCATTATTAACTCGTCATCAACAATTTTGGTGAATTTAGCTCCGTGAATTTTAATTCTACTATCATCTGGGTCAATCGATACAACTCCTTTTCCTATTTCTAGTAATTCTGAAACTGTTACAAAGCTATATCCCAATCTTTTCAATTTCGGAATCAATATTTTCATTGCTTCTAAAGTATGAGTACGCTCATGACATAAAATAATAGAACCATTTTCTGGACTATAGGTAATCTTATCTATAACTTGTTGTGGGGTAGTTTCCATACTTGGGTCACCAGCATAAATATTTGCATTGATAGGTATTAAGTTTTGATCTAAAAGTATTGCACTAACTCTATTGTCTTCTTCGGGTGTTACATCATTAGCTTTTCCAGTTTGTCCGTAATCTAGAAACGGAGCTCTAAATACTTTAGGAGTATAGTTGAATGTAGTTTCATATAACTCTTGAAATACAATGATATCGTCTTTAATTTCTTGGTTAGTATCTAAGTCTGGTAAACGTGTGTGAGTCATAGAGTGGTTACCAAATTGATGACCTCTAGCTATTATTTCTCTAATTAAATCCTCATTACCTGCAACCTTTCTACCAATATTAAAGAATGTGGCATGACCTCCATTATCCTCAAAAACTTTAGCAATTTCAGATTCAAGTGTAGCATCTGGGCCATCATCGAAAGTAAATGCGACAACTTTCTTTTCTGTATTAATTCCTTTTATTGGAGTAATTGTACTGCCATAAATTATTTCACAAAAAGAGTTATTTGCAAGCATTAAAACTAAAACCAACACTACTTTATAAATCTTAATCATAACATTTTTTTTTAGGAGGAACTTTAAATAATTAATGCAATTTAGCTTTGAAAGCAACCATAGAGGTTAACAAATAGTTCTAATCTATTATTCTTTAAATTCCTTATGTAATAATAGACTGAGATCAGTTGATGCTAGAGTTTTTACACTTGTTGTTTGACTAATTAGAGTAATATGAACGATTTTTATATAAAATTGAACAATAATAAAACTGTTAATACATTAATAAATATGTTATTTGTTATCAGAATTTATATATACTAATATAAACTACATATAATAACATGAACAATATTGTAAAAACTACATTTATGTATTTGCTATTGATTTTAGCTATTACATTCACTACTAATTGCTCTTCACAAAAGAAAGTAAAGTTTACCGATGAGCCTGAATCTACAAACCCATACAATCCGGTCTCTAAAATGGGTAAGCTTATAAAGAAAACTGGGATGGATGTTACAAAAATGCATTTTTTAGTTTTTGGTGATTCGAAAGGCAATCCTCCATTCAAGCAAGTATTAAAAAGAGCAGATTCTTTAAACCCTCAGTTTTGTTTAACAACCGCTGATTTAGTTGTGAAAGGTGGTGGAGAAAGAGCAAAGGTAGATTATGCCCAACTTGATAAAGATGGTGGATGGTTTATGAAGAAATATCCTATGTGGCCTACTGTAGGCAATCACGAATCTTTTGGAGGAGATGATGCCATGGATAACTTCAATAACTTTTTTGGCATGAGTCATTTAATGTATTCATTTGAATATGGTAATGCAAAATTTATTGCACTGCCTTGGCCAAAAATTAAAGACGATAAAGTTAAGCTAGCACAGCTAGAAGATGAGCTAAAATCGGCAAATGGAAAAATGATATTTATTTTTAAACACCGCCCTCATTACGATGTAGGCTCAAAAAAATATAAAGATGTAGAAGGTGTAGAAACAATAGTTACAAAGTTATATGACAAATATAATGTAGTAGCTGTATTTAGTGGTCACGATCATATATACTACCGTACTAAAAGAAATAATACAAATTACATAATTTCGGCAGGTGCGGGTGCTCCAATATATCCTCTAAAGAAAGAGAAAGATGCTATTAAAGGTGATGCTTACTATGGTAAACGTTGGAAGAAAGATGCTAAGACTAGCGATACAGCTTACAAGTTTGTTTCTTCAGAAGGAGTGACCACAGGAATTGCAGAAGCGATGTATTATGTTGTATCAGTTAAAATTGATGGTAAAAAGGTTTCAATAGAAATGATAGATGCATATACTGGGAAAGTTTGGGACAAAGCAGTAATTAATGAGTAATGTTAGTTTCATTTAATGTTAGAATATAAGTTTGAAAAATTATGAAAAAAAGACACGTAATATTATCATTATTCCTTTTAGCAGGGATGATTTCATGTTCTCAACTAAAGGATGAGAAACGAAATACCGCAAAAAGCGGTACAGGAAATATAGTTGCTGGTAAAATTATTATTGCTGCTCACCGTGGAGGATACGAAAATGATTTTGCGGATAAAGCTCCTGAAAACTCTATTGCTAATATTCAGAATGCAATTAATCATGGATTTGAAATATATGAAACTGATATTCACAGAACCTCTGATGGTAAGTGGGTAATAATGCATGATCCCACTTTAGAGAGAACAACTAATGGAACGGGGAAAGTTTCAGATATATCAAGTGTTGACATTAAGAAGTTGCGTTTGAAATATAAAAATGGTCAACTTAGTGATGAGAAAGTACCTTTCCTTGTAGATTTTATTTCTAAAGGAGATGGTAAAATAATGTTCAAAATAGACTATAAACCAGAACTTGAATATCTTGGTGATTTTGTAGATGAAATAAAAGAATCTGGATTTCAGGATAGAGTAATTATAAGGTCAAGATATAAAAAGGAAATGGCTGAGAAGTTTGCCAAAATGGATCAGAAAAACATGCCAATTGTACTATTTAGGGTTAGTAACTTAAAGAAGTATAATGATCTTAGGGAAATATTAAAAATAAAGATAATTTCAATAGATCAAAGGAAGAAGTTTACAGATGAGCAATTGCAAATAATAAAGCTGGCATCTGATTCGGGTTTAATAGTTGAAGCACATACTTTCTATGCTAATAATACAAAAAAGCAAGAAGAACTTTGGGCAGAGCAAGTAAAATTGCCAATTACTATTTGGCATACAAAGAAACCTAGTCAGTTTCAAGAATTTTTAAAAAAGAATAATATCCGTTAGGGTATATTGAAGATGTAGAGGTAACTAAGAACGTTTTTTAGAATTTAAAGAACGATTTTCACACCCTTTAGAAATGCATTTTATAGACTTTAGTATAATAAATAGTTAGGTTAATATTAGTAATCATCATGAAGTTGATTGGAGTAATTAAGAGATCCTCATATCTTTTACCAATCCTTTTTCATGGTGATTCTTTTTTTTTAGCAAATAAAACTACTCTTAAACTAGGACGGCTGAGTCCTAATCTACATTGTATATATACACCCAAAATGCAATTTCATCAAAACAATAAAGAATACAATTTGCAGAGCAAAGCATGAATAGTAATATGTTCATATATCTATATTCCTTATCCGCCTATCGATAGATAAGTTTGATATTCAAAAAGAATAACGAACTCCGATTTTTAATTTTAGAAGGCTTAGTTCTAATTAATATAGCATAATTATTTATCACTGTTATATGCCTTTAAGTCAGGCAGGCTCTTATTTTTTTATTCAAGAATAATAACTTGAAATTGATTTCATGATTGCTTCGCAGTTCAACAGCCAAAAAAGTAAGCAAAAAAGCCGTCGCTCTACAAAAAATGACTAAAATTAATTTTTATAAACTAAAGTTTCGCACTTAAGAACGACA
>JAGLEB010000145.1 GCA_023145275.1 Flavobacteriales bacterium | reverse complement strand
CCATCCTTAACCGTAAGGTTATTGAAAACAACAGCCTTTTGTCCGTAACCAACTGTTACAGAGCAAAAAAACACATAAGCAAGTGTGAAAAAAGTTTTAAAATATTTCCTCATATCTACTGCAATATAAAAAAGGTACTTGCTTAAAGCAAATACCTTTCTATATATTTTTATATTATACCTTAAATCCGCAGGCAGATTTAAGGTTATACTAGACAATTATAATTTAATGCTTGCGATATTATCAGTTTCTAATACAGTAATATACTTATACTTTTCTTTACCCTTTACAGTAGCCGTAATTCTATACTCCCCTTTGAATCCTCTAAAAGAGGCTTTTCCATCTTTGTCAGTTTTCGTAGAAACATTAGTTGTCCATTCGTTAATTTTATCTAACCAAACTTTACCATTCTTGTATGGTTTACCATTCATGTCAAATAATGCTTTGTTAATATCTGAAAAAGGAGTCCAAAAGTATAATCCTAACATTTTTGGATGACTAAAAAAAACTGTCATCACCTCTTCTGTAAATTCAGCTCTTTCATCATCTGTAAAAGTTTGAATATTATTATCTATAATTTCAAACTCAGTGCCTAACATTGGTAAATTAAAATCCTCGAAAATACATATTCGTCTATATATCTCTTCTGGCGTAATTCTCTGACGGAATCTAGACTGAAAGCCTATTGCATCAATAGGAGCTCCAGCATCCACAATGTCTTTAATATGATTGTAGTAAGTGTAGATATTCTTTTCTGCAATTTTGTATGGAGCTGATACAACCTTATTTTCGTTATAAAAAAACTTTACATTTTTATTACGTCTATATTTATCAGCTGTATTATACCAGTAAACAAATGTATTTTGATTAGTCAAATCGTTTAGATCGTGATTGTCTCTTGGCTCATTTACAACATCCCATTCCCTTACATTGTAAAAAGTACTAGCATAAACAAGATAATCTTCCATCTCTTTCATCACCTTAAGAGTATCTTTTTTTGCTAGGTGCTTCTTCAAACTATTTGTCATAAATTTATCTTTTTCCCAAATTAATGCATGACCTCTTAAAGAAATATTTTCAGAATTTAACCACTTTATAATTTCAGGAGTACGCTCAGTGGCCCTTACCTTATGTTTTATCTTGTATGCATTTTCGAAACCTGCGTGTTCAAAAGCACTAGCAAATGCTCTTTTATAAACTTTGTTTTTACTACCAACAAAAAGACTAGAATTTATAATTCCTCCAAACCTAAAATCATGTGAAACTTGTTCTATCTTAACATCTCCAACAAAGGGATTCCCATTATTATCGAGGATAGTTAATTCAACATTTCCTTTTCTGTATTTTTCAATCCTTTCCTCTGCTTCTTTTCTCCAGTTCGAGGCTACAACATCTCCTGCAGCAGCTCTTTCATTATTGAAAAAGTATCTAAACTTTAATTTCAAATCTTTTAAAACATCTTTGTACTCTGCATCATTTGCGAAGTTTACTGTCTCTAGTGGATCTTTCTTATAATCATATAATTCCTCTCCTACTATATTCTTTAAAATAAGATTCTTGGCTTTCATTGGACTCCCTTTAACCCATGCAGTATAACGGTATCTATCAGTTCTTATACTATATCCTATAATGCTGCCTGCCGGATTACCTCTAGTCATTTCCGATGCAGCGTATTCTTTAACTTTCGTTTTACTCCCATCAATAAGTGGCCTTAACGATACTCCTGCCAAATTTCGTGGAGCCTCAATTCCAGCTAAATCACATAGAGTAGGATATATATCAACAAACTCTGTAGGCGAATTAACTTTAACTTCCTTACCTATACTAGGATCAATAATTATCATTGGTGAGCGAGTTGCTTGCTCAAAATTTGAGTGTTTGTTCCACAACTTGTGATCTCCTAAGTGCCAGCCGTGATCTCCCCAAAGTATTACAATTGTATTTTTATCTAAGCCTTGTTTCTTAAGCTCTGCCATTAATTTTCCTACTTGAGCGTCAACATAAGACGTTGCAGCATAATAACCATGAATAAGTTTTCTCTGCTGTTGTTCTGGCAGTTCTACTACTCCATCTACTAGTTTGTAAGTATATCCAGGTATTTGATATGAGCCAAGTTCCGGTGAGTTATGATATGCAACATCAACTCCTCCTTTTACTTTTTGTTGAAATGCAGCCATGGGCACTTTACTTTCGTCGTACATATCCCAGTATTTTGTTGGTGCAACGAAAGGTAGGTGAGGACGCTTAAATCCAACGGCTAGAAAAAATGGTTTGTCGCTTTTTGCTGCCTCTTTAAGTAATTCTATACCGCTATTTACAATTGCTCCATCTATATAAGCATCGTCAGGAACGTCTGCTTTCTCGTAAGCCGGCTTACATCTTTTTGCAATATAATGATACTGTTTATTGCCATCAGTTATTCCTTTAGACTCAGCTTCTTTGCGGAGTTTGGTGATTGTTGCTTTTGTTTCAGGATTTTGATAATAGCTCAACTCTGGCTTACCAAAACCTTCGTGATACTTCAATCTACCAGGTAGAATAAACTTACTCCATGATACTTTATCATGACCTTTATCTACAGAGCGTGGATCGTAAATTTTACCGACTCCATAAGTAGTATATCCACTATTCTTGAAGTGTTGTGGTAGGGTTGTAACATTAGGCCTTTTATCTCTGATGAGAGTGTGAAGGTCTACTATTTGTGTTTGATCTGGTCTTTGCCCCGAAAACAAACTTGCTCTAGAAGGACCACAAACAGCAAACTGACAATGATTATTATTGAAAACAACTCCTTGATTTGCTAGTTTATCAATATTTGGACTTATTGCAAAATCATCTCCATATGCTCCCAAAATTGGTTTCATATCGTCTATCGCAATAAATAAAATATTCTTTTTTTGGGATTTTGTTTGAGCCGAAACCGACGTGGTCGAAAAAATAAATATCAATAATATGAATACTTTTAAAAACCTGCTCATATAGTATTTTTAGAGTTAAATTTATGATTAAAACTCCTAGTAGTTGTACACTTAGCACATAATAATTACTATAATACACTTCTAATAGGAGAGAAATAGTGTCTTAGTTATTTTACTACAACATCGCCACTAAACTGATTTGCATTGTTGAAGTAATCTTTAAAATCAGCACGTAGCTTCTTTAAAACATCTTTATACTTTTTGTCTTTAGTTAAGTTTACCGTTTCCAAAGGATCGGTTTCATAATCGTAAAGCTCTTCTGCTACAATATTTTTTGAGTTTAACTTTTTAGCATATCTCGGGTCGTTATCTACCCAAGTTGTTAACCTATATCTATCGGTTCTCAACGAATATCCAATAATTTCACCTCTAGTAATTTCAGAAACAGCATAATCTTTCACTCTATCTTTTGAACCGTTTATTAAAGGCTTTAAGCTTGTTCCTGCCAAGTTCTGTGGAGCTTCGATATCTACTAAATCACATAGAGTAGGGTAAATATCTACAAACTCTGTTGGAGAATTTACAACTATCTTCTTCCCAATACTAGGGTCAAAAATTATCATTGGCGAACGTGTTGCTTGCTCAAAATCTGAATGTTTATTCCACAAACTATGATCTCCTAAATGCCATCCGTGATCTCCCCAAAGGATTACTATTGTATTATCTGCCAATCCTTCTTTTTCAAGTTCAGCCATTAGTTTACCAACTTGTGCATCAACATAAGTTGTAGCAGCATAGTAGGCATGTATCATTGTGCGTTGTTGTTCCTCTGGCATTTCAATTACACCATTTACGGGATGATAAGTGTAACCAGGCACTTGATATGATCCTAACTCAGGAGACTTGTGATATGCTCTCTCATATCCACCAACTACTTTTTGCTGAAATGCAGCCAAAGGCACTTTGCTTTCGTCATACATATCCCAATATTTTGTTGGTGCATTAAATGGCAGGTGAGGACGTTTAAAACCGACTGCTAAAAAGAATGGTTTCCCAGTTGCTTTAGCTTCTTTCATCAATTCTATACCTCCGTTTACTATTGCTCCATCAATATATGCATCATCAGGTACATCTGCCTTCTCATAAGCAGGCTTGAACCTTTTCAATATGTACTTATTAATCTTTTTCTTTTCAATACCTTTCTCTACAGCCTCTTTACGTAACTCTGCGATTCTAGCTCTATTATCAGGTTTCTGATAATAACTAAACTCGGGAGTTTTGTATCCTTCGTGGTACTTAAGTTGTGGAGGATAGATATATTTTGTCCATGATTTTTCATCTAGCTTTTTATCTACCGAACGAGGATCGTATATTTTCCCAACACCATAAGTTATGTATCCACTTTGCTTAAAATGCTGAGGTAGTGTAGTAACATTTGGTCGTTTAGATCGAATCTTAGTTTTAAGATCCAATATTTGTGTTTGATCTGGACGTTGACCAGAAAGCAAACTAGCACGTGATGGACCACAAACTGCATATTGACAGTGGTTATTATCAAACACAACGCCTTGATCTGCAAGTTTATCTATATTAGGACTTATTGCAAAATCATCGCCATAAGCTCCCAAAATAGGTTTCATATCGTCTATTGCAATAAATAGAATATTCTTTTTTGTAGTTTGTGCATTAGTATCTGTACTTAAAAATACAATACTTAAAATTGCTAGTGCGGAAATTATATGTTTCATACTAATTTATTTAATTATCATTTACTTTGTTAGTTATGTTTCAAGTTTTATGGAAATAACTGTTATTTCAGGAATTTTGATACTCATGTCTGTATTTCCAAATTCGTCATTCTGAGCGGAGACTTTGCGAAATAAGCGAAGCGATTCACGAACACCAATAATAAAGTTGGTGAGTAAGTCGAAGAATCTATTCCAAAATAGATATTTCATCATTGTAATAGATCCTTCAGCTACATTTTTTTCGTTATCACTTCAAAAACTCCGTTCAGGATGACGAGCATTCTAGGTTATAAAACCTCGACAAATAGAGCCAAATACATTTTACTTCTAGCTTTCACCTTTCAGCTTCAAACTTCGAGCTATTTTAGCTACTCCACATTCCCTTCTTTAGCTCTTTCTGTGTCGAAGAAGATTTCAAAATCCTCTCTCATTTTTATAACAATAGCTTTGTATTCAGGGTCGTTAATATAACTTTTTCTTTCCAATGGATCTACTTTGTAATCGTAAAGCTCTTCTCCTATAATCTTGTTTTCGCTTAGCTTTTTTGTATTTATCGGATCTTCTCCAACCCAAGCTGTATATCTGTATCTATCGCTTCTTAATGAATATCCGATAATTTTTCCTCTTGTTATTTCTGATACAGCAAATTCTTTTACTCTTTTAGTTTCCCCATTAATTAATGGTTTTAATGAAACTCCTGCTAAATTTTTTGGTGATGATATTCCTGCTAAATCACAAAGTGTTGGATAAATATCAATAAACTCCGTTGGCGAATTAACCACTATTTTTTTATTTATGCTCGGGTCAACTATTATCATTGGCGAACGTGTTGCCTGCTCAAAGTTTGTGTGTTTATTCCACAAACTATGGTCTCCTAAATGCCACCCGTGATCTCCCCAAAGTATAATAATTGTATTCTTATCTAGCCCTTCTTTCTTTAGTTCTGTAATTAATTTTCCTACTTGTGCATCAACATAAGATGTGGCAGCATAGTAACCGTGAATTAATTGTCGTTGTTGTTTTTCTGGAATACGAATAACTCCATCGATTTCTTTATAATCGTAACCAGGAACTTTATACGAACTTAATTCCCACGATGGATGGTATGCTAAATCAAAACCATCTTCTGATTTTTCTTGATTCAACGAAAGTGGAACTTTACTCTCGTCGTACATATCCCAATATTTTGTAGG